>JBCCWH010000004.1:0-85413 GCA_039193915.1 Planctomycetota bacterium
GTCCCGCACCGTCGGCCGCGACACGCTGAACCGCCGCGCCACCGAAGCGATCGCCTCACCCCCTTCGACCGCCGCCACCACCCGTTCACGCAAATCCATCGAATAGGTCATCAACAAGGCCTCCACGCCTGAAAACAACATCATGACACATGGAGATCAATCGAGCCAGTTGCTCTAGGCGGCACCTCTGCCGATGGGGCAAACATCATGAAAATCCGGGATTTAGTTTGAACGTATCTGGAATGGGCAGAGCAGCACTACCGCAAGCCGAGCGGGCGGCCGACCGGTGAGGCGACCAACATGCTGCATGCGCTCCAACCGCTCGATCTGCTGTATGGCCACCGTGTCCTGGACACGCTCAAAGTGCCGGATGTTCAGGCAGTGCGAGACGCGATGATCCCGGCGGACCTGTGCCGCAGCACCATCAACACGCGCATGAGCCGCCTCCGCCGTTTCGTCCGCTGGGCGATCAAGCACCAGCACGCCAAGCCCGCAACGATCCTGACCTGGGACGCGGTGGATGCGTTGCAATACGGCCGGAGCCAGGCACGCGAAACCAAACCCATCCTTTCGGCCAAGCTGGAAGCCTTTGAGGCGATGCTGCCACACCTGCCTGACCTGGTTCGCAGGATGGCTTTGCTACAGATGGCAGCTGGGATGCAGAGCGGCGAGCTATGCCCGATGCGATGGGATCTAGTCGACCGGCGGGCCGACATATGGGTCTACACTCCGGCCGAGCATAAGACGGAGCATCACGGCCATCGACGCAACATCGTCATCCCAATCCCTACCCACGATCTCCTGGGTGAACCCAGGGCAAGCGGCTATATCTTCGAGCATGGCCGAGGCGGTCCGTACAAACCCAGCAGCTACGCCCAAGCCATCACCAAAGCGATCAGCATAGCAGGCTGCGAACACTGGATCCCGCACCAGCTACGGCACAACGCGATCACGGAGTGGGCAACCAAAGGTGGCGTAGAAGTTGCACGCCTACTGGGGGGTTAGTCCGGCCCGCGTTGGGTCGGGCTCCTGAGCGGACACAACCCGTTCAGTCATGCAGCCGACCGCAGTGGAACGCGGAGAGCTGCCGAGGCCCGCTGGTTGGACAGCGAAGCTCAAGTCGGACAATCAAAGCGGGCGAAGAGACTCGAACTCTCAACATTCAGCTTGGAAGGCTGACGCTCTACCAATTGAGCTACGCCCGCAGGGGCTTATGGCTGAGCAGTGTAGCCGAGTGCGTTGGGGGTTGCCAGCGAGCGTTGTGGGCATGCCGTGGCCGAAAACACAATACGGCTTGTGATGCGTGGGGATTGCGTTAGGATTTCGAAGCTATCACTGTGTCTGCTTCAGCTGTTGTGTATTGGACCGGTTCCGAGGCCGCTGGTGCAACCTCCTTCTCACATTCCAAGGCGGGTCCTCATCCTGCTCATCGTGTTCGGTCTTGGGCTGGTGGCGATGCATTTGCTGACGCAATGGCAGATGAATCGTGTGCCCACGACGGACATCGTTCGGTTCGATCAGCCGACGTACCGGCTCCGGTATCGGCTTCTCAATCTCGACCGGGAGATGTCGTTGCCCGCGTGGTTCAGTGCGATGCTGATTGCGGTGAACGGCGGGTTGATGCTGTTGGCGGGCTGGGTTCAGCGTCGGCGTGGCGAGCGAGGGGTGTTGGGTTGGCTTGTCCTGGGGTTGTTTTTTCTGGCGCTCTCGATCGACGAGGCCTCGGCAGTACATGAGGTGTTGGTTGATCGGGTTCGGGGGGTGATGGGGCCTTATGCGACGGGGCTCATGTTTTATGCGTGGTATGTGCCGGTACTTGCTTTAGGTGCAATCCTGTTGGTTGGGCTTGTGCCATTCTTGCGTGGTTTACCCCGCCGCACGCTTGGGCTGTTGGCGTTGTCGGTGGCGGTGTTTTTAGCGGGGGCGGTGGGATTTGAGTCCTTGATGGGGATGGCGGTGGAGCCGACTGGGAGTGATGAGCCACCGCTACAGTCGCCCGGCTTCTGGTTTGTTGCACTGGTCGTGATGGAGGAGGGGTTGGAGATGCTGGGGATGGCGCTGCTGTGCTATGCGATGTTGTCGTACCTGGTGTCAAGGGTACGGCTGGTCGTGGTCGATCCAAGCCAGGAGCGGTCGTGTGGTTGATGGCGTAGCTGGGCGATTGGCTCGTTGGCCCGGTAGACTGTGGGGTCCCAAACGAGGCTGTGTTTGAAGATCATCCAGTGCCACAACTACTACCAGATCCCTGGGGGTGAGGACTCTGTCGTTGAGGACGAGCGTGCGCTGCTGATGTCCAATGGGCACGAGGTGGCGCAGTTTACGCGGCATAACGATGATGTCGAAGGGCTTGGCGCTGTTCGTCTTGCAGCGGGTACGGTTTGGAGTCGGGCGGCGGCGAAGGCCCTCGAAGCGCGGGTCCGCGCCGAGCGGGCGGACGTGGTGCACTTCCATAACACGATGCCGTTGATTTCGCCGTCCGCCTACTACGCGGCGCGTCGGGCCGGGGCGGCGGTGGTTCAGACGCTGCACAACTACCGGCTGTTGTGCCCCAAGGGCACGTTCTTTCGCGACGGGAAGGTTTGCGAGGCGTGCCTGGGGAAGGCGGTGGCTTGGCCAGCGGTTCGGCACGGCTGCTATCGCGACAGCCGTGCCGCCAGCGCTGTGCTGACTGTGATGGGGGTCACGCATCGGACGATTCGGACCTACCACCGAGAGGTCGATGCGTTTATCGCGGCGTCCGAGTTTACGCGCGGCAAGATGCTGGCGGGGGGGCTGCCTAAGAGTCGGCTGCATGTGAAGCCGAACTTCGTGATGGACGATCCGGGTGTAGGGGTAGGCAGTGGAGGGTACGCGTTGTACTTGGGTCGGCTTTCACCCGAGAAGGGGCTCGAGACGCTGGTCGCGGCGTGGGATCGGATGGGGGCGAAGGTGCCGTTGAAGATCGTGGGGAGTGGCCCGATGGGTCCCCAGGCCGAGGCGCTGGCGTCGCGTCATCCACATGTGGAGTGCTTGGGCTGGATGGGGCAGCCGGGGTTAGGTGAGGTGATCAGCCAGGCGGCGTTGTTGGTGTTGCCTTCGCTGAACTACGAAGGTTTCCCGAAGGTGATCGTCGAGGCGTATGCGTCGGGCTTACCGATCCTGGCGTCGCGGATGGGGTCCATGGGGGATGCGGTTGTCGAAGGCACTACCGGCAGTCTGTTCACGCCGGGCGATGCCGATGATTTGGCCGCTGCCGCGTTATCGCTGTTCCAGGACCGTGGTCTGCTTGACGCGATGCGGCATCATGCCCGGGCGGCCTACGAGACGCATTACACGGCCCAGGCGAACTACGCGATGTTGATGGACATCTACGAGCAGGCCCTCCAATACCGTCGTGCGTCCTAGGATTCGCCCGAACTCTTCTAGAGTCACAGTATTAGAAGCCGTTTGCAGGGATTCAGGCAGCTCACAGCTCCCCCGAGCCACCAGTCGCGATTCGGCCACGTAGCCATCTCGGGGAGTATCGAGAGGCATACTTGTAGCCGGCTCACTCGTGTTGCTATACTCCGTGATGGTTCATCTCGGTATGGATACCGAGGATAGTGGAGGCGAGACGGTGTCACCCATTTCTGGGTATCGCTGGATCGAGATTGGGAGGGAAGGATGTTCGGCCGTTTTCTATTGCACCGCAAGCGACGGCGTGTGCCCAAGCTGACGCAGCATGTCGCTCAACGCAGCAGCCAGCTTAATCGGATGCTGGAGCGCGAGCGTGCGCGTGCAGATCGCAGCGGGCATGAGTTGGCGCTGGTTCTGATCGGGCTTGATCGTGGACAAGACAAGCATGCCGATCTGGCTCGACTGATCGATGTGATCGAGTCACGGTGTCGAATCACCGACGACGTCGGCGAGTTTGATCTGCGTACGGCGTTTATTCTGTTGCCGGATACGGTGGCGCATGGTGCGCGTCACTTCGCCGAGACGATCCAGGCTGTGATGGAGCGGCATCAGGTCAAGACCTCTTACGCGATCTACAGCTACGCCCCCGCCAACGCTTCGAAACGAAAGCCGCCCCGGGATGGGGATTCCGGATCGGGCGGAGGGCCGCAGTTCGAAGACGCGGCCACGCAGTACACACGCCGTATCCATGATGACGGGCCTTCACGCCCGGCGACCTCGGTAGCTGCACAAGCCGCGGAGAAAAAGGCTTATGAACTCGAAGCCCTGATGACCCGTCCGTTGCCACGGTGGAAGCGTACGGTGGATTTGGTAGTCGCTTGCTCGCTCTTGTTGCTGCTCTGGCCACTGCTGATCGCGATCGGCATTGCGATCAAGCTGGAATCGCCGGGGCCTGCGATGTTCAGTCAGAAGCGTGCGGGCCTGGGGGGGCGGCCGTTTAGGATCTACAAGTTCCGTACGATGATCGATGGTGCCGAGAAACACCGCGACAACCTCCTGCACATCAACGAGCAGGACGGCCCCGCATTCAAGATTAAAAATGACCCACGCATCACTCGCCTTGGCGCCTTCCTGCGAAAGACCAGCCTGGATGAACTGCCTCAGTTAGCTAACGTCATCCGTGGTGAGATGACGCTGGTCGGGCCTCGGCCGTTGCCCTGCCACGAGTCGGATGTCTGTGTGGGTTGGCAGCGGCGTCGCCTTGATGTTACGCCTGGGTTGACCTGTATCTGGCAGATTTCGGGCCGTTCTTCGGTCAGCTTCGACGACTGGGTCCGTATGGACCTTGCCTATCAGAAACGGCTAACACCCTTGCATGATGCACGGATCCTGCTTGCGACGGTGCCCGCTGTGCTTTCGCAGCGTGGTGCGCGGTAAGCGGTTGGTTCCGTCCAGACTCACTTTGGAGCGACTCGCGTTGACCACGACGCTAACAACTGAGTATGCATTGCCGGCAAGCGTTGGAGCTCACCCTGGTCGCCTGGCCTCGGACGAAGCGGTGCGTTTGGATGTTGCGGTACCCGATGCCCCTGAGAAGGTTGATGTGCTGGGGATCCAGATCAGCAAGGCGGGGCCTGGCGAGGTTGCAGACTGCATTATGAGTTGGGCGGTTGCGGGGCGGCCGGGGATCGTGGACTTCATGCCGGTGCACGGCCTCATCGAGGCACGCCGTCCCGAGCGACGTGATGCGATGAACCAGTTTGATATCGTCGGATGTGATGGTCAGCCCGTGCGATGGGCGATGAATCGGCTGCACGGATCGGGCATTGGACAACGGGTCTACGGCCCGACGTGCATGGCGGAAATCTGCGCACGATGCGCTGAGCAGGGCGTGGGTGTTTATCTGTACGGGAGCAGTCAGGAAGTCATCGACATCCTCTGCCGTGTGCTGCCGGAGCGTTTTTCGGGGCTGCGAATCGTCGGCGCGGAGTCGCCGCCTTATCGTGCGTTGACCGAGGTTGAAGAGGCTGAAGTGATCGAGCGTGTCAACGCGAGCGGCGCGGGTGTGTTGTTCGTGGGGATCGGCTGCCCGAAGCAGGAAGACTTCGCGTTCAAGCATCGCAAGCAGATCCGCGCGGTGCAGATGTGTGTCGGGGCGGCCTTTGATTTCCATGCAGGCAAGCTCGCGATGGCGCCGAAGTGGATGCAGGATCGCGGTCTGGAGTGGTTTTTTCGCCTGTGCAAGGAGCCGCGTCGTCTCTGGAAGCGGTATGTCACCACCAATAGCGTGTTCGTTTTCCTGCTGATCCGGCGGATCGTGGTCGGCCGATAGCCCGGTTATGCACCGCTCCCCCGAACAATCCAACGACGCCGCAAGGTGTTCAAGCGTCGCCAAAGACGGGCGTCGTGGTTTAGCGCGACGCGCGGGGCGTAGCGCCTGGCGCGGTGGCTGGGCCTTGGCAGATCATGTCCTCTTTGCCGGGGCGAACTTCCTGGTGCAGCTTGGGCTGGCCCGGCACTGGTTGAGCGAGCATGAATTCGGCGCGTTTGCCGCGGCCTACGTCAGCTTCCTGGTGCTTGGTGTTTTCCAGACTGCGTTGCTGACCGAGCCGGTCGCCGTCTTCGGCGCAGAACGCTACCGCGACCAGTTGTCGAACTACCTCGGCAAAACGGTCGGCATCCACCTGATGATCTCATTGGCGGGGGGCTTACTCCTGGCCGCGATCGGGCTGAGCCAGGTCTTCTTCGGCGAGCGCACACTAGGTATCGCGCTGTGTGCACTTTCGGTCGCGCAAGTGTTTCAGCTCCTGCCCTGGACGCTGCGGGTTGCGTGTTATCTCGACTCGGCCCCGGTGCATGCGGGGCTGTCGGGCTTGCTCTACCTCGTGCTTGTTGTCGGCATGCTGTTGGGTTTTGATGCGATGGGGTGGATGAGCATTCCCGCCGCGGTCGCGGCGATGGCGCTGTCATCGCTGGCGGTGTGTGTCTACCTGTTGTTTTTTCTTCGTGTGTCTTTACGTGCAGTGTTTGAGCGTGTGGGGTACGGCGAAGTGCTTCGTGATCATTGGCGATACGGCAAATGGGCGGCGCCCACAGGGATGATGCATTGGGTCCCGGAGCATTTGCCGATTCTCGTCACGCCGTTGGTCCTGGGCTGGATGGCTGGGGGGAGTCCGGATTTTGAATCGGGCGGGACGCTGAAGGCGATGCTACATCTTTCAGTCCCTTTCATCCTGTTTACGTGGGCGCTCTCCACGCTCCTGGTGCCGATGCTTGTGCGGCGTCGGGGGACGCCCGCGTTTGGCAGGCTTTCGTGGCAGTTTGTAGGCCTCACGCTATTCGTTGCGCTTGCCGCCTGGCCGGTCATCGGGTTTAGCCATGAGCGGATCGTCAGCTTGATCTACGCCGGCAGGTTTGCCGAGCATTCCTGGCTACTCTGGCTCGTTGGGCTGATCCCCGTTATCGTCGCGATCGATTCGGTCTTGCACGCGCAGCTACGTGCGGTCGAGAGGCCCGATCGGTTGTTCTACGGCTCGCTTGCTTCGTCGGTGGTTCTCGTCTTTGTCGGGCTCCCGATGCTCGCTATCTGGGGGCTTCCGGGCATCCTCACAGCGGTGCTATTGGGCTACGGCGTCCAGGCCTGCGTACTCTGGATCATCGGCGGCAAGATCATCCGTGTGGCTTGTCGCCCTGATCTTTCGTTGGCGTCGTCTGGTGCCGAGGGCACACTACAGGGAGCCCCAGACGATGTTGAAGATGTGACCCGGACCGAAAAGCACGGCAGTACGGAGCGTGTCGGCGGACACGATTGATGCCCAAGCAAACCCCTATACCGACGACCGATGCCGGTCCCGCAGAGACAGCGGATGTGGTTGCGATACAGGCGTCTGCGCCCGAGCCGATTCGGCGCGACATGGGCGCGCGGTGGATTACCGTGTGGATGCTGCTGCTTGCCGGCCTCGCGCTGGGGGGTAAGGGCACGGCTTACATCGGGTATGCCCCGGTATTCATCTCCGAGATCATCCTCGTTGCGGGCTGCTTCGTGCTGCTGTTCCAGCGGGGTTGGCGAGAGCTTCTGATGATGCCGACGGTCGTGCTGATCCTGGCGTTCATCGCTTGGGGCCTCACACGCACACTCCCATACCTGGGGACTTACGAGTTCGACGCGCTGCGCGACGGCGTGATCTACGGTTACAGCCTAATCACGCTGGTGGTCGCGGGCGTGCTGATCTCGCAGCCCAGGCTCCTGCCCTGGGTGCTGCAGAAGTACCAAGGCTTTGCGCGTGTGTTCTTGCTGCTGATGCCGATCTTCTGGATCGCGGGGCAGGTGCTAGACGACGCCGTTCCCGAATGGCCGATGGCGCCGGGTATACCGATGATCGATCTGAGCACGGGCGATGCGCCGGTGCATCTGGGGGGTGTTGTTGCGCTGGCGATCGTCGGTTTGTTCCGGGCGGATTTTTGGGGCTTACCCAGGTTGTTTCTGAATGTACTCTGGCCTTTGATGGCATTGATACTCGTTGCGATTGCAGGCGCGGTAAGCCGGGGCGGGCTGGTATCGTTCGGGCTCGCATGTACCGCCGCGTTTACGATGCGGCCTAAAAGTGTATGGGCGCGCAACCTGCTGCTGACTGTTGTCGTTGTCCTGCCTGCAGTCGCGCTGATCGATCCACGTATCCCGATGCCCGGGCGAAGCAGAGAGTTTTCTGTCCGGCAACTCGTGCTCAACGTGACGAGCATCGTGAGCAATGACGAAGTGGAAGGAGACTTGGATGAGACCAAGGCATGGCGCTTACAGTGGTGGGGCAAGATCATCGACTACACGTTCAACGGCGAGTACTTCTGGATGGGCAAGGGGTTTGGTGTGAACCTGGCGGACAGCGATGGGTTCCAGGTAGAGTTCGACGATACGCCTCTGCGTAGCCCACACAATGGGCACCTGACTGTTCTGGCGCGGATGGGCGTGCCGGGCTTTGCGCTTTGGATTGCGTTGCAGCTGTCGTGGTTGTACACCATGGTCAATGCGTATGTGCGGGCCCGGCAGCGTGGGGATGTGACGTGGATGATGCTGTTTGTGTTCCTGGTGGCGTACTGGCTCGCGATGCATTTCAACGCGGCGTTTGACGTGTACTTCGAGGGGCCGATGGGCGGCATCTGGCTCTGGTCGATCATCGGCTTCGGCCTTGCCGCATCATGGGTCTACGAGCGTCGGCCCGAGCTGCTCTGGGGCAAGCCGTTTGAGGTGCAGCGATGACCCTGCCGCACGCTGTGATCACGACGAGTTGGGACGACGGCCACCCGCTCGACCTGCGCGTGGCAACGATGCTGGTCGAACACGGGCTGGCGGGCACGTTCTATGTGCCCCGACGCTGGTCACGTCCGACGATGTCCGATGCCCAACTGCGTGAGCTGGTCGATGCAGGGTTTGAGCTGGGCGGACACACGATCGATCACGTTGTCCTGACTGATATCCCCGATGGCAAAGCGGCGTCGCAGATCGAGGCGTCACGCGACTGGTTGGCCGATGTCATGGGACGTGAGTGCACGGTGTTTTGCCCACCAACGGGGCGGTTCCATGCACGACACGCGGCGATGATCGCCCAAGCAGGGTACGCGGGGTATCGCACGGTCGAGTTGTGGAGCGATGGCACGCCGCGCCCGCATCCAATCGGCCTCATCGAGATGCCAACATCGATCCAGGCTCAGCCTCACAGCAAGCTCCCGGTCCTACGTAACATCGCGAAGCGCCGGGTCACGATGAACCTGATGCGTTTTCTCCGGATGGGGCGGTCTGGGGATTGGCTGGAACAGTTGGGCCGGCTCGCAGCACACGTGGAGGGGCAGGGCGGGGTCCTGCACCTGTGGGGGCATTCATGGGAAATCGAGGAATTCCAGCAGTGGGATCGGCTCGACAAGGCTTTCGCGCTGCTGGGCTCACGGACCGGCCGGATGCCTACGCTGACCAATGGCGAGTTGTGCCGTGCTTACGCATCGGGCTCTTCGAATGGGACAGGTGGCTGAGTCGATTCGTTCGGAGGGTCGGGGCGTTCCGTGGCGTTAAGCAGGCTGCGTCCCCCGAACGTGTTGCCTTCTTCGATCACGCGTGTGAACCCGCCGCCGTCCCAGTCCGGGTTGTCGTCACCATTGGCATTGATCCATGCGACGGTGTTTCGGCGGATCGTCACTTGCCCCGCGGGCTGGTCTTCATACTGGTTCCAAGCGTAGAGCCCGACATTGGCGACATCGGACGATGCGCCCAGGATGAGGTTGTCTTCGACGACGATGTTCTCGCCGCATGCGATGCCGATGCCGACTTGGCCCGGGCTGATGAGGGTGTTGTTGCGGCAGACCTGCCAGCTTCCGCCGTTGTCGCCGAGCATGATGCCCGACCCCGAGTCGCTTTTACCCGCGCTGCCGTGTTCGGGGTCGCCGACGATGTAGTTGTTTTCGATGAGGATTGGCGAGACGCTTGTACCGTGTGACTGATAGATGCTGATCACGTCTTCGGGGTTGCTAGCGTTACGGAAGTTGACGGCATAGTTGTCGGTGATGGCGTTGCCTGCACCGGCCACTTTATCGAACTGCACAAGCTGGCCGCCGGGCAGGGGGCCAAGGACGTTTTCGCAATAGTTCCCGATGACACGCACGCCTCGCGATCGATGTGCCAAGACCCCGGTACGCACCCGCTCGATCCGGTTGCCTTGGATGAGCACGTCCCGGCAGTCGTCGAGGTAGACCGCATTGTCTTCGCTGTCGTGCAGGTGGCAGTTTACGATGCGGAGGTCTCGGCAGCCCCCGGCTTGGACCCGGGTCAGGTCGCAGTCGACCAGCGTGACACCCTCGCAGTCGTGCAACACAACTGCCGGGTCAGCCCGGATCGTCCGCCCGCGGATAGTGATGCCGCTCTGTCCACGCAGGACGATCGGGTCATCGGCACCGTCTTCGTCCGGCGTTGCCGCCTCTGCGCAGCTAAGGTTCGTTTGGGCCGTAGGTGTCTCGCCCACCGCTGGGTTCGCGTTTGTGCTTGGCGAAGAGGTGTCTGAGCCGCATGACAGCATCGACAAGCACGCTAAAACCCCGAACGCCCCAAGCCTCCATGGGTGCTGCCGAGAGATTCGCCAAATATCCATGGCCATTATCGTAGGTGATCGCCCCGCTGCGACCGGCATCCGCCCTATGCCTCGTAGTTGCCTAGCCTCCAGCCCCTGGCGCCTAATCATCTCGAGAGCACGCTTTTGGCTTGGCTGTGAGCGTTTTATCGGATATCCTGTACGCTTCAATGCGGCGTTGCCGCAAGTCGCGGGAGGGACTGCATTTCTATGCCGAAGGCCTCCATCCATTGCGGCATGCTTCTTTGGCCCGGGCAGTGGGGATAGGTAAGACCGTGAACCCAGACACACGCGTTTCGCGTCATGCAGTGATTCCCTATCGCGAGTTCGAGGCGGGGGCGTCGATGGCTCAGGGGCAGGTGGGTTCACCGCCCCCGGTTGCGCCGCCGCGCAGCCTGATCGAGATTCTTCTGCATCGTAAGTGGACAGTCGTTTTTTGGGTGGTGCTCGGGCTGGGTTTGGGGGCCTTGTATCAGTACTGCACGCCGCCAAAGTTTGAGAGTTCGGCACAGATCGTTGTGCTTGGCGCCAATACAGATTCGCCAGCATCACCGCTTGCTTCGGCGGGGCTCTCTACAGGTGTGCCTTCGACTCACGCTTCCATTCTATTATCAACCCCCGTCTTGGAGCAGGCGCTCCAGGACCCTGCCGTTGCTGAGAGCACGCTGCTGCATGGTGTAGCGCACCCGCTACATTTTCTGCGCAAAGAGTTGAAAGTCTCGGCGTCAGACGAAACCGAGACCGTTTCGATCCGATTCATCGGCGAGGACCCGATCGAGGCGGCCGCATTGGTCACCGCGATCGTCCACGCCTACTTCGCGCACCAGGGGCTGCCCGTCCGTGGGATGGGACCCAGCGAAGGCGACCACCCGACGACGTCGGTGATGGATGAGCAGGTGATCGCATCGCAGCTTCTGTACCTGTCGCAGCAGGTCGGCGAAGCACGGATCAATGCCGACCTTGCCCGCGCACGGCGGGACCGGGCGATCGCCTCTGTCCAGGACATCAGCCAACTCCAGCAACTGCTCAAGGAAGCGGGTGCGGATACGCAGACGATCGGCGTTGTGAATCTGATGGCGATGAACGCGCAGCTCAGCCGACTTGCCCAGCAGCTGCAGTCGATGCCCGAGTCATGGGGTGCGGAACACCGCCTTCGTGTCCCCGTGCAGCAGCAATACGACGCCCTGGCAGAGCGTTACTACATGGCTGAGCAGCGTGTCCGCCAGCAGGCTATCTCGCAATTGGAGTCGGCCTACCTCCAGGCCGATACGCACCTCGGCGACCT
This sequence comes from Planctomycetota bacterium, assembly GCA_039193915.1. Taxonomy (GTDB): domain Bacteria; phylum Planctomycetota; class Phycisphaerae; order Phycisphaerales; family Phycisphaeraceae; genus JAHQVV01. The sequence continues at coordinate 11,770 of JBCCWH010000004.1, forward strand.
GGAGGAACGGTTCACGGAGCTACAGGCTCAGGCCGAGTTGGCGCGGACATCGTCCGTGCGTGTGATCGATCCGCCACGCGTCGCGACGCGGAAGTCGTCGCCGATCGCAATAAAGTCATTGGGGGTCGCGGGGTTCCTCGGCTTGATCTTGGGTGGCTTCTTTGCCGTCCGCTCAGAGATGCGGAGCCCAACCGCTGTCGCGCCTTCAGACCCGCACCAGCATGGCGCAGACGGCCCATGGGAAGTTGCTTCGGTGTCGCCCACAGCCTTGATGCGCAGCCAGGACGACCTTGAGCAGGTCGAGACAGTCCGCGACATCCCGCTCTTAGGTGCGGTGCCCGAACTCTCGACCGGCGACCGCTTGACGACTCCCAACTTCACGTCCACGGCCTCTTCGATCCACCAGATCCGTGCCGTGCTGCAAGTCCAGGCGCACGCGCAAGGTACGCAGTCTTACGCGTTCACCAGCCCGCGCCGCGGCGCGGGCAAGACCAGCGTCGCGATCGGGGTCGCGTCGTCGTTGGCCGTGGCCGGCACACGCACTCTCGTCGTCGACTGCGACCTGGCTGGCCGGATCGTTCGGGGCCAGACCGGCCGGCCGGCCAACCCGGGACACATCGACCCGTTCGGCCCGATCGACCGCCAGATCGGCTCGCCACAGAACCAGTCACTGGACGATATCGCTGTCGGTCAGGGCTACATCAAAGACGATACACAGCGCACCCCTGTCGCTTCCCAGGCGCAGCCGAAGGTTGGGATTGTCGGGATGCTGGAGGGTCGGCCACTCGATCAGTGTGCGGTCAAAGCGACCGTGGACGGCCTCTGGTTGTTGCCCGCCTCCGAGGCCGAGACACACCACATCGGGCAGATGTCCGATGCCTTTATCCGAAACCTGCTCGATCAGGCACGCGATCAATTCGATCTAGTGCTGTTCGACACCGGCCCAGTGCCGGGGAGTGTTGAGGCGCTCCTCGTCACCAGCCAGGTCGACGGCGTGATTGTCGTCGTCCCGCAGGGCGAGTCCGGCAAGGCCTTGGATCGTACGGTCTCCTATCTCAAGGTCGTCAGTGCGAAGGTCATCGGGACGGTGTTCAACCATGCCAAGCCGGGTGCCCCGGACAGCTTTGAAAAAGCGGCGGCGTCGGCCGAGCATGCAGCGCCGCGTGCCTCAAAGCGGGGCGATGATGTGTCCGACGAAGACGAACTCGCGGACGACATCGGCCACGACATCGACGAAGCGATGGGGAGTGTCCCGCTGGGCTCGGGCATCCTCGCGGCAGCGGTGTTTGCCGATAAGAACTCCGGCTTCGCCAGCGACGACTGGGAGCTTAGGGGCACCAGCGAGTTCCCCGGTGATACCGAGAAACAGGTGCGCAGGGACGAGCCTGCCTCCCCACTCGAGGTTAGCGATATCCTTCCGCCCGACTAATCGCATGAGGGGCGAGTGCGCGGTGTCTTGGGAACTGATCGCACGGCCAGTGTTGCATTCGGGCTGAGAGTTTACAGCGGTGTGTCGCCGTGTGACCTGCAACGAGTTTGATACCGTGCCACAGCCGGAACACGTGCGGCCGGCATTTCTCCTTGCCGCTGAAAGACGCTGCAATGATCATCCTCGATAATGCACTCCAACAACGCGAGCAGGAAGGCCGCCCGATCTGCGTCGGCGTGTTGGGGGCCGGATGGATGGCGCGTGGGGTGCTGCACCAGTTGCTTACGCCGATCAAAGGCATCAGGCTTGTGGCGGTATCAAACCGGAGCAGGCAGCGGCTGCATGACCTGCTGGACGAAGCACAGGCCCCTTCGGCAACAGAAACAAGCAGCACGAAGGCACTTGAGGAAGCCATCAGGCGTGGCCATCTCGCGATCGCAGATGACCCGATACAACTATGCGAGGCGGGCAATATCGATGTGCTCGTAGACTGCACTGGACAGCCAGAGTTCGGGGCTCGGTTTGCGGTGGCCGCGATCGGTCATGGTAAGCACCTGGTCCTTGTTAACGCAGAGCTTGATGCGACGGTCGGTCCGATTTTGAAACACCGTGCGGATAAGGCCGGGGTCGTGGTCACAAACGTGGATGGCGACGAGCCTGCGGTTGCGATGAACTTGATGCGTTTTGTCGAGATGGTCGGGTATCAACCCGTCGCGGCGGGCAACATTAAGGGGATGATCGATCGCTATCGCACTCCCGATACGCAGCAGGCATTTGCAGACAGCGTGAACCAGGGAGCGAAGATGATCACCTCCTTCGCCGACGGCACGAAGCTGTCGATGGAGACGTGTGTGCTCGCGAACGCCGCAGGTTTTGGTGTGGCCAAGCGGGGGATGTATGGGCACTCATGCAGTCATGTGATGGACTTGCCTGCGTTGCTTGCGGACCAGGCCGATGTGCTGCTGGAGCGCGGCATCGTGGACTATGTGGTGGGTGCGAAGCCCGGCAATGGCGCATTTGTTGTCGCCTACAACGACCGGCCTGTGAAGCGGGAGTACATGCGTTACCTGAAAATGGGGGATGGGCCGCTTTATGTTTTCTATAGACCGTTCCACTTGCCACACTTGGAAGTGGCCGCGACCATCGGCCGGGCGGCGCTGTTTGGCGATGCCGCGGTGGCACCTGCCGGCCGCCCGATGTGCGAGGTGATCACGGTCGCTAAGCGTGATCTCAGGCGGGGCCAGACCCTCGACGGCATCGGCGGCTTCGACACGTTTGGTGTGATCGAGAACGCGCCGTCGAGCGGTCAAGAAGGCCTCCTGCCGATGGGTTTGTCGGCGGGGTGTGTTCTGCGGCGTGACGTCGCGCGGGATGAGGCGATCGCGATCGCCGATGTGGATACGCCGGAAGGCCGGTTGTGCCACAAGCTCTATACAGAGCAAAACAAGCATTTTTCCCCGGCGGCGACGATTTGATGTGGTACGGTTGAGGGTTGGCCTTCCCGATGCCGGGCTGTGCACTTTGATAGGTCTTGAACATGAAGGTAGTACTTTTTTGTGGCGGGATGGGGATGCGGATGCGGGCGGCCGGCGAGGCCACCCCCAAGCCGATGGTCCCCGTGGGGGCGCGGCCCATCATTTGGCACGTCATGAAGTACTACGCGCACTTCGGACACCGTGACTTCATCCTCTGCCTTGGCTGGCAGGCCGGGGCGATCAAGGACTACTTCCTGAACTATGAGGAGAGTGTTTCCAACGACTTTGTCTTGCATGGCAACGGCAAGGGTGTTGAGCTACTCAGTAGTGATATCGATGACTGGACCATCACCTTTGTGGATACCGGGATTAAGTCAAACCTTGGTGAGCGGCTCTGTGCGGTACGCCATCACCTGGCCGGCGAAGAGACGTTCCTAGCCAATTACACCGATGGTGTCAGTGATCTCCACCTGCCGGGCATGATCGAATTTCATCGTCAGCGTGGCGCGGTCGCGAGCTTCGTCAGTGTCCGGCCACAGCAGAGCTTCCACATGGTGGATCTTGAAGAAGACGGCCGAGTTGAGCGTATTAAGACCATCAGCCAATCGGATGTCTGGATCAATGGCGGTTTCTTCGTCTTCGAGCAAAGCATCTTCGATTACATCAAGCCCGGCGAAGAACTGGTGATGGAGCCGTTCGATCGGCTTACCCGCGAGGGCAAGCTCTACACCATACGGCACAATGGTTTCTGGGGCTGTATGGATACCTACAAGGAGAAGCAGGTGCTTGATGATCTTGTTGAGCGGGGCGATGCGCCTTGGGAACTTTGGAAGCTTGGCAGCCATGCCGATGATGCCGGAGGCATGCCTTGATCGCGGCCACGTTCCCCGAGTTGCGTGAGGTGCTTTGTCTTGGCGCTCATGCTGACGACATCGAGATTGGGTGTGGCGGGACACTGCTCAAGCTGATGCGTGAGTATCCCGGCTTGCGCGTGCACTGGGTAGTATTTAGCGCTGACGACACTCGTGCGGTTGAAGCCCGCAACAGTTTTGAGCGTTTTGTGCAAGATGCAGATGGGGCCTCGTTTACACAGCACCGTTTCCGCGACAGCTTTTTTCCTTACGATGCCGAGAAGATCAAGGGTGTATTCCATTCGATGGCTGATCAGTTTTCGCCGGACCTGATCCTCACCCATCGACGGGACGATGCGCATCAGGATCACCGCGTTTTGGCCGAGTTGACATGGTGCGCGTTTCGTGATCATGCGGTGCTTGAGTACGAGATACCGAAGTATGAAGGCGATTTGGGGAATCCCAATCTGTTCGTTCAACTCTCCGATGAGGATGTTCATCGCAAGATCGATCACCTCATGGCAGCCTTCCCTAGCCAAAGCGACAAGCCGTGGTACACCGAGGATACGTTCCGGGCGTTGCTACGCCTGCGTGGGCTGGAGTGCCATGCGACCAGCCGCTACGCCGAGGGGTTCTATGCGCGTAAGCTTGTGATGTAGCGGAACTCTCCTTCAGCGTTACACTGTGTGTATGGCCGATCGCCCGCGTATCCTGTTGTTATGCAATCACGGCAAACCGCCGGTCCAGGCGGCGCTGGAGTCTTTCCGCCCGTGGTTGGGAGAGCGTGCGGAGATAGTGGCAGAGCACGGCACGCGTGAGATGACCGCTCAGGCTGCGAGCGCCTTGCCCGACGCCGACCTCGCATTGATCCTTGGTGGTGACGGCACGGTACTCTCGCAGGCCCGCGCGCTTGTTGATCGTGGCATCCCTATGCTAGGTATCAACTTCGGCAAGCTCGGCTTTCTTGCGGAGTTCACGATCGAGTCGGTCAAGAAGCATTGGGACGCAATTGTTGGCGGGCGGTGCCGTGTCTCTGAGCGGATCATGCTCCAGGTTTCGGTCTATCCCGCTGGCGCTCCTCTCTGGGGCGGGGCGAACGGCGAGGGCGACAAGCCGGTGCAGATGCCTGAGCCGGTGTTCCATGGGCTCGCGCTCAACGATGCGGTGATCAACGCGGGTGAGCCGTTTAGGATGGTCGAGATCGAGCTAATCATCGAGCCCGCCTGGTCCCGCCAGAGCGCGACGACGTTTCTCGGCGACGGGGTCGTTGTTTCAACGCCTTCGGGATCGACAGCCTACAACCTGTCCGCCGGCGGGCCGATCGTTTCGCCTGGGATCGACGGCTTGTGCGTTGCGCCGCTCAACCCGCAGTCGCTCGCGTTTCGGCCGATTGTGTTTTCGGGGACATGTGACACCTGGATGGCGCTGCACCGCGCGAACCCGGGGACGACGCTGGTCCTCGATGGCCAAGTCTCAAGCCGGCTTGAAGTGGGCCAGCAGGTCCGTGTGACCAAGCACAGCAAGACATTTCGATTGATTCACAACCCTGAGCTGAGCTACTGGTCCATGCTCGCGAACAAGATGCACTGGGCGGTCCGGCCGCGTCGCGACTAGGCGCGGCAAGTGTATCGTTGCTACGTGGCCACACAACGCCTGAGAATGTGTGCAACGCGGTCTGGCCAGGCTGGTATCCGTGGGTGGTGCAATGGGAGCCGGTTCGATGCGTTTTATGTCTTTGAATCCAATGCCGTGTTTGGCTGCGTGGTTCGTTGTGTTGTGCATGTTTGCGGGTGCGGCTGCGCAGGCCGAGCCCTACAAGCCCGAGGCTGGGCCGCATCCTGTCGATACGTATACCGAGGACTGGTACGACACTGAACGCGACCGCACGGTACCGGTGCGTGTGTATCGCCCCCTTGATGCGGAGGGTGTACGCCCGATCGTGGTTGTTTCACACGGGCTGGGTGGGACGCGTGATGCTTTGAGCTATCTGGGCGAGCACTGGGCTTCGCACGGCTATGTCTGTGTGCACATGCAACACCACGGCAGCGATGACGCGGTCTGGCGCGATGTGCCGGCCCGTGAGCGGATGCGGGCGATGCGGCGCGCGACGCTGGATGCGCAGGCCGCGGCCGATCGGCTGGCCGACGTGCCGTTCGTCTTGGACACACTCGAATCCGCTCAGCACGACGAGGCCTCCCCGCTGCACGGTCGGCTTGACCTTGAGCACATCGCGATCACGGGGCATTCGTACGGCGCTTGGACATGCATGGCGCTCGCCGGGCAGACTCGCGGGCTGCGTGGCGATGTCAGTTCGCGCGACGATCGGATCGATGTTGCCATCCCGCTCAGCTGCCCGGTCCCTCGGAACGAACGCACCTACGAACGCGCGTTTGCGCCGGTGTGCATCCCTGTGTTGCACCTCACAGGGTCGCTCGACGAGAGCCCGGTCAGCAGCGTGACGGCAGCGCAGCGGCGTGTCCCATATGACTATACGCCTGGCCGAGAGGACGGCGGGGCGGCTCAGTACTTGGTGACCTTCGAGGGGGGTGACCATATGGTGCTCGGGGGGCCGCCGAGGGATGGGCGGCGTAACCGCGTCACGGACCGGATGCGCGAACGTGCGGGCGTGGACCTCGAACGCGACCCAGTGATCCACGACCTGATCCGACAATCCACGATGGCATTTCTCGACGGCTGGCTATTGGGCGATGACGACGCGATCGCTTGGCTCGACGAAGAAGGCCTCGAAGAAGAGGTCGGCGAAGACGGTGTGGTTGAATCGAAGTAGTGCCTGCCGTCTCGCGATGGACTTGCCTAGTCCTCGTCATCCCCGAACAGTACACGCTCGGCCGCGTACTTCGCAGACGATTCATTCCGCAGTTTCAGTATCGCTTCAAGCAGCTCCGCGTCGGCTGGGTGTGTCAGCTTCAGGTTCAGCGGGTCGCCTTCGACGATAACAACGGTATGGCCCATGCGCTCGACAACGCTCGCGTCGTCGGTGATGTCCGATGCACTGCTAGGATCAAGCTGGGCATAACACGACTCAAGCAGCTTGCGCTCAAAGACCTGTGGCGTCTGCACACGCCAAAGCCCGTTGCGTGCGATCGTTTCGATGACTTTCGAGACCGCCGGGTCGGCGCTGTTACTGCCGAGTAGGGCATCGAGTGGGTCTGTCTCGGTAGCGGGGGGCTCGTCTGCTTCAGCGCGTTTCACCGTGTCGCTCATCGCCAGGCCGGGGACGACAGCGTTGTGCTGCTCTGCTGCGGCGAGCACCCGGTCGATCGTCGCCGCCGACGTCAGTGGGCGCGCCGCGTCGTGCACGGCAATATGTGTTGCCTCGGGCGCGACATGGGGCAGCGCGTTCTGCACGGTTTCCCAGCGGTCCTGCTTTCCGCCTGGGACAAGCGTGATGCCGAGGAAGGAGAGCTTGTCTTCCCAACGGAAGCGAAAATCTTCGAGCTTGTCGGGATCGACGGCGAGCAGGACCTGCACAACGTCCGCTCGGCCCAGGAATCGCTCGGCCGCGTGTAGGAACACGGCTTTGCCGTCCAGCTCGTACTCGATCTTGCTGGACGCCGAGGCAGCCCCGGTCGAAAAACGTCGGCCCAGCCCGGCGGCGGGGAGGATCACACTGATGTGCATGCGCGGATCTCGGGTGCGGGTGTCGTCAAAGTGCCGGGCTATTCTAACGCCTCAAGTGCATCTGCCCGCGCGGCGGCCGCGTCTGAATCGGCGTCACGGCCCAGGCGTCGATACACGGCCGCGAGGCGACGCGGGTGGATCGATCGGCTTGGCTCAATCAACGCCAAGGCCTCGATGTGGAACGCGCCCAATTCCAAATCCCCGGACTGCACCGCGATCGTCGCGGCAAGCTCCCGGAACGTCGGGTTGTAAGGCTCTCGAAGCACCGCTCGTTCGGCGAAATGCAATGCCTGTTCAAGACGCCCTGCACGGCGATGGCTCCGAGCGAGTTCGAGTGCGTACTCCGGCGCGTCGCCCTCGATCTTGTCCAGGTACGTCATCGATTCGATAGCGTCCGCCGACCGTCCTTGTTCAATCGCGATGCGCGTGAGTTGTCGGTGGCTCCACGGGTCGGCGGGGCGGGCGTCGCGGTAGGCGTTCAGTGCTTCGATCGCGTGTTCGATGTCGTCCCCTTGCAGCGCGTGTTCCGCCAGCCGTCTGAGCCCTTCGGGGTGCGCGAGATGCTCACGCATGTCATTGTCGAGCTCGGCATCACCCTGTTCACGCATCTCCCACCAGGACAATAGCTGAGCGACGTCGGGCCATTCGGTCTGCTTGCCGTAGTCGGCCATGCCCCACGAAACAACCTGCTGCCCGGCCCATTCGAGGAACGCGGACATGAACGCCTCAGCCGGCATGGCGAAGGCGGCCTCCATCGCGTCGCGGTCGCCTACGCCTTGTTCGAAAAGGAGTAGCAGTTCGTGCGATTTGTCCCAGCCGTATTCCTGCTCGATGTACTGCATGATCCACGCAGACTGTGCGTAGGCAAGCGGGCGGTGGAAGTCCTCGGTGGGTCGGATGAAGCCCCAGTTGAGTTCGTCAAATGCAAAGAGTTTGTCGTTGTTGTAGCACTGGGCGAGGAACTGATACTGGCTCCAGCGTCGGCCGGTCGTCTCCATGTTGACGGCGCAGCCCTCGGTGAACCAGTGGGGCACGCGGTTGTGGGTCTGGCCGAGGTTGACGGTGTGGGTGTACTCGTGGCGCATGACGTTGAGCCAATCGAATGTGCCGAATGCGCGCTTGGGTCCGGGGCGGGGCGGGGTCATCGCGATGACGTCTCCGGTACAGGCCGCGATGGTCCAGATGTCGGGCATGCCGGTGACGCGCACAGCGAAGTGCTCGTCGTCGGGCATCAGGTCGACCTGTGTCTTCGCGATCGGAGTGTGACCGAAGCGCTCGACAAACACCTCCGCCATCGGCTCAAGCCGACGGGCCATGTCGCGCGCGAGGACCTCGTCGATCCCCGGGCGGTAGCGGATGATGAAGCGATCGGTCTCGATCGTCGCGTAGCCGAGCATCTCCTGCGCGAGTCGGAGCGTGTTGGTGATGTCTTTGTGGAACGGGTCGATCGCGGCGGCTTGCTGGAGCTGTGCGGCGGCGCGTTCGAGGTCACCCCACTGCATGTAGAGCTGGCCTAACTCGAGCTGCGGCCGTGACCAGCCGGGCTGGCGCTCGATCGCCTTTGCCAGGTACGGCTCGGCCAACGCGTACTGCCGGGCATCCGCCAACGCTCGACCGACGTGGAACAAGGCCAGCGGGTTGCCCGGCGCAAGCTCGTCGAACTTCTCTAGCGCAGAAGACGTTGCGTTTTCGTCGTAGCTCAACGCGTGTGTCGCGGCGTCCAGCGCGAGCATCAGACGCATCTCGGGGTAACGTTCCAGCCCCTTGTCCACAGCGGCACGTGCCGTGGGGACGTCTTTCTGCCGCAGCGCGATCTGCGCCGACAACGCATCACCCAGCGGGTGGTGCGGGTTGATGGCGTAGAGCTTCTCGGCCGCGCGGTTCGCGGCGTCGAAGTTGAAGTACCGCGTCATCATCGTGCCCAGCAGGTACCAGGCCTCGCTGGCGTTGGGGCTGAGCGCGAGTGCTTCGCTGACCGCCTCGATTGCCTGCGACGGGTTGCCGTGCTCGAAGAGAAGTCGCGCCTCGGCGACGTAGGCTGGCCAGTACAGGGGATCGGCCTCTTCGTGCGCCTGGCTGAGCAGTTCGTTGGCGAGGTGGAAGTCCGCAGACGGCCGCCCTTCCAGACGCGCAAGCATGAGGATCGCCTCCGCTGCCGCGGTGAGGTCGGCGGCGGAGGTGAGGGAGGCGCGGTCGGCTTCGACCTGTTCGCGGATGGGTAGCAGAACGTTCAGTGCCGAGTCGTACCTGCCGAGTTCTTCGAACGTTTTAGCCCGAAGCAGATCCCATCGGACTCCGGCGACTGGGTGGTCGAGGTCATCGGGGCCATCCAGGACGTTGCTGGGCTGGCCTGTTTGGAGATAGAGCCGCGCTATCAAGTACAGCGGCTCATCCAGCACTGCTTCTGCATGTTGGCCTTCCGCCTCGGCGGCGATGGGCAACAACAGGTCCATGACTTCGTCGGTCTCGTGCAGCAGCGTGTCGTCGAACCGGGCTACGGCGATCGACAGACGCTCGGCCGCGCTCAGGTTTTCTAACTGATCCCACTGCCCATGAAAGATCATCGCTTCACGGCGTTGCGCCTCGGTCAGCAGTTCATCGTCGAGCATGCGCTCGACGATCGGGTTGAGGCGTTCGCCGGGTTGGTCCGCGCCGGGTTGGGCATCAGCACTCGATGCGATGAGCATCGCAAGAATCAGGCTGACCAGTCCGGACAGCGAGCCGAACGTGGTGAATAGCCGGCGGCCTACGGACGCCGGTCTGATGAGACAGGGCGGACGACCGGCGTCCGCAGGCCGCAGGCTATCCTGTGGGGTGGCGTACTCACATTGCTTGGGGGGGCGTTGGGATTGCATCATCATGTCACCATAGTCTAGGATCGTCGCGACGATGCAGCTTACTCCACCCTTAACGCTTGACCTCGAAGCCGAGTTCCCCGTGCTGGGCGAGGTGGATTTTTTCAACCACGCGGCGGTCGCGCCGATTTCAGGCCGGGCGGCGAAAGCGATGCGCGACGCGGCGGATGCCTGTACAAAGCGCTCCTACCTCACGCCTGGTTGGTACGGCGACGTGCTGCGGGTCAAGCAGGTCGCTGCCGAGTTGATCCACGCCCGCGGCCCGCACGAGATCGCGTTTATCCCGAACACAACGACGGGTCTGGCTATGCTCGCGGGGGGCTTGGACTGGCAGCAGGGCGACCGCGTCGTCATCACCGATGTCGAGTACCCGGCCAACCGCTACCCGTGGACCGATCTGAAGCGCTATGGCGTCGAGGTCGTCGAGGCGAAGCAGCGTAAGGACCAGCGCATCGCCGTCCAGGATGTGGTCGCACTGATCGACGAGCGCACGCGTGTCGTTGCGCTGTCGCATGTGCAGTACGCCAGCGGCTTCCGAATCGACCTCAAGCCGATCGCAGAGGCGGTGCATGCGGTGGGGGGGGTGCTGTGTGTCGATGCGATCCAGAGCGTCGGTGTGCTGCCCGTGGATGTGCAGGCGATGGGGATCGACTTCCTCTCTGCGGACGGGCACAAGTGGATGCTTGGCCCGGAGGGCGCTGGGTTTTTGTACTGCCACGAGGACCTCGTGCCGAGGGTGACGCCGCCGATCGCGGGCTGGATGGGGCGGGTCAACGCGCTGGACTACGGGAGCTATGACGAGCGTTACCAGCCGGACGCGCGTCGGTTTGAGCCAGGCACCTGGAACATCGCGGGGATCAGGGCGATGGGGGCGAGCTTGTCGCTACTCAATGAGGTCGGTATCGGTACGGTCTGGCAGCGCGTCGATGCGCTCAACCAGCACCTGCGACAGGGCCTGGCCGGCATGGGCTACCGTGTTGTGACGCCGGATGGTCCCGGCGAACGCAGCGGGATCGTGTCGTTTGTTCCCCCGGCAAGGATCGACCCGGAGTCGGTTGCGAAGACGCTTCAATCCGAACGCATCATCCTCGCGATGCGCGGCGGTCGGCTGCGCGCGAGCCCGCATTTCTACAACAGTATTGAGCAGGTGGATCGGTTGGTGGCTGCGCTGCCGGCGGCGTAGTTAAACATCCGGGTGCCACACAACTCGCCGAAGGCGTGCTGTGTGCAGGGGGCGGCAACCGCTTTGTTTTAGCCGCACACAGCAGCCCTTCGGGCAGTTGTGTGGCACCCCCGACTTTACCCAAGCGGCACGTCCTGCACGTCCCACCCATCCGCCTCGTCGGGGAGGTCGGTGTCGAACGTGCCCGGCGCGATCTCGGCGTTGGGCTGCATCTCGCTGGGGGCAAAGAGCAACTCGATCTGGTCGTTGCCCTCGACCGTCACGACTTTGGTCAGGAGCAGCGTCTCGCTGTCGAACCACAGGTGCAGCACCGCGGGGTCGTCTTCGTCTTGTGCCGCGTCTTGTTTGGGGGTGAGCTCGAGGTGGTGCAGCGTCCAGTCACCAACGGTCTCGTCGTCACGTTGTACGGCGTCGTACTGTGCAAGTACGTCATCCTTCTTGAGTCGAAGCGGGATCGGGATCGTGCCGCTGTCGAGCGCTAAGGTGTCTTCCGGCTCCGCATCGGCGGGGCGCATCTCCCGCCGGGTTGCGGTCTGGTCGTCGTGGTTGCGTTCGAGCAGGTACCGGCTGTCGTAGATGAACCACTGGTCGATCGGCCGCATCCGGTCGTCGAGCACGAGCCCATCCAGATGCACGGCGAAACGTGTCGGGGTGTCGTCGGTTGCGGCCGCGTAGAACAGGTCGCCGAAGCGTCGTTGTTCGTCGCCGAGCAGCCCCTGCACACGGGTGTAGCGGACCCGGCAGCGCAGGGTCCGCATCTCGGCGGCGGCCTGCTCGATGCGGTCAAGCAGGGCCTCGGCCCGTGCGGTGTCTTCCGCCGGGTCGTCCGCGACTTCGCCTGGCAGGTCCTGCGCCAGACTCTCGATCGACTCGGCGGGATCGCTCGGCACGGCCGCGACGGGGGCCAGTGACGCGAGGTAGGCCGCGAGCAAGGCGGTCGGGAGGATGCCGTAGGTCTTCATGTTTCACACCTCGGGTTACAGATGAAGTGCGTCGGGATGGCGTGGGGTTCAACCTACTCCGCGATTTCGCGGATGCGGATGTTGCGGAACCAGACGTCGTCGCCGTGGTCCTGGAGGGCGATATGGCCTTGGCCTTCGCGTGCGAACCGGGGCCAGTCCTTGAACTTGCTGTTGGCGATCAGCGCCAGCAGTTCTTCGCTCTCCAGCTCGTACTCGACGACCTTTTCGCCGTTGAGCCAGTGCTCGACGTGGTTGCCCTCGACCAGGATGCGGGAGGTGTTCCATTCGCCGACGGGCGCGAGTTTTTTCTTGTCGTTGCAGGCGATCAGCGCGTACAGCGCGGCCGAGCTGGTCAGTTCGTTCTGCCCGTCGCCGTGGTTGGCGTCTTCGAGGATCTGGTACTCGGGACCCGTGAAGTACGTCGCGGGCAGGTCGTCGGCCTCGGCGACGTGGTACATCACGCCCGAGTTCGCGCCCTGGGCGACCTTCCACTCCCAGGCAAACTCGAAGCTGTCATAGGTCTCCACCGTGATGATGTCGCCGCCGCCCGCGCCGGCGATCTTGTGGAGCGCGCCATCCTCGGTGATTTCCCAGCCCTGGTCGGGGAATCCATCCCGGCGGAAGCCGCGCCAGTGGTCGGTGTTGGTGCCGTCGAAGAGGACGGTCCATTCGCCCTCGCAGTCGCCGCAGCAATCTTCGCTGCCGCAGCAGCCGGTTTCCGCGCAGTTGCCACAGCTACCGCAGCAACTGTTGCTTGTCTGCCAGGCACACCCGGTACCCACAGTGGTCAGTGCGAAGAGTCCCAGTCCCATGGTCCAGCGTGGCATGCGCATGATCTGCTCCAACGATTAGCCGATTCGTGTCTTACCCCAAGGACGGCACGCTGCCGGCGGGGTTACAAGACGGCAAGGATAGCACGATCGGGTATCGAGTGAAGCGGATGGATCGCCCTGAGGCAAAGCTCGCAGGCGCTGGGATGGACGCGGCATGGATTATGCTGCGCCGTCGAGCGGGAAACGCGTGAACACCGCGCGGGTCGGGTCCAGCACGCGGAGCTTCTCGGCGACCGGTTCGCTGAGTTCGCCGAGGTGGCCGACGTAGTAACCCGCCAGGCTCGGGTGGCCCGCGAGGCGGTCGACCTGCCGATACACCTGAGCCATCGGGTCGGCCAGGGGGTCGATGGGGACGGCCTGGACCGCGAGGACCCCCGCCATATCCGCGGCCTGGTACAGCCGTTCTTCGCCGAAGTGGTCACGCACGAGGAGCAGCGATTCGCCGTTGGCGGGGAGCAGTTGGTTCTCGTCGATCTGATCCACGACCAGGACCTCGACCACCTCGCAGATCTGCCCGTTGACCAGCAGCGACGGCGGCAGGTCGCTGCCCAGCACACGGTCACGGCGGACAGACGCCAGCCCGATTTGCACATCCTGGCGGTCGGCGACTTCATCACCGACGATCAAGCTGATAGACAGCGTGTAGAGCGGCTGCTCGCCCATACCCGAGGGCCACCAGCGTCGGGGTTGTTCGATGCCGAAGCGGAAGCCGCCTTCGTAGTGGTCGCCTTCATGCTTGAGCGCAAGTCGCCCACATCCCTCGTCGTGAAAGCCGTCAGCGCCCTCAAGCTCGGCCATGACATACACCACCGGGTGGTCGGCGGTGCGGTGCGTTGTGTCACCCGGGAGGGCGGGCAGTGTGGTGATGTGTGTATCGACGACGGCCTGCTCATGGTCAACGTAGCGGACCAGCGGGCGAATCGACGCAATCTTGATCGGTCGGACCATCGGGCGATACCCTTTCCAGTGGAAAGACGCGGCCCCGGTGAATTCATTATCGGTTTCGGAGCCTGCCAAACCCGAAAACGGAGCACCACCTGTCCCTGAAAATGGGAATAGACGCCGCCTGAGCCGGAGCAGGCCGCGCAAAAGGTACAGTCCGATCAGACCCCGAAGCCGACCCTTAGGGCCAAGCCGTTATGCGTCGGGGGCTGGCTTGACCTTGATCGTTGTGCCTTCGACCGATACGACGCGTACCGATGTACCCGACGGGATGACCCCAGCTAAGGCGATGCAGTCGGTGCGCCGACCATCGAGTCGGCACGCGCCGACCGGACGCAAGTCCGTGAGTGCGGTGCCTTCTGTGCCGACGGTGATTGTCTCGGCCTCGCGATCGTCCGCTTCAGGGGTCGACTGTTCTGTTTCGGGGTCGTCGCTGAGCGTCACCCATCGGCCAAACAGCGTGTTGGGCCAGACCCAGATCAGGCCTGCAATCAGGAAGGGGAGCGCGATCAGTGTGATCGCGATCGAGAGCATCCCCCAAAGCGTATCGACGCGGAAGAACAGCACGATACCGATCACGGCGCAGACCCCGGCCATCGCCCCGATGATGCCGCCGGATGGCATGAAGGCTTCGACAATCACAAGCAAGATCGCGAGCCCGAAGGCGACCACCGCCCAGATCAGCAGGGTGCGATCGGGGGGCGCGTTTTGCGCCGACTGTGCGAGTGTCATGCCGAATGTCGCTAGGGAAGGCATCATGCCTGCATTATCGCCGACACGGGGCGGCGTAGCCAGGAACATGGGCGTTGTTTTTCCGGAGTCGTGGGTCAGGCCGCCTTGGGGTGCGTAAGCTGGTCGACGACCTGGCTGGTGCTGCCCGAGTTGCCGCAGATCACGACCTGGTCATCGCGGTGGACAGGGGTTGTCTCGCTGGGGCGGAGAATCCTCGAGCCGTCGGCCCGGATGAGCGCGATGACACTGGTGCGTTCGCCCAATAGTGTGTGAAGGTCGCCGATGACCCGGCACTTTGCCTCGGGGAATTGGCTCAGGCGGACCATCGCGATCTCGAGGTCGGGCCAGGCACCATCGAGTTCCACCATTTCTTCGACTTGTGGGTTGAGCAGGTGGTCGGACGCACGCTGGGCCCCGATGACTGCCGGGCAGATGACACGGTCCGCGCCTGCACGACGGAGCTTTGGGTCTGTCGCCGCATCTTCGCATCGGGCGCTGATGTGCAGGTTGGGGCCAAGCCCTCGGGCCGACAACGCCACAAACACATTGTCCGCGTCACGCGGCAGGCAGGCGGCAAGCCCCGAGGCCCGATCGATCCCGGCGTGAAGCAGCGTCATGTCCTCGGTCGCATCGCCCGACACCACGAGGTAGCCACGCTCTTCAGCGATCGCAAGACGCTCGGGGCAGTTTTCAATCAGTACAAACGACCGGTCGTGGTACGAAAGGGTTGCGCATAGCGCCTGCCCCATCCGGCCGAACCCGACAACGATGTAGTGTGATTCCAGCTTGCGGATATGCTCGTTCACCTTGCGTCTCCCAATCATGTCCCGGAGCTGGCCTTCGATAAGAAACGAAACGACCTGGCCTGTCGCGTAAATCACCGTGCCTACGCCGGCGATCATCAGGAACAGGCCCCATGCCCGCTCGGCATCGCTGTTGGGGCCTTCCATCCCGACGGTCGTCAGGATCACCACCGTCAGGTAGAACGCCTCGAAGACGCTCCGCCCGCCGAGCACCATCAGCCCCAGCGCGCCGACCACCGTCAGCCCAACCAGCAGCAGGGCACTGATCCACAGATTTCGCATTGGGCCTGTCATGGGGCGGTCGCTCTGTTTTGTCCGGATTGACAACCAGACAGCGGTTTTGATCCTCGTCGGCTGTTCGCCCCGCGCGATTCAGGTCCCACAGAGTTATCACACGATTGCCAAGCGTAAATGCCTGTTCGGTATCGCCCTGGGGGTATTGCCAGTGCGTTACACAGCAGGCGTAATTACTCGTCGCCTTCGCTGATCGCGCGAAACTCGGCTTCACGCTCGGGCTTGCCCCAGGCGGCGTAGAGGTCGGCGGTGAACATGGCGGTCCGTCTACGGTTGACGCCGCCGGGCTCGTCGAGAAGCATTTCGTAGCTGGTGAGTAAGTGCTGCTCCGCGAGCTCAAACTGCTCATCTGCCATTGCATACCGCCCGGCGTTGCGGTGGAGCTGCGCGATCACGGGGTCGGGCAGGGTTTGGGCGGCGGACCTGATGCACGCTTCACCGATGAGCAGGGCTTCCGCGTTGCGGCCAAGCTCGAACAGGGTCATCGCGTAGTTGTTGGCTTGGATGATTGTTTTGGGGTGGGTGTCTCCGAGCGTCGCCTCGAGGCGCTCGAGGCCGAGCTTGAGCAGGGGCAGCGCTTCGTCGCTCCGATCGACATTGCTTAGCGCGACGGCGTAGTTCTGCTCGGCCTGCCAGACCAGGGGGTGTGCCGAGCCGAGTTGTGCAAGCGCGCCTTCGTATGCGGTTTGCGCGACGGCGACGCCTTCCTCGTGCCGTCCGGCGTATCCAAGCTGCACGGCGTAGTTGTTCATCGCCAGCATCGTGTCGATGTGGTCCGGGCCGAAGTGTTCTCGACGCAGCTCGACGACGCGCTGCGAGAGTGCGCACGCTTCGTCGGCACGCCCCAGCGACATCAGCGTGGTGGCGTGGGCCATCATCAGGGACATCGTTGTTGTGTGTTCTTCGCCAAGGGCCTGGGTCACCTGCGGGATCGTTTCGTTGTAGATGGCTTCGGCCTCGTCATATCGGCCAAGGGTCTCGATCACGCTTGCAAGGTTTGAAAGCGCGACCGCGCGGTCTTGGATGGATGCGTCCGGGTCGGCTTGGCGGTGCTTGACGACGGTCCTGAGCAGGGCTTCGGCGCGGCCGTACTGGTCTTGCTCGATCAGGAAGCCGCTGTAGTTGTTCATGTATGTGAGTGTCAGCGGATGTGTGGGGCCCAGGGACTCCTGCGCGGTTTCGATCGTGTCTTTGAATTGTGCGTCGGCCTCGGGGTATTGGCCGCGGTGGTCGAGTAGTGCGGCTTTCATCATCTGCAGGTGCAGGACGGCGTCGTTGCCTCGGCCCAGGGACGCGATCGCGGCGGGTAGCCGGTCGTCCAGAAGCTCGGCGAGTGCGTCGTAGTCTCCGCTCTCGTCGTAAACGCTGGAGAGGTGGTTTACCGCGATGAGTGTGTCGTAAGCATTACGCCCAAGGGTTTGTTCGTACAGCGCGATAGCGTTTTGGAGGATGGGCTTTGCCTTGCCGTAGTCGCCGACGGAGAAGTAGACCCAGCCGAGTGTGGTATAGATTTCCGCGCGGGTCCGGGGTTGGCCGGCAAAGGTCGTTTCGACTTGCCCGAGGTAAACATCGATAGTCTCCAGGAGGGTGACCCCGCGGCCAAGTTCCTCGGGGTCGGCGGCGCCGAGCATCTGATTCAGGAACTGGTTGATGGCTTCGGCACGCTCTTGTGCTTCAATAGCTTTGTCGCGTTCGGTCGCGGCCAGGGCGCGGGCGGCCTGTGCCTCGCGTTCGCGTTCGCGTGCGATGTTGCTTTGTGCCAGAGCTTCAGCGGTTGCGCTTTCGGCACGTTCTTGTTCTTCAATAGCTTTGTCTCGTTCGGTCGCGGCTAGCGCACGGGCGGCCTGTGCCTCACGTTCACGTTCGCGTGCGATGTTGCGTTGTAAGAGTGCTTCAGCGGTTGCGCCTTCGGCGATAGTCCGCTGCGCTTCGGCGTCGTCACGGGCCGCGACGGCGTCTTTACGCTGGGATTCGGCGCGCAGGAAGCCGACACTCGCGAAGGCGGTTGCCCCGATGAGGAGCAGGACGAAGGCGACGGCGGCGAAGAGTGGCCCGCGGTGACGCTGGGCGAACTTGGTCAGCAGGTAACGCGTCGTTGGCGGGCGGGCGGCGATAGGGTCGTTGGCGAGATAGCGCCGCAGGTCGGCAGCCAGCTCGGACGCCGAGCCGTAGCGGCGGGCCGGGTCGTGCTCCATCGCGGTGGCGATGATGGTTTGGAGGTCACTGTCGTAGTTAGGGCCGAGGCTGATCGTTCGGTCCTCGCTGATACGCTGGAGCGCGACGGGCAGGGGCTGGTTTTTGACGTCGACGGGTGGCTTGCCCATGACGATTTCGTAGAGCATGACCCCCATCGCGTAGACATCGGCGCGAGCGTCGGCGGCGGAGGCGTTGCCGGTGACCTGCTCGGGGCTCATGTACGCAAGCGTGCCGAGGATCGCGCCGGTTGCGGTGTGGCTGGTGAAGTCGATTGAGTTTTCGTCGGCCAGGCGCGCGATCCCGAAATCAAGGACCTTGGGCTCACCGTCACGGTCGACGAGGATGTTCGCCGGCTTGAGGTCGCGGTGGATGATGGCCTGCTGGTGGGCGGCGTGGACGGCATCGGCCACCTTGATCATGAGCGTGAGTTGCTCGTCAAGTCGGCCGGTGTGGTTGCGGGCGTAGTCAGTGAGTGAGCTGCCATCGACATACTCCATCGCGAGGTAGGGGAGTTTAGAGCCCTCTGCAGGGCGATAGACCCCGGCGTCGTAGATCTGTGCGATGTTGGGGTGCTTGAGCCGGCCCAGGGCCGTGACCTCTCGGCCAAAGCGCATGCGGGTGGAATCGGCGACGCTCCCCGGGCGCAGGACTTTCAGGGCAACGGTGCGTTTGGGGTGCGCTTGTTGCGCGGCGTAGACCGCGCCCATGCCGCCCTCGGCGATGAGCCGTTCGACGGTGTAGCCGCCGATGTCTTTGTTGAGGAGTGCATAGGGGTCGGGCCCGTCATTGCCGACGTAGGCGTCGAGTTTCGGGTGGAGCTGCGCGGTCGAGCCCGAGGCTGCGCGGAGCATGGCGGTGGCCTGCTTGATGAGGTCGGCATCGCCTTGCAGCGCCTTGGTCAGCGCATCGGGCCAGCGGTCGGGGGCGAGTTCCAGCGCGTCTGCGACGGCGTCCTTCAGCAGGACCCATGTCGGGTCGTTGGGAGGGGCGGGGGGCGTGGCGTTTGGGTCGGTAGGGGGCATGGGCGGCCGATCCATGGCGAGTTTGGGGCTTGGGCGCGGGCTCTACTCCCCTATGCGTTGAATGAGCCAGCCACGGGCCACCGACCATTCTCTTTTTACCGTTCGTGGCGAGATCTCCATGGTCGCGGCCGTTTCTTCGACCGAGAGCCCGGCAAAGTAGCGGAGCATCACAACCTCGGCCATGCGTGGGTCCTGCTTTTTGAGTTCGTTCAGGGCATCGTCCAAGGCAAAGACCATGTCGGAGGGCACATCCGCAGCGAGGTCCAGGTCATCCATCGAGACACGCCCGCGATCGCCGCCGCGCTTGAGTGCCCCCTTTTCGCGTGCCTTTTCGATCAGGATCCGACGCATGGATTCGGCGGCCGCGGCGAAGAAGTGGCGGGGGTTGGCCCAAGCGATGTCGGGGTCTTTCATCAGCCGGAGGTACACCTCGTGGACCAGGGCGGTCGGCTGGAGGGTCTGGCCTACCCGCTCGTGACGCATTCGATTTTGTGCCAGGCCACGGAGTTGGTCGTAGACCACGCCGAACAGGGTGGGGGTGCCGCCCCCTTGCTCGTCACCCTCGGCGTGATGGGTTCCCTCGACAGCGTCATGGGCGTGGTTTTCGCCGCGTGTGGGGTCGGGTTGGGTTGGGTCGTCTATGCCCATGGGTCTTGTTGTGGCTAGGACTCTCTTTTGTATTCTGACACAGAAGCTGGTTTTGAGCCAGTATAGACGCCCGGGGCAATCCCTCGCCCATATGTTCAGTGTATTGCGTTACCTTGTCGGGCATGCCAGACACAGACCCCCGGCCGACCCAGACCACCGTCACGATCCGCGTACGTTACTGCGAATGCGACCCGATGCAGGTCGCGCATCATGCGTCCTATCCGGTGTGGATGGAGATTGCGCGGACGGAGTTGATGCGCGAGCAGGGGGCGTGTTACCGCGACTGTGAGTCGGCCGGCGTTTTCTTTGTCGTCGCTCGCATGAGCATCCGTTATCGCAAACCCGCGAAGTACGACGACGAGATCATCGTCGATGTGCTGTGCCTGCCCTGCGCGGGGGTCAAGGTCGAACACCGCTATGAGATCCGTCGTGGCGGTGTGTTGCTCGCGACGGCAGAGACCACCCTGGTCTGCGTCGATGCCAACGGCAAGGCGGTGCCGGTCCCGGAGGGGCTACTCCCCTAAGCGTCGCCTCTTTGCCAGCCGGTTGTTGCGTATAACCGGCACATCCGTATCTGTCTTCGTCCTATCCGTTACACGCCTGACCCCGCCGATAGTTTCGGGCGGGTTTGTGTTGGCAGGCCCGAAGTCCGACCCATAACCCGCCGACTCCTTGGCTAACCGGCAGACGCCTTTGTGCTGTCGGGGTGGCTGTGTTGCCGCTGGTCTTGGAGGTCATGCCATGTCCGCTTCACTGGGTTGGTTTGTAGGGACGGCGGTGATGCTGCCATTGATGTGGTGGGCGGGGGTCCGGGTCGGACGCGTGGCGGACCCGATGCGTCGGGGGGTGTACATCGCGGCGGTCATGGGGCTGCTCTTCCTCTGGTGTTGGTTGATCCGAAACCCTTCGGTCGCGGTGCAGGTGCTGCCCCTCTCGATGCTGGCGCGGATCGAGGGCATTGGTGGTGCGCCCCTGTTTATCTTCGTGGTCGGCGTCGCGTGGTCATTGGGCCACCTGGCGCGTCAGCGGGCGATCGTCGCCGTCGCGATGCTCATGGGGGCGGGGTACTTCGTGCAGGGCGGCTGGTGGATGCTGCAGAAGACACCTGCGGAAGCGTTTGCGATCGAGAATGGTGAATCTTTGGGGGAAGTGCTTCAGAGCCAGGACTACTCCTGTGTCCCCGCGGCCTGCGCGACATCGCTGCGCCTTTTGGGCATCGACACGGATGAGGCCGAGATGGCACGCCTCACCGAAACCCGCCCGGGCAGCGGCGCGACCCTGATCCGCGCGATGCACGGCCTCGAGCAGCGTCTCGCCGATGAAGGGCTTCAGCCCCAACTCATCGAGCCCGACTACGAGCAACTGATGGTCCTGCCGACGCCGGTCCTCACGCCGCTGCAGTATGAGCCCGCCCGGCTGCACATGGTGTCGATCCTGAACGTCAACCGGCTGGGGGTCTATGTCGCCGACCCGGCGGTGGGCATCGAGTTTATCCCCCGTGCCCGCTTCGAGGAGATCTACAGGAGGCAGGCCATCGCGTTTGAGTACAGCGAGCAGACGCCCCCGGCGGCGATCGTGCAGGCCCGCACGACCTGGTTGCAGAACTCGGCTAATCCGCTGGGGTGGTAGAGCTCTGGGGGTTGACAACGCCCGGCGTGATGCCATACTTCCCGCATGCAGCGTCGCTTTGGTTTCTATTTTGATGCGTTCTGGTTTGCTCGGCCACTAGCCGAGTCAGGGACCGTCTAACACGCTGCTACGCCCAGCCGACATTCGCCCTGACGCACACGCGCCGGGGTTTTTTTATTGACACGCGAACCAACCGAGTAACTCAAACCCAAGCCAGGCTCGATTTCAATCAGCCTAACCGGAGCCCCCGCCATGATTATCGTGATGCAAGCCGACGCCACCGACGCACAGGTCAAAGGTGTCTCCGACCTGATTACCGAGATGGGGCTTACGCCTCAGCCGATCCAGGGCAGCGACCTTGTCGTGGTCGCGGTCATTGGGGATGACCGGCTCAAGGACGGCTCCAAGCTCGAGCAGGCCGCGGGCGTCGACCGCGTGATGCGTGTGATGTCGCCCTACAAGATGGCGGCGAAGGAAGCGACCGGCGGCGAGCGCACGCGGGTCCGCGTCGGCGCGGGCGATGGCTGTGTGTTCGGCGGGACTCAGGTGCCGGTGATCAGTGGGCCGTGCAGTGTCGAGGGCGAAGACAAAATCCTTGAAGCCGCCGAGCAGGTCAAGGCGGCCGGGGCGCACGCGCTACGCGGCGGGGCGTTCAAACCGCGTACGAACCCCTACGCCTTCCAGGGCCACGGCGAAGACGGGCTCAAGATGCTCGCCCATGCCCGCGAAGCGACGGGGCTGCCGATCGTCACCGAGGTCATCACGCCCAGCGATGTCGAGCTGGTCGCCAAATACGCCGACATGCTCCAGATCGGCACGCGCAACGCTCAGAACTTCAAGCTGCTCGAGGCCTGCGGCAAGGCCGGGAAACCCATCCTCTACAAGCGCGGGATGTCGATGAATATCGACGAGTACCTCCAGGCCGCCGACTACATCCTCGCGGCGGGCAACGCCGACCTCGTGCTCTGCGAGCGCGGTATCCGGACGTTCGAGAACCATACCCGCAACACGCTGTCGCTCTCGGCTGTGCCCGAGCTCAAACGCCGCAGCCACCTTCCGATCGTCATCGACCCCAGCCACGGCACGGGCCACGCCTACCTCGTCCCCGACATGGCCCGCGCTGCGATCGCTGCGGGGTGTGACGGCCTCGCGATCGAGAGCCACCCCGACCCGAAGCATGCCTTTACGGATGGCGCACAATCAATCACGCCCGCGGTGCTGGCGGAGCTGATGGGTACGCTGTCGCGCGTCGCGGAGGCCGTGGACCGGACGTGCCTGCCGCTGGCAGAGGTGGTGAGTAGTCACTAAGGCCAAGGGGCTTAAGCCCCTTGGCCCGCAACCCCAACCACTCCCCGCGCGTATGA
This sequence comes from Planctomycetota bacterium, assembly GCA_039193915.1. Lineage (GTDB taxonomy): Bacteria > Planctomycetota > Phycisphaerae > Phycisphaerales > Phycisphaeraceae > JAHQVV01. The sequence goes on from JBCCWH010000004.1 coordinate 34,630, forward strand.
TCTGTTGAACACGAGGCGCTAGACTCATGATTCAGATCAGCGAGATGCGGGTGGACTACGACGGCTTCACCGCTGTGCGTGACCTGTCGCTTGAGATCCCCGGCGGGCAGGTCTTCGGGCTCATCGGCCCCAACGGCGCAGGCAAGACCAGCACCATCCGCGTCCTCGCGACCCTGCAAGAGCCAACCTATGGCGAAGTCCACGTCGGCGGGTTCGATGTCGCCGAGCAGGCCGATCAGGTCCACGGCATCCTCGGCTTTATGCCCGACCTTGCACCGGTCTACGACGACCTCAAAGTCTGGGAGTTCCTCGACCTCTTCGCCTCGGCCTACTTCGTCCACCGACGCGACCGCAAAAGGCGGATCGGTGAAGTCCTCGACATGGTCGAGCTCGGCACTAAACGCGACGTCAAAGGCGGCACCCTCTCGCGCGGGATGACACAGCGCTGCGTCTTGGCCAAGACACTCTTGCATGAGCCCAAGGTGCTTCTGCTCGACGAGCCGGCGAGCGGCGTCGATCCGATCGCGCGGATCGAGTTCCGCAAGATCCTGCGCCGACTCGCGGCCGAGGGACGCACGGTCCTCGTCTCCTCGCACATCCTCACCGAGCTTTCGGATATGTGCGACGCGATCGGTGTGATGCAGAAGGGCGAGATGATCGAGTCGGGCCGAATCGACGACATCGTCCAGCGGATGCAGCCCAAGCGTATCGTCGAGATTGACTGCCCCGACGCGGCGGACACGGCCGCGGGGCTGCTGCACGCAAGGCCCGGTGTTGTCGACGTGAAACGCGATGCCAAGACGTTGTCGGTCGAGTTCGAGGGGGATGCTGTGGAACTCGCGGGCTTGCTGCGCTACCTGGTTGCCAGCGGCGTGGCGGTTACGCGCTTCGTCGAGCACAAGATGGATGTCGAAGACATCATGCTCGAATTGGGCGCGAAGGAGGTGTCGTGACCGACGACGCCCCACGTTTTAGGAAGATCGCCTCGGCCGTGCTTACCGAGTTGAACCTCGCCGCGAACCCGCTGGTTGTCCGCGGGGTTCGCACCCGGCTGCGCCCGCAGGCGCTGGTCAGTTCGGCGTTGGTCACGATCACAGTCTCGGCCTTCCTCTACATCCTGGTCTACACCTCGGCCAAGGGGAATGTCCCTCTGCCCGACGATACGACCCCGGAAGACCTCGAGGTTATTGCGCGGAATGCGGCGCGTTCGGCGATCGTCCCACTGATCATCGTGCAAGGCATCATCCTCATGGTGCTGGGTACCGGTGCCGCGGCGGGCGGTGTCGCCCGCGAGCGGTCCGACCGGCTGCTCGACTACCACCGTGTGACACCGATGCCTCCCCACGCGAAGATCGTCGGGCTGCTCTTTGGGCTTCCGATCCGCGAGTACTTCATGTTCGCGCTGACCCTGCCCTTCGTCGCCTACGCGGCGGTCCGGGGCGGCGTCCCGCTCATGCCGTTGGTGCAGTTCTACATCGTCTTCTTCTCATCGGTCTGGCTCTACCATCTCACGGGCATGGTCTCGGGCATGATCGTCGAGCGGCCGTGGCGCGCGGGCTTTGTGGTACAAGCGATGGTCCTCGGGCTGTACTTCGGCCTGCCGCGTCTCTCGACGGTCATGGGGCTCACGACCTTCGAGTTCCTCACGGTCCGTCCCGCGTTCTTCGGTATCGTGCAGGAACACCTCCTTGCCGACTGGGGGCAGGTCCGCTCGTTCCAGGAGGGCTGGGAGAACGCCCAGGCGGACCTGCGCTATCGCCGTTGGCGTGATGTCGCCTTTTTCAATCTTCAACTGCACCCGCTGGCGTTTTCACTGATGGTGCAGGGCTTCGTGCTGTTCGTGCTGTTCTCGGTGATCTACCGGCGGTGGCAGGGCGAGGCGCGCCTGCTCATCTCCAAGCCCTTGGGCATGCTCTACTTCGTCGTGATTCAGTTCTTTGTGCTCGGCACACTGCTGGGCATTCTCTGGGATGTCAAGACCTTTGAGGGCATGCTCGGCGACCGGCAGGACATCAATTCGCTGTTCCCGATCGGGGCGGAGTGGCTGGTCTGGCGGTTCTTGTTTGGGGCGCTGGCGATCTCCGGGATCGGGGGGACCTTGCTGCTACATCTGGTGACGCCGACCTGGCACCAGCAGGTGAACGCCCTGCGACGGGCGCGTAAGCGTGGGCGTCGGCACCTGCCGCTGCTGGCGGACGCGGCCTCGCCCTGGCCGGTTGCGCTAGGCGTGGTCGTCGTTAGCGCCGCGTCGTTCATGCTGCTGGTCCACCGCATCGACGCGACCGGTTACCTGGATAATGGCGGCCCCTACCTGGGGATGGCAGGGGTGGGCACGCTGTTTCTCTCCGTTGTGCTGCTTGGGGTCTTCCTGCTGCGTGAACAGGTCGCGGCCAAGACGTTCATCATGTGCCTGTTCGTGTTTTGGATCGTGCCGTTTATGGCGTGGGTGATCCTGTTCTTCGGGCTGGGCCGGGAGGTGATGGGCGTGTTTGTCGGGCTTCCTTGCCCGGTGACGGCGTTGTACCTTCTCAGTGTGCTGATGGTTTATGACCCGGGCGGCGAGCAGGTGCAACTGGTCATGATGCCCGAGGAGATCGCGCCGTACGCGTCGGTGATGGGCGGGGTCGCGCTGTCGGGGTACGCGGCGGTGTTGGTGGGGCTGGGGGTGGCGTGGTGGATGCGTCGGCGTCGGCTGCTCGCGGCGGTCGAGGTACGGGCCGACGCTGTTACGGCCGACCTGTCAGCACCGCGTCCGTAATCCCTGCTATACCCAATAGCAGGCTGATCACGCCGTTGACGGTGAAGAACGCCATGTTGAGGTGGTTCGTCTTGCTGCCCCAGACCAGCGCATGCTCGACGACGAGCAGTGCGGTCGTCAGGATGGCGGCGATCAGGAAGAAGTCACCCACCAGCGGGCTCACCCACCAGCAGGCAAACAAGAGTGCGGCCGCGCCGAGGTGCAGCAGCCGACTCACCCATAACGCCCGCCCAGGCCCGAGCCGCGAAGGCATCGAGAACAGGCCCGCCGCCTGGTCGTGCTCGGCGTCCTGTAGCGCGTAGATCACATCAAACCCTGCGACCCAGCAGAGCACCATCCCCGACAACAGCCAGGCCGCTGGTGACGACGTGAGGTAGCCCGGCTCGATCGCGATCGCTGCGGCGACCGGGCTCAATGCCAAGGTGCAGCCAAGAAACAAGTGGCAAAGCCAGGTGAAGCGTTTTGTGAAGCTGTAGGTGCCCAACACAAGCAGCACCGCCGGAGAAAGCAATGCGGGCCAGGGGTTCTTGTACCAAAGGAAAAAACCGCCCGCCGCCAGCATGAATCCCAAAGCACACAGCAGCGACGCGCCAAGCATCGCGCCTTGGGAAACGCGACCCGCAGGCACCGCTCGGCCGGCCGTCCTGGGGTTGGCGGCGTCCAAAGCGGCGTCGGCCCAGCGGTTGATCGTCATCGCAAAAGTTCGGGCCAGCACCATACAAGCGACGACCAACGCGAACTCGCCCCCCACGGGCAATCGGTCCGCCCATCGTGCCGCCAGGAACGCACCGAGCATCGCGAAAGGCATCGCGAACACCGTGTGTGTCAGCTTGATGTCCCGGGCGATGTGCCCAGCCACCGTCAGTGGGCTCGGTTTGGTGTCGAGGGTCGTCACGGCAGTAGCTTAGCGGAGAGCGGCGGGGCAGATTGTTGAACGAGTACACATTCAGCGAGCCGAGATCAATCAGGCTTCGATGCCTGCTTCTCGTCACACGCTTCACCCCAACGCACATCGAGGCGGTGTTCAACGTCAAGGAGGTCGAGTACCCGTGCGACGAGGAAGTCGACAAGGTCATCGATCGTTTGGGGCATCATGTAGAACCCGGGCTGAGCCGGGCAGACGATCGCGCCGGCCTCGGTGACGGCCTGCATGTTGCGGATGTCGATCAGCGATAGCGGCGTCTCGCGGTGGACGAGTACGAGCTTTCGGCGTTCTTTCAGCGTCACATGCGCGGCGCGGTGCACTAGGTTTTGTGCCATGCCGTTCGCGATGCAGCCCAGCGAGTTTGAGGAGCAGGGGATGATGACCATGCCGTCGTGCTGAAACGAGCCCGACGCGATCGATGCACCGACATCACGGAACGCGTGGAGTTTTAGATTGTCTGGTGTGGGCGACCCCTCGGGCAGCCCCGCTAGTGCGGACAGGTTGCCGTGCGTCCCGCCCATGCCGTCGAGGCCGAGTTCGTCATGGAGCAGCCGCTGGCCCAGCGGCGAGATGACCAGGTGGGTCTCGATGCCTTGTGCGACGACGAGTTCGATGAGCCGCCGCGCGTAGCATGCGCCGCTTGCGCCGGTGATGGCGATGACGAGACGGCGTGGGCGGGTGGGGGGCGTGTTCATTCGTCGATCTCGATGCGGGGTGTCGGTGCTGTGCCGCGGCCGTCGCCTCGGTCGCGCCGGGGCACGGTTGTCCGGGTGAGATGGATCGCGTCGTCGTGGACTTCGATGCCGGTGATCCGGCCGTTGCGACCGCTGTCGTCATCGCGGTCGATCGGCACGTCCATCGGGCCAAATGGCTGGCCCGTAAACAGCTTCATCAGCCGGACCTCGGCCCATTCGCGATCACCGCCGACGATCTCGCCGATGCGGTCGAGCGCGGCGTCGCGTGGGAGGGTGAGTTCGCCGCCGCGTGCGGAGACGAGGTTGCTGGTGATCCTGCCGGTCGGCGTCGCGGTGACTTCAAGCGTCAGGCTAAAGACCTGCTGGAGATTCGGCCCGTCGTACTCAAACGCGACGATCAGTCGGCCTTGCCCGTCGCTTGTCACCATGATGCCCTTGACCGAGTCGGGCAGTGGCGTCCCTTGGCTCTCGAGGATTGCAGGCATCTCGACTTCGAGCAGGATGTTGAGGTCGTCGTAGGGGACGATGATCGTGCGCGTATCACCGAGTAGTTGGGCCTCGGCATCGGGCGACTCGATGAGGTCTTGTATGGAATGCGAGTCCCCGAACGCGCTCCACTCATGGGTAAAGCGCGCAAGGAACGAGCCCGCCCGCTCACGTTTCTGCTCATCGGGCAGCAGCGCGAGCATCTCGTTGTTGGCTTCCCAGTAGCTCGGCCTTGCGGTCCACTGCCGGTACTTGAAGCCCGCGAAGAGGACGCCGACCACGGTCAACGCAAGCAACGCGATACCGATTCGGCGAAGCAGCCGACGCTTGCGGGATGGCTTCGTGTGATCCGGGAGTGCGGTGGTTGCCTTGCTCATCGAGCCCCGCCGTGTTGAGCCGCTCGGGCCGCATCGGCCAGGGCCTGGTGCAGCAACTCGTGGTCGCCGACGGCTGAGAGCGCCGCCTCGAGTTCGGCCACACGCTCTACCGTGCCGAGTTCGGCGTCGATGGACGCGAGCGCGGCGTTACCCAGGGCTTCGCTCGCCTGCATCCACCAGTGGGCGGGGGTGCTGGTTGTATCCGAGCCCCCCGGTGTCCAGCGGGACTGCCAGGCGCTCGGCGGCGCGGAGCATTGGGCTGCGTAGTCCGCGCCGGGCAAGCCTCGCAGCGTCCATGCGGTGTCGGTCATTGGGTCGGCGTAAAGGATTCCGATGGGCTTGCGCGATGTGTCCGCGGTCTGTGCCAACTGCTGGGCGTCTTCGGCGGAAAGTGGGTCGGTGATGACGAGGCAACCGGCGTCAAGGCCGTCGAGCAGCGACGCCGCGTTCGCATCGCAGTCTGCGGTGCCCAGGCGGATACGGCCTTCAAGCGCGGCTTGGCGCTTCAGGCGACGCGATTCCTGCAATGGCAAGACGATACGGGCGTATTCAGCCCAGTCCAGTGCACTGCGGGCCTGCGCGAGGGCCTGGACGCATAGGGCTTCGCATTGCGGGTAGTCGCCATCGGCAAGGGCTTGGCTGGCGGATTCCATCAGGGTGTCGAGCGTGTTAGGCATCCCCAGATTCTACCCGCGCCCGAGTGGTTGGGAGCAGGCCTTCTCAAAGCCAACGCAGTGCGACAAGGATCACCGGAAGGGGGATCAGGAAAAAGAGCAGCGTGTTGACGAACCAGACGCTGCTGGCCATGCGGGCGTCGAGATGGAACAGGTTGGACAGGATGACCGTCTGGATCGCCGTCGGCATGAACGCCAGGAGCATGAGCGCCTGGATCATCAAAGGCGAGGGGGGCTCGACGACGCCAAGCCGCATCACGCCCCACAGAATCGCCCCCGCCAGCAGGGGAACCGCTGCGAACTTCATCCCCGCGAGCAGCAGGTGTGCCCTGAGGTTCGGCCGGATCTCACTGAAATGCAGACGCATCCCAACGCCGAAGTAAGCACCGGCTGCCCCGGAGTAGAACAGAAGCTTTAGGACATGGAAGTCGTGGACAAACTGCGGGAAAGGCACGTGGAGGTAGGCGAGTGCTACGCCAACGACGGCGAGATAGAACATCATCGCCTTCCAGTCGACGAAACTACGCAGGATGATCGTGCGTAGCGGGGCGTCGTCCTGGCCGTTGTCGCCGAGCTTGTAGGCAAGCGGAAAGAGCAGGAAGACTGTCGCGGCGGACATTGTCATCACCGTGAGCACGCCGTAAGCCAGTGCGTTATAGGCGAGCGTTTGGGGGTCTGCCCCCTTGGCGGTCTCACTTTCCAGCAGGCCCGGCGAGGGCAGGAGTGTGTAGCTCAGGAATGCGCCGAGCGTGAAGCCGCTGTTGCTCGTGCCCGCCGCGATGACAAGGACGCCGGCGCGATTGGGCCGCATCTTCAGCATCCGCGTGAGCAGGTAGGTGAGGTAGGCCGGGATCGCCACGCACAGCGGGACGATGACGAGGACCCAGAGATTCGCCGGGTCGGGGGTGAGGTTCCATAAACTCAGGAGCCCGGCCGTGCTCCAGAGCACGACGATCGTGACCCAGTGGATGCGTCGGCTGGTTTCTTCACGGACCCAGCCACGCTCCCGCGCGACATAGCCCGCAAGGATGGCGAGGAGGCTGAACACACACAGCACCAGAAACTCGATGGCCTTGGTGTCCATAGCGAAGTTTGCCGTACAAGGAAGCCCAGGGTGCCGGTATGTGTCGACTGGGCCGGTGCATCGCCTGAGGCGCAGGCTGTGTGCCAGGGGCTAATCAATGACGCGTGGCGCGGTTGTCTCCGACACAAACGCCTGGTAGATCGCGGTGACTGCCCGTTCGAACTGTTCCACGTTCACGCCAACGATGATGTTCAGCTCGCTCGACCCCTGGTCGATCATGCGGATGTTGACCCCCGCATCGCCCAGTGCGCCGAACAGTTTCGCCGACATACCCGGCAGCTGGGCCATACCGCGGCCGACCGTCGCAATGAGTGCGAGGTTGTTGTCGACTTCGAGCCTGTCGGGTTTCACGGCTGCGCGGATCGCGGCCACAACATCATCGAGTTTCCCTTCGAGCTGGCTGTCATCGACGACCACGCTGAGGGTGTCGATGCCGGAGGGCATATGCTCGAAGCTGATGTCGTGGTCGGCCAAGACTTCGAGCACCCGCTTGCCAAAGCCGATCTCGCTGTTCATCATCGACTTCTCGACCTGGATGATCGTGAAGTCTTTGCGGCCGGCGATGCCAGTGATCTCGTAGCTGATCTTGGCCTTGGGGTGATCGCTCCCGACAATCATCGTGCCGGGATGTTCGGGGTCGTTGGTGTTGCGGATGTTGACGGGGATACCCGCGTCGCGGACGGGGAATACCGCGTCTTCGTGGAGCACCCGTGCGCCCGAGTAGGACAGCTCGCGCAGCTCGCGGTAGGTGACGACTTCGATGGTGTAGGCGTCGGACACGATCCGTGGGTCGGTGATCAAGAGGCCGTGGACGTCGGTCCAGTTTTCGTAAACCTCGGCCTCCACCCCCCGGGCGAGGATCGCGCCGGTGACATCGGAGCCGCCACGGCTGAAGGTTTTGACATTGCCGTCTAGCCCCATGCCGTAGAACCCCGGCACGACGGCGCGGTCGACGCTTTTCAATCGCTCGGCTACGGCGGCGTAAGTGCGAGACTCGTCGAGGCGGCCGTTCTCACCGAAAAAGATCAGGTCAACCGGGTCGATGAATTCGCAGCCCAGCAGTGATGCAAGGATGCGTCCGTTGATCGCCTCGCCTCGGCTCGCGGCGTAGTCGGCGTTGAGCCCTTGCTTGCCGTTGCTGGCGATACGCTCGCGCGTCTCATCCAAGAGCGGGTCGAGGTTTAGCGTTAGATCCAAAGACTGCACGATCTGCTGGAACCGCTGGCACACCGGGCCAAAGGCCTCTTCAAAGGTCAGGCCCCGGCTTGCCAGTTCGTGGCAGAGGTACAGCAGGTCGGTGACTTTCGTGTCATTGGCGTGCCGCTTGCCGGGGGCCGAGGGCACAACGAGTCGTCGGCGCGGGTCGGCTTCGATGATCGCCTGGACCTTACGGATCTGCTTCGCGTCGGCCAGCGACGTTCCGCCAAACTTGGAGACGATGGTCTGCATGGTTTCTATCGTGTTTCGAGGACAAAACCCCTGTAAATCGTAGGCCAAACGCCCACGTCCAAGCCCACCACCATATCGCATCCGAGCGGACCACGCGATGTGCAGTTTTGACGCCCACCGCCTATCCACTAGAATCGTTCGCTTCGGATCGCGCCGCGAGAGGCCGGCCGAGCCCGTACCTACTGCGTTTTCCCTTATTCGCAACCACGGCGATGGACCGCCGTCAATGCCTGCGAACTCGGCGGCATCCCCGCCAAGCACCTACCGCTCCCAAGGACACACCCGATGGCCACCAAGACCAAGAAGAAGACCGCCAAGAAGAAGTCAACCACCAAACGCTTCGCCCCCAAGAAGTGCTGCTACTCCTTTGGCAAGCTCAAGACCGACGGCGACGGCACCATGCGCGAGCTGCTCGGCGGCAAGGGCGCGAACCTCGCCGAGATGACCTCCATCGGGCTCCCCGTCCCTTGCGGCTTCACCGTCACCACCGAGGTCTGCGCCGCCTACTACAAGGCCGGCCGCAAGATGACCCGCCCCGTCCTCGACGAGGTCGCCAAGAGCGTCAAGCTCATGGAAAAGGAAACCGGCAAGAAGTTCGGCGATAACCACGACCCGCTGCTCGTCTCCGTCCGCTCCGGCGCGGCTGTGTCCATGCCCGGCATGATGAACACCATCCTCAACCTCGGGCTCAACGACTCCTCCGTCGTCGGCCTCGCCAACGCCACCGGCAACGAACGCTTCGCCTACGACGCCTACCGCCGACTCATCAACATGTACGGCGACGTCGTCATGGAAGTCGACCACCACCTCTTCGAGGCCGCCTTCAGCAAGATCAAGGCGAAGTACGGCGTCAAGGAAGATACCGACGTCCCAACCCGCGGGCTCATCGAACTCGTCGCCGCCTACAAGGCTGTCTATAAGAAGTACACCGGCACGCCTTTCCCGCAGGACCCGATCCACCAGCTCGAGCTCGCCGTCGAGGCGGTCTTTAAGAGCTGGATGGTCGACAAGGCTATCAGCTACCGCCGGATCGAGGGCATCACCGGCCTCGCGGGCACGGCCGTGAACGTCCAGGCCATGGTCTTTGGCAACATGGGCCAGGACTCGGGCACGGGCGTGGGCTTCACCCGCAACCCCGCGACCGGGGAAAACAAGTTCTACGGCGAGTTCCTCGTCAACGCCCAGGGCGAGGACGTCGTTGCCGGCATCCGCACGCCCCAGCCCATCGCCGAGATGCCCAAGTGGAAGGCCCCCAACAACAAGACGATCGGCAAGGACTCGTTCAACCAGCTCCAGGCCATCAAAAAGAAGCTCGAAAAGCACTACAAGGACGTGCAGGACATCGAGTACACCATCGAGCAGGGCAAGCTCTACATGCTGCAGACGCGTAACGGCAAGCGCACCGGCGCCGCGGCTGTGAAGATCGCCTGCGACATGGCCAAGGAAAAGCTAATCACCGAGAAGCAGGCCGTGATGCGGGTCCCTGCCGGGGCGCTGACGCAGCTCCTGTTCCCCTCGTTTGACCCCAAGGCGAAGAAGGACATCCTGACCATCGGGCTCAACGCCTCGCCCGGCGCGGCTGTCGGCAAACTCGCGTTCACCGCCGACGAAGCCGTAGACCGCACGCTCGAAGGCGAGACCGTGCTGCTCGTGCGTCAGGAAACCAGCCCCGAAGATGTCGAGGGCATGCACAAAGCCGCGGGCATCCTGACCAGCACCGGCGGGCGGACCAGCCACGCGGCCGTCGTCGCCGTGGGCTGGGGCAAGTGCTGCGTCGCGGGCGCCGGCGAGATCGAGATCAACGAGAAGAAGCGGACCATCAAGGTCAACGGCCGGACGTTTACCCACAAGGACACGCTGTCGATCGACGGCTCGACGGGTGAGGTGATGGTCGGTGACGTGCCGACGATCCAGCCCAAGGTGTCGGGCGACTTCGGCAAGCTGATGAAGTGGGCCGACAAGTACCGCAAGCTCAAGGTGCGGACCAACGCGGATTCGCCCGCCGACGCGAAGCGTGCCCGCGAGTTCGGGGCCGAGGGCATCGGGCTGTGCCGGACCGAGCACATGTTCTTCGAGGGCGATCGCATCCTCGCGATGCGCGAGATGATCCTTGTCGAGACCGAGGCCGAACGCCGCAACGCCCTGGCCAAGCTCCTGCCTTACCAGCGCAAGGACTTCGAAGGCATCTTCAAGGCGATGAACGGCCTGCCCGTCACCGTCCGGCTGCTCGACCCGCCGCTGCACGAGTTCCTGCCTCACGACGCCAAGGGCCAGTCTGCTGTTGCCAAGGCGCTCAAGGTCAGCGTCGGCAAGGTCAAGAGCCGGGTCCAGCAGCTCCACGAGATGAACCCGATGCTCGGCCACCGCGGCTGCCGCCTCTCGATCACCTACCCCGAGATCCTCGAGATGCAGGTTACGGCCATCACCGAGGCGACCATCAACTCGCTCAAGAAGAAGGTCAAGGCGGTCCCCGAGATCATGATCCCGCTGGTCGGCACGCAGAACGAGCTGTCCATGCTCCGCGCCCTGGCCGAGGAGACCATCGCCAACGTCAAGGCCAAGAAGAAGTACACCGGCAAGCTGGACATCACCATCGGCACGATGATCGAGATCCCCCGCGCCGCGCTGACCGCCGACCAGGTCGCCCAGTCCGCCGACTTCTTCAGCTTCGGCACCAACGACCTGACGCAGATGTCGTTCGGCTACTCGCGTGACGATGTCAACGCCTTCATGCCCGACTACCTCGAGCAGGAAGTCCTCGCGGACGACCCGTTCCAGACGCTCGACGCGACGGGCGTGGGCCAGCTCGTCGAGATGGCCGTCCAGAAGGGCCGGGCCACGAAGAAGGGCCTCAAGTGCGGCATCTGCGGTGAGCACGGCGGCGACCCGCGCTCGATCCAGTTCTGTGCCGAGGTCGGCCTGGACTACGTGTCCTGCTCGCCGTTCCGCGTGCCGGTCGCACGGCTCGCCGCGGCACAGGCGGCGCTGAGCTGAATCTGAGAATCTACCACTCGCTATACAAGCCCCCGTCGCAAGGCGGGGGCTTGTCGTATCGGCTGTAGCGGTTATGCGACCTCATTCGCAGAACAGAAGCGCTTAGGCAACTAAATTACGATGTGGGACGTGTCGATCATTCACGCATGGGGTTTTGGCCGACCAAATCCAAAGAGCCCGGCTCTGCCGGATGGCGTCACCGCAAAGCCGAGCGTTTCGGCACAGCGTCGGTGAAGTGTCAGCTCGGCACGGTCATCGACATGTCTGCGACCGGGATGCGACTGGCCTGCGACAAGAAACCCCCCGTTGTCGTTGGCAATGTCTACACCACCAAAATCAGTTTTGATGACGGCGCGATGCCTTTGCAGGTGCAGGTGCGCTGGCTGAGGCGGAAAGGCCTGAAACGCTACGAACTCGGTCTTCATTTCGTCGCGTTGAAGAGCGGTGCCGACCGTGTACTCGAAGCCGTCGCAATGTTCGGCATGGCATCGGCCGCACGACCCAGTAAACAGGCCGCCGCCCCACGCGGGAAGGGTAAGCGCAAGGGGGCTGGCCGCGCATCCGTCTCGACGGACCTCCCCGATTACTACAAAGTCATGGGGCTCAAGCCTGACGCTACCCCAGCACAGATCAAATCAAGTTACCGCAAACTGGCGGTGGCCCTGCACCCCGACCGCAGCGATGCCCCCGATGCGATCGAGAAGTTTGATCGCTTGCACGAGGCCTATGAAGTCTTGTCGGACCCCAAACGCCGATCGGCCTACGCCGACATGGTGGGCTGACACGTCGTGAAGGCGATAGTCGGGAACGCTGGTAGAATCCTAAGCATGAAACGATACATGCTTGTTTTTCCAGTGGCCGTGGCCGCGTCCCTCGCTCAGTGGGGATGCTGCGCTGCAGATTCCGAAGTTGCCGACGCAGGCCGACACCGCAGCAGCGACGCTCCGGCGGAAGCAGGCGTTGTCTCGGATGGTCATGCTATCGATCCCGTCGGTCCCGGTGCCGCGACGGACGATGTTTCCGAAGCGGTGTCGCTGCTCGATGATGAACTCACCCGGTGGCGTCCTCTCGTCTTCGGCGCGGATGGCGAGATTTCCGTAGAGGATGGCGTCCTGCACATGGACATGGGCGGCCCGCTGACCGGCGTCGTCTACAGCGGCGATGTTCCCGAATTGCTCGGTGAGTCCCTTGAAAACTACGAGATCACGCTCGAAGCCCAGCGCATCCAGGGCAACGACTTCTTCGTCGGCCTCACCTTTCCTGTCGGCACCGAGGGCCACGTCACGCTGATCATGGGCGGCTGGGGCGGCGGGCTGGTCGGGCTCTCATCGCTTGACCACGCCGACGCGTCGATGAACCCGACCACCAAGCTGATGCAGTTCGAGCCCGACCGCTGGTACAGCGTCCGCGTCGCGGTTACCACCGACACGATCCAGGTCTGGCTCGACGGCGACGAAGTCATCCACGTCAACCGCGCGGACCACGAGCTCTACTCGCTACGCGGTGAGGTGATGGATACGGCACCACTTGGCATGTGCTGTTTTCAGACCCACGCGGCGTATCGTGACATGCGGGTGAAGCGGCTGAGCAGTCAGTAAGCCTGCGACACGCTTGTCTATGGCAAGGGCAGGCTATGTGGCACGCATGCGATCACTGATTCGCCTTGATCCAGGCAACCAACTCGTCCACTTCGCAGAACGCCAGCCCTGTGACCGTATCCGCGCAGCCGTAGTAGATCGCGATGCGTCCGGTGTCGCCGTCCGCCAATGCGGCGCAGGGGAATGTCACGTTGGGGACGTCGCCAACACACTCGTAGTCTTCCCAAGGCCCCATGAGGTACGGCTTGGCACGGGCGACGACCTTCCACGGCTCGTCGCGGTCGAGCAGCGCCGCGCCGATGCGGTAGACGTAGCCGTTGCAGGTGGTGAGCACGCCGTGGTACAGCAGGAGCCAGCCTTCGTCGGTCTCGATCGGTGCAGGGCCCGCGCCGACCTTCGTCGATTCCCAAGGCTGGTCGCGTCCCATGACGTACTTGTGCCGGCCCCAGTGGATGAGGTCTTTGCTTTGGCTGAGAAAGATTTCGCCCAGCGCGGAGTGCCCGGCGTCGCAGGGTCGGGACAGGAGCATGTAGTCGTCGCCGTCTTTCCCCGGGAACTTGCGCGGGAAGAGGACGCCGTTTCGGTTATAGGGAAGTGTTGCGTTCTCGATGAGGTGGAAGGTCTTGAAGTCGTCGGTATAGCCGAGCCCGACGGTGGGGCCGTGCCAGCAGTTGCACCAGATGATGTAGTACCAGTTGTCGATCTTCACGACGCGCGGGTCGTAGGCCTCGACCACCGGGTCGCATCCCTCGGGCACGACCCATTCGATCGGCTGGGTGTTGATGTCCCATTTGAGCCCATCTGCGGAGAACCCGGCGTGGAGTTTCATCTTCAACTCACGGGTATCGCAGCGGAAGACGCCGGCGAAGCGTGTGTCGTCCGCGCCGTCGAAGGCGATCGCGGCGCTGTTGAAGATGCTGTTGCAGCCGGGCTTGTCGTCGCGGGTGACGATCGGGTTGCCCGAGTAGCGCCAGACCGGGTCGGCGCAGCCTGCGGGCTTGTCCTCCCAGGGCATGTGCGGCAGGGCGGGGGTGTTGATGAGCTTGGTCATGTGAAAAGTCCGAGGGTTGCTAGGGGCCGCATCAGCCGGGCCATTCGCCGGTGAAGACTTCGGTCGCGGGGCCGGTCATGAAGATGTGGCCTTTGTGGGGCCGGAGGGATTGGGTCCAGCTCAGCTTGAGGTCGCCGCCGGGCAGGTGGGCGGTGATCTCGGGCTCTGTCCGGTCTGTCAGAACGCCGGCAACACACACCGCGCATGCCCCGGTGCCGCAGGCGAGCGTCGGCCCGCTGCCGCGTTCCCAGTGCAGTACGCGTACATGTTCACGGTCCAGCACCTGGGCGAAGTGGATGTTCATCCGGCTGGGGAATGCCTCGTGGCGTTCGAGTGCCTTGCCCCAGCCCAAGAGTTCTTCACGCTGCTCATCATCGACTTCGTCAACAAAGATCACCGCGTGGGGGTTGCCCATCGAGACAAAGGTCGCGTTGAAACGCTGTGTCGTGCCGGGCACACTGACCTTGAAGGTTTGAGGCTGGTCCGTTTGCACCAGGGACTCGGCGTCGATCGGGACTTGTTCAGGGGTGAGGATGGGCGCGCCCATATCAACGGTGGCGTGCTTCACCTTGCCTACCGCGTTGACTTCGTACGAGACCGCCAGCACGCCCGCGCCGGTCTGGATATTGAGCGGGTTGGCCTGTGGGTCGGGGCCGATGCCGTGGTCGTGAACCATTTTGCAGACGCAGCGGATGCCGTTGCCGCACATCTCGCTCTCGCTGCCGTCGGCGTTGAACATACGCATGCGGACATGGGCTTTGGTGTCGTCGTCCGGCGGGACGATCAGGATCAGCCCATCGCTGCCGATGCCGAAGTGCCGATCTGCCATCGCGACCGCCTGACGCGCAGGGTCGTCGATGGCTTCTTCGAATCCGTTAATGTAGACGTAGTCGTTGCCGATCCCCGTCATCTTCACAAAACGCATAGGCCTCCTCTGACCTTGTCGATCATGTGTCACACCAAGCGGCGGATTATACAGGCCGCCTCGACAAGCGCGGGGGTGGTGTCGGGGTTCGACCACTGCATCCAGTACAGCACGCCGAGCAGCAGCGCCGAGGCAAGTGCAGCCGCCTTGATCCGCCAGAGCACGCGGTCGACCTCGGCGTCATGGATCGGTTGGCCGATGAGTGACCGCAGGTGATCCTGTCGCCAGCGGATTGAGCCGTGGCGCCAGCTCTTACGCTTGGGGGGGACGTGGTTTAGTGCCGCGACGCGCTGCAGGGCACCGATCATCGCGTGGCAAGCGAAGGCATCGAAAACGACCCGCCCGTGTGCATCGCGCTCGGGTTGTTCTGACTGTTGGGCCATATGCCTGGCGGCGAAGACATCCGCCTGCCGTTCAATCCGACGCGAAACCCAGCCGAACACGCCCAGCGCCAAGACAAAGCTCACCAGGGCGATCGCAACCACCTGGGTCTGGTCGTCGCGAAGCATTGCTTGTGCATCGAGCCCCGCGATCTGCCAAGGCCCGTTCTGGGAGATGGCTTGGTCGGCCGCGAGCAGGCCGTACTGTACGAGTTGTTCGCCCAGCCCCAGCGATACGATCAGTACCAGCAGCATCCAGAACATGTGGTGTTTGCGGACGTGTGCGATTTCGTGGGCCATCACCGCCTCGACCTCTTCGCGACTGAGTTGGTCGAGCAGGGCATCGGAGAGCAGGATGAAGCGCAGTCGGCCGACCATGCCCATCACGGCCGCGTTGACGAGGACGCCGTAGGTACGCCAGAGCAAGAGTTCGCGGACTTTGATCTTGTGCCGCTTGCAAAGCGAGAGCATGGCGTCCCGGATCTCGCCTTCGGGCAGCGGCGCTGTGTCCCAGAGGTAGCGGATAATGAGAGGCGCAAGCAGAAAGACCCCCAGCGCCCCGGCAGGTGCAAGCACCATGGCCTGCGTCTGGGACAGCGGGCCATCAAAGTCAGGGCCCAGCAGTGCGATACTTTCTGACCAGGCCGCGATGATGGTAAGCGGCACGAACAACAGCGCGACCTGGTGCCGGAGTTGTCCGAGTACATACTGCCCGCGTGTGGGCAGTGGGTAAATCGCAAGCCCCTGGTCAACGCGGCTGATCAGCCCTGACTCACGCATGCGCCGATCGATTGGGAAGTACACCAGCCAGGCGGCGACGAGTGTTGCCAGGGTCGGGAGCATGACGAGCAACTCATCGATCACGACGGTGTTGCGCAGCGGGATGCGCACCCAACGTAGCGCACCCATGGTCAGGTCGCTAGCGAAGAGGGTGAGCAAGAGAGGCGGCATCAGCCCGGTGAGGTGATCGGTCCGGCGAAACCATGTCGCGCCGGCCTTGGTTCCAAGCTTGCGCAGCGTGAGCCGGCAGCTTGCGGTGTATAGCAGCAGGAGGATGAGCTTGGGGGCAAACACGCATAGGGCGACCGGCCAAAGTCCCAGCCCTGGCCAGACATCGCTGGGCAGCGCTTCGGTGACGCCTGGGCCGGGTCCCGTCGCGGACACGTCGTGGAGGAAGACCCCGAGGAATAGACCCAGCAACAACAAGTGCATCGAAGACGGTTTCCGGGGCGTGGTCGTTTGAGTCAGGGGGTCGCGGCGTAGAACTGTTCGCGGTTCATACGCTGGGCAAAACGAGCGGCCTGTCGGATGAGCGGGTCATCGCTTTCGCCGGCACGGCCGATCGCCTGGGCAATCATACGCTGGTTGCCCGGCTCGCCGCATTCGAATCGTGCGTAGCCGAGTTGATGCGTCGCGTACACCCGGAAAGAGCGGTCTTGGTCTTCCTCGGCGACACGGATCAGGTCTGCGACATTGGGTCTGGCGGATGAGATCCAGTCGAGCTTTTCACGCCAGGCGGTGTCGATCGTCGTGACCGCCTGCTCCCAGGCGGCGAGGTCTTGCTCGGGCTTCGTCGGTTCGGCTGATTCGGAGGCCTCGTCCTGCGATTGGGCTTGGAGCACCTGTCTGGCTTGGGTGAGCCCAGCGTGCATCAGGCCCAGGCCGTGCTGCCGGACACGCAGGCGCGTGTTCTGGGCAAAGACACGTCGGCCCAACTCGAAATGCGCCCGCGCGAGTTGGTCGGCTTCCTCATGCGCGCCTTCTTCGAGCAGCCGGGCCAAGCGGTGGTTGACCGCGAGCAGGGTGACGCGGAAGAGCAGCCGCAGTTCGTCGGAAAACAGGTCGAACGGCGGGACGAGACGGTCGGCAAAACCAGCTTCAAATGACCCGGCCGACAACGCATCCAGCAGGGCGGCACAGACTGCGTCCGCGTGCTCGGCCTGGGTTTGCTCGTCGCCTTCGGTGATCTGGCTGCTCGCGTTGTCGCATGCCGCGGAGAGCGAAGCAAAGTCGGCTTCACTAGCGGTAAGGCCTTCAGGGATGAACAGGTCAGGCAATTCATCCGACAACTCCACACGCAGGAGTTTATCCGGGTGCGTCGCATCGGTTGCGATGTCGATGGGTTCGCGCAGTTCGAGCACCGACAGTCCGGTGACGGTTGCAACGATGAAAGCGCAGATCGCAAGGCCGGTCTTCAAAGCGGGTTCCGGGAGGGTTGGGCTAATGCCCCGCGACACAATCGGTGGTTGAGACGGATGTCGGGCCCAGGCTGCCGACTGCGAGCGTCTGCCCGAGCATGACACGCAGGAGGTTGGGCACATTGGGGTCGTCGCGATCACCTGCGCCATAGCCAACCTCGCCCAGCCTCATCGGCGGCGGTGGGCCGAAGTCGTCACACAACCCTGCGACGAGTGCTGCGCCAGTCGGTGTGATGAGTTCGCCGACACGGTCAACACCGACCGTCGGCAGCCCCTGCATCAGGTACGCGGTTGCGGGTGCGGGGACCGGCATGACGCCGTGGGCACAGCGCACCATGCCTCGGCTCAGCGGCAATGGCCCGCATGAGAGGGTCTCGATGCCAAGCAACTCCAGCGCAATGACCGAGCCGAGCATATCGACGATCGAGTCCACCGCGCCGACTTCATGGAAGTGGATCGCCTCCATCGGCACACCGTGCACCCGTGACTCGGCCTGTGCCAGCCGCGTCACGACTTCGCCGGCTCGGGCTTTGCCACGCGCGGTCGTATCGAGCATCTTGACCATCGCCATGATCTCGCGGTAGCCCGTGTGGTGGTGTCCGGTATCGGATGCATGGTGTTCGTGCGGGTGTGGATGGTCGTGGCTATGCCCGTGAGGGTGGGTATGCGAGTGCGCGTGGCTGTGTTCGTCTGAGTGATCATGGCCGTGGTCATGGTTCAACTCGGCTGTATCACGTTGCGATTCTGCGTCACCCTCGATCTCGACCGTCAAATCCACCGCGCCGATGCCGAGTTTTTGGACCCGGCGTGACCGGATCGCATAGGCCTTCTTCACCGGCAGCTTCGCTAAAGCGGCCCGGATCGCATCCAAGTCGGCCCCGAGATCGACCATCGCACCGAGAAACATATCCCCGGCGATGCCACTAAACGGATCGATGTGCAGATGGAGTGCCATGACCGCCGATCATACCCACACAGCCACTGACGGACCACTTCCCATGGTCCGCAACGGGCCTGATAAATGAGACACCCAAGATAGCGCAGGAGCACGCCATGAGTACCCCCGATAACCCACAGCCTGCAGGCAGCCCGCAGCCGCCGATCAATCCCGCCGGCACCTCCAGCGCGCCGCCGCCGCCCCCCGGCTATGTCCCGGCGGTCTATGTCCAGCAACCCAGCGCGTCGGGTGGCTTCAGCAAAATCCTCATCTACATCCTCCTCGTCCTGCTCCTCTTCTCCGTCACCCTCAACATCTACCTACGCGGGCCGATCAAAACCATCGCCAATGTGCTCACCGCGACCGGCCCGACCGAGACCGCCTACGTACCGACCGTCCGGGAGGAGCAGCCGGAGGACCGTGTCGCGGTTGTCCTCGTCTCGGGCACGATCGATGGCCCGACCGCGGAGTTCTGCCGCGTCGCCTTCGCCAAACTGGAGCAGAACCCGCCCAAGGCCGTCGTCCTCCGCGTCGAGTCCGGAGGCGGTGGGGTGACGGCGTCGGACCAGATCTGGCACTACATCAACAACTTCAAGGCCAAGCACCCTGATGTCCCGATCGTTGCAAGCTTCGGCCATGTCGCGGCGAGTGGGGGCTACTACATCGCGATGCCTTGCGACTACATCTTCCATGAACGCACCGGCATCACCGGCAGCATCGGTGTCCTCGCGCAGGTCCCTGCCTTCGGCGGGCTCATCGAGCACCACGGCATCGAAATGAACATGGTCATCGCTAACGAATCCCCTCACAAAGATGACGCTAACGACCTCTTTGTGGAGTGGTATGACGAGGAAGGAAACTTGACCGAGGACGGCACCGAGGCCGTGGCGGTGCTGAGTAACTTGGTCGACGATGCTTATGACACGTTTTTGCAAGTCGTTCTCGCCGGGCGAACGGCGATGGACGCCACGATTACCGAAGACGAGTTGCGTGCCGCAGCGAAGGGCAAGATCTACATCGGCGAAGAAGCGCTTGATGCGAATCTGGTCGATGAGATCGGCTACCTCGACGATGCCATCGCCTACGCAGCAGCCCAGGCAAACATGACGGGCGAGCCTGATGTGACCGTGATGCGCGAGCCTGTGCCCAGCCAACTCCAGCAGTTCCTCGGAATGGAGCAAGGCGAGCAGGGCATCGACCTCACCCAACTCACGGGTGAAGACCTGCACCAACTGATCGAGGAGGCGACGGCTGTCCGCCTCGAGTACCGCTGGGCCAGCCCCTAGGCATGATGCTTGATGTTTTGGACGGTCGGCTAGACGTATTGAGTGTTTAGCCGATGGGATGTACAATCACACCGCTCCGGGGCGTTAGGCGTGGTTCTTTGTCTGCGTTCGTACAAATCTGATCTGATCGGCCTTTTCTTGGCTTAATGATCTGCTTTAGGAGCTAATGCGATGGGTCTTCGAGAGTATGCCAACAACAACCCTGCGGTCATGACTGGCGCTGCTGTCCTCGTGCTGGTGCTTTGTCTCGCGGCGATTGCATGCAGCTTTTTCGGCGGTTTTGGGATGGTGGATGGTTCCGACAAGCTTGTTTATTACGACATGAACGCGGGGACGATCAAGCTGGTCTCGTCTGGTGATTTCCCGGGCAGCCCGCTGAAGGACAACGACCAGGCGTTCCGCGCTACGGTGATGAGCTGTGGAGAGTGTGGCGAGATCAGCGACGGTATGACGCCTGAAGCATTGGAAGCCAACGGTATGTTCATCGCGAACCTCAATGCTTACCCCACGACCGACCAGGGTGCCGGTTCCGGCGACAGGGCGGGCGGCGCAATGATTCTTCTTTTCGGCGGCGAAAACCCGCAGTGGCACGACACGAACTCGCCTGAAGGTATCCGGGCTTCCGAAACCGTCATGAATTGGCCCTGCGAAAACGGCGGCACCGCGACGCGATGCCAGCCGTGACGCCGTGTCTCGGTGCGCTTGCCTGCTTGAGGCCGTATGGATTGGCCGCCGCGATCGGGGTATTCCTCTTCGCATTGGGGGGGTGCCAGTCACAACCAATCGTGGACCCGGTTGCCACCGCGCTCGACCGCTCGGCTTCGACAAGCCGCCGAGTGGCTGCGGTACGGATGACGCCCGGCTCTGACGCCGCTGAGCTCATGCCCCTGGTTGTGTCGGTGCGTCACCCCTTTGAGGTCCGGCAGGCTGCCGTCGGGCAGATGCTCCAGGCCGATGCAGACCACTTTTGGAACCAGGCCGCAGTACGTATCAGGGGGATCAACGATTGGCCGATGCTGTCGCTGCTCTGCGAACGCGCGGCGCTCGGCCGTCGCAGTGATTTCATCCCCGCGCTGGTTCAGAGCTGGGCCAGGCCATCGATCCGCTACGACGACGCCGACCGGCCCGAGCGGCTGGCGATCGCACGGCTGCACCCGGACCAACCGCCCGAGGACCTGCTCTGGCCCTTGTTCCAAGATGCGGGGCAAGACCGATCGGCACAGCGTCTGGCGCAGGCCGCTTGGCTCATCATGTGCCGGACATGTGAAAACGAGGCATTGCGGATGCAACTGCTGCGTGCCCGGCCGCAGCACCGGCTGCATTCGGACCTGCAAAGTGTCGCCGCCGTCGCGGAGCACCTGCCACGCAACCGTGAAGAGTTGCTCCGCCTGGGTACGCTCTGCGACGCGTCCAGCGATCGGCTCTGGGACCGGCGCGGCCGGTTGATCCGTTCGGCCGAACCAGACATAGCGTACAACGGCGTCGCGCTGCGTCATCTGCCCGTGATCGATCATGCGGATGAGGCCATCGCGACGCTCCCACGTCAACAAGCCCTGTCCCGCATCGCGCCTCGCCTTGCTGCGGCCAGGCATGTTCATCGTGCACCGCCGGGGAGTCGCCGAACTCAAGGTCGTGACGACACCCTCGCGTCTCATGCCGACGCGTTGAGTTGGGCGGATCTACTGGTGATTGAAATGATGCTCGATGCGCTGGCGGATCGCGCGGTCGTCGCAGCGCTCTTCGAGCAGGCCGAGCGGGACCGCGTTGATGCGACGACCGAGTATGGCGGGGTGCTGACTTGGGGTGATGACGGGCAGTTCATCGCCCAGCCGTTCGAGCCCATGCTGCGTCGGCGCGACGAGGAGTTCATTGCTTCGGATGCCTGTGTCCGCGCGATGCACACCGGGCTTGCGCACTACCACTTCCACGCCCAACGCTACGACAACGCAGCTTGGGCTGGGCCCGGTGGCGGGGACACGGCCTTTGCTGACAACCTTCTCGCGAACTGCATCGTCTTCACCTTCATCGACCGCAACACCCTCAACGCCGACGCCCACTTCCCCGGCGGCATCACGCTCGACCTCGGCTGTATTCAGCGGTAAAACGTAGGGTGAGTGGGGCGCAGCGCAACCCACCGCGTGCAACAGGTATCTTTTTTCGGTGGGTTGCGCTACGCTCCATCCACCCTACGCCGAGCGTGCTTTCTCACACTGCTCAACCGCAAACGCAACAGTCAGGTCGATCAGCTTACGCGTAGCCTCCGGCACTTCGTCCCACGGCGTGTCGATCGGCAGCGGGTTGGGGCAGTCGAATGTGTGCGAAGCGCCTTCGATGATCTCAAGCCGGCTGTTCGGCGTCGCGGCGTGGTGCAGGTTGTGGGCGCACTCGACGGGGACGGTCGTATCGCCAGTGCCATGGATGATGAGTGTCGGGCATTTCACGTGCGCCGCCGCGAGGGCCGGGTCGTACATTTCCGGGTCGCGCTGGATCTCGTCCAGCCAGTCCTTGCCCACATAGAGGTCTTGCCCCGTCCGCCCCGACGGCGAGAGCAGTCGGCCCTCTGTGCGGAGTTGTTCTTTCGCGAGGTCGTCAAGGTTGCATGCATAGTCGGGCGCGGCGGCGGTGATGAGGGCGGCGGGGGGCATCGAGCGTTTGAGGCCTGGCCAGTACCGCTCGTAGAAGGCGGGTTCGCTGTTCCGCCCCGCGGCAAGCGTACTCGTCACACCGCCCCGGCTGTGGCCAAAGCAGACCACCGGCCAGTTGGATTCGTCCCACGAGCCGCTCCGGTCCAGATCGCCGTAGTGGGTGGCCTGGATGACAGTCTGCAGGTCGTCGACCTGTCGGCCCCAGGTGTCGATCTCGAACAATTCGGGCCGCTCGAACAGCGCGATGTCAGGCGTCATCCCACTATGCGAAAAGTTGAAGCGGTGCGCGACTAAACCGCGCTCCGCAGCGCGGTGGCATATGAGCGGGAAAAAGCCGTAGTCCTTGTATCCCTTGAAGCCATGCGAGCAGATCAGGTGGCCGTGACACAGGTCCGGGTTCGCTTTCCAGTCGACAGGCAGGTGCGTATTCCCGTAGATGGGTCGTCCATCGCTGCCGGGGATTTCCCAAGAGGTGATAGCGGGAAGGTCCATGCTCGGATTGTACCGTTTCGATGCCTCAGGAAATGAAGGCATAGCCCACTCGGACTGGTTGCTTAAGCAACCAGTCCGGGCGGGTTCAAACCTAATCTATGTGGACATCAATCCCTACACCCGCTTCGCCACCGCGTCGGCGAACTCGCGGGTACTCAGCTTGCCGCCGAGGTCGCGGGTCTTGTCGCCCTCGGCCAGCGCGGCGTTGTAGGCGGCCTTGATGCGATCGGCGCTCTGCTTGACCGCGGCGTCGCCGTGCAGCTCGTGGAGGTGGTTGAGCATCATCACCGACGACATGATCAGCGCAAGCGGGTTGGCCTTGTTCTGCCCTGCGATGTCGGGGGCGCTACCGTGCACAGCCTCGAACACGGCACAGTCTTCGCCGATGTTCGCGCCGGGTGTCACGCCGAGCCCGCCGACAAGTCCCGCACACAGGTCGCTGACCACGTCGCCGTAGAAGTTCTCCATGAGCAGTACGTCGAACTGTGTGGGGTCCTGCACCAGTTTCATGCAGCCCGCGTCGATGATGCAGGTGTCGTAGGCGACCTCCGGGAACTCGTCCTCGTGGACCTTGGCGACGCGCTCCAGAAACAAACCATCCGACATCTTCATGATGTTGGCCTTGTGGAAGACCGTCACCTTCTTACGGCCGCGTTTCTTGGCGTAGGCAAACGCGGCCCGCGCGATCCGCATCGAGGCCTTCTCGGTCACAATCTTCAGCGACGTCACGACGCCCGGCACGATCGCGTTTTCGACACCGGCGTAAAGCCCCTCCGTGTTTTCGCGGAACACGACAAGATCGACATCCTCATATCGCGTGGGGACGCCCTGCAGATTGCGGACGGGGCGGACCGCCGCGTAGAGCCCGAGCGTCTGACGGAGTTGGACGTTGACTGAGCGAAACCCCTTGCCGACCGGCGTGGTGCAGGGGCCTTTGATTGCGGTCTTGTGCTCGCGGATCGCGTCGAGCGTTTGCTGGGGCATCACTTCGCCCATTGCTTCCATCGCCGGGAGACCGGCCTGGTGGGTGTGATACGTGAGCGGTGCGTCTGCGGCGTCGAGCACTTTCAGCGTCGCGTCGGTGACTTCAGGGCCGATCCCG
Organism: Planctomycetota bacterium; assembly: GCA_039193915.1. Lineage (GTDB taxonomy): Bacteria > Planctomycetota > Phycisphaerae > Phycisphaerales > Phycisphaeraceae > JAHQVV01. The sequence continues at coordinate 58,686 of JBCCWH010000004.1, forward strand.
TCGCCCGGGATCACAACAATGGGATAGGTTTTTGGCATGGCGGCGAGTATAGCGGACGCGTGTCCGCTCGGCCGCCGGCCCAATCGGTTGGGTTAGGAGTTGGCCTCTTGCGCGTCGTCGGTGCTGCGGGCCTGGTTGTCCCCGCTGCGTGAGGAGGCGGCCCGCTGGCCTGCCGCGCGTTCACGCAGGAGGTCGAGCATTCCGCGGGCTTCGTCGGCCATGCGGGTGTTCGGGAACTCGCGGATGATGTGCTCGCCGACCGCCACGGCTCGGAGCCATTCTTTGTCGTGGATCGCGATCTTGAACTGCACGCCGAGGTTCTCTCGTTTCTTACCGATGATACCGCGTGCCGTCTCGCGGAACGGGCCGGCCTCTTGTTCCGAGAGGTAGCGGTCGAGGACTTTGAGCAGGTCCATCGCGCGGTCGACATCGTCGACCTTCGCGGCCTCCAGGAACTCGCGCTCCAGGTCGTGCTTGTACTGATCGCGTGCGTGCGCGACTTTGCGGTGTACATCCTTGACGCGTGGGGAATCTGAATACAGCCGCTGGATCTTCAGGGCTTCGTTGCCCGCGCTGTCGAAGTCGTGCCGGGCGAGCGTTTCGTCGAGCTTCGCCAACGCACGATCGACCTTGGTTTCCATCTCTGTCGTGCGGGCGTAAATGATCTGCTCGCGGTACTCCTCGGCCTCTTCCTTGTGGCCATAGGTCGATCCGATTTCATTGACCAGGACCAGGGCCGCGTCGAAGTCGTGGTTCTGGATGTCGGTTTTGATCGTGCTGCGCAGCAGGTCGATGTCTTCGTGGCGGTAGGCGATGCGTTTGGCGGTTTCACTGAGGAGCAGGCGTTCGTTGATCGAGTTCAGCAGGCCGAGTTCCTGCCCGTTGCCCGGGACGCCGGCGGCGTGTTTGCCGTGGACGCCCCAGCGGACGCTGCCGATGAGGAGCATGACCGTCCCGCCGATGGCGACGAGGATCGGCACGCTGTACCCGACATAGGCGGTCAGGATCATGTTGGTCTTGTCGCTGGCCGAGGTGAACTCGATCGCGGCGGCATCTTCGACCTGGGGGTTGGCCTGCTGGGTTTTGTAGATCGCGATCGTGAGCGCGCAGCTCATCGCGAACGAAAGCAGCCACAACGCGAGCCCGCCTGTGATGAGCCCGGGCGGGGTGGAGAGGAAGGGTTTGCGTTGGGCGGGCGTTGAGTCGGGTTGCTGGGCCATGGTGTCTTCCGTTGTCTCACAAGGAGCGGGCGGTGCTGATGCCTGTGCCCCGCGAGGCGGCCGAGCCCCGCTGGTTCGGCCTGTCGATGTGCGGAGACTTACGAGCCGGGCGTCGGTTTGCAGCCTTCGTCCCCGCAGTCGAACGCGGTCGGGACCATGCACATAAACCGGAAAGGCTTGTCGCCCGTATTGCGGAACTGATGCACTTCGTTGGCGGGTACAAAGAGCACGTCGCCGGGCTTGACCGGGTGGGGGGTGTCGCCGCTGTAGGCCTCCCCTTCGCCCGCGAGGACCATGATTTCGTGCTCGTAGTTGTGCTGATGGTGGGGCGTCTGCCCGCCGGGCTCGACGTCGAAGATCCGCATAGCGAAGTTTGGCGCGCCGTCTTTCCGTCCGACCATCAGCCGCATTTCAACACCCTGCGCACCGGGCATCGTCATTGTCTTAGCGTCAACATCGTCGGGGTTTCGGATCAGCATGGGGCACCTCTTGATTGGGATTGTATCGGCCAGATGATGGGCGGCCTAGTAGTTTCAAGCGGCGGGCAGGCGGTCTATGACTCATTCGTCAACGCATCGAACGCGATGACATCATCCCGGGCGTCCATGGCCAGGTTCGCGAGTTGATCGGCCCGTTTGTTGCCTTCCCGGCGGACATGCCCGATTTCCCACTGCTCAAAGTCCGCCAGCAGTCGTACGGCCTCCTGGTATAGCGGTTTCAGGTTTGGGGCCTTGACGCGATACTTACCCAGGATCTGCTTGACCATGAGCTCCGAATCGCTACGGATGATGAGGCGGCTGCACCCGATGAGCTTCGCCGCCTTGATCGCATGGAGAAGGCCTTGGTATTCGGCCTCGTTGTTCGTCGATGTGCCAAGCCAGAAGCCCGCTTCGTAGAGCGGTTCGCTGCCATCGGGCGTGGTGATGGTGACGCCTGCTGCGGCGGGGCCAGGGTTGCCGCGTGCTCCGCCATCGATGTGGATCAGGCAGTCCATTGGGGCCGGCCTCGGTATAGGTCGGCCACAGCGAGCCGAGTGAATCGGGTAAGCAGGCGGCGAGGGTGGCACCGCCGTATCATCAAGGCTTCGCCCCGGAGAGGGAGTCTCGGATCTCTTCGGAGACGAAGAGGATGCGCTCGCAGTTGCTGCAGGTGACGACTTCATCTGGGCGGGTAATGAGTGTGTTGACGGTTTCGACGGGGATGAGGGTGTAGCAGCCGTCGCAGGTGTACTCCATGCGTCGTTTGTTCTGCTCTTGGATCCCGGCCATGGCTTCGCCGTCGTGGACTTCGCAAAGGCGGTCGAATTGCTTGCGGACCGCGGGGGCGATTGGTTCGCCTGCGGCATCGCGTTCACGGTTGAGTGCTTCGAGTTGTTCGCCGACCTCGCCGCGGGCTTCTTCGACATCCGCTTCGGCGGCTTTGGCGATACGGCCTTGCTCATCGACGCGGGCTTGTAGCGCTTCGAGTTCGGCGGTGAGTTCCTCGACCTTCGTCATCGCGGCGATGGCGAGTTCTTCGTGCTTGCCCTGCTCGAGCTTGCCGGTGTTGACCTCGACCAGCAGTGCGGAGTACTCCTTGTTGCTGGTCACGGCGTTCATCTTGTCCCGAAGCCCGGTGATCTTGGCCTCCAGGCCGCTGGCCTCGGACTCGAGTAGGGCGGCCTTGGCCTGGTTCTGCTTGAGCTGGTCCCGGAGCTCTGCGGCTTGCTGGTCGAGCTGCGACTTCTTGCGCTCTTGAGCGGCATGGCGATTGATCGCGGCGTCTAGACGCGAGCGCATCGCGCGGACGCGCTGGTCGAGTTCGTAGAACGCTCGGAGCTGGTCTTGGAGGGGCAAGTCGGCTTCTCCGGTGCGGCGTGGAAAATCGTATGGTAGCACAATCTTGCAGCCCTCTGGCCGTAGATTTTGTGGGGTTGCGTCGCTCTGGAGGGTGGGATATAGTGCGTCGCTCGCGATTGACCGCGTCGGGGCTGTAGCTCAGTTGGTAGAGCGTCTGCATGGCATGCAGAAGGTCGCAGGTTCGATCCCTGTCAGCTCCACTTCCCCCAGACCCGTGGCTGATCCGCCACGGGTTTTTTGGTTCCCGGCTTAGATTGCCGTGAGGCTGGGGCACGCCCACCCCTGGCCGGTACACGCGACGCCGTTCAAGCCCACGCCGGACCCTGCGATGAACATCAACTACAACCGCGGCATGTCCGAGCGCGGGGAGTTTGTCACGGCCGAGTTGGCGACCCGGCTGGTGCAGAGCCACCTGGATGCCGACGCAACCGTGACCGCGGTGCGCAAGCTCTACGGCGGGAGCATCAATCGTGTGCTTGAACTGGTCCTTGACCGGGGGCGGGGCTCGATCGTTGCAAAGGTCAATGACCACGACGTCGCGCATCAGCTCGAGGCGGAGCGTGACGCGCTGGCGTATTTTCGCGAGCATACATCGCTCCCGGTGCCCAGGCCGTTGGGGCTGATTGTTGGCGACCCCGGGTTTGCCGGTGTGATGCTGATGATGGAGAAGATCCCGGGCACGACCCTCGAGCGTGCGAAGATCAGCGCCAGCGGCATGCAGCGCTTCGAGTACCAACTGGGCCACCACATCGCCGAGTTGCACCGCCACACGTCCGACCGCTTCGGCCCCGCCGCGGGGGATGACGCGACCAGGCGCTACGCCACTTGGCTCGACCTCTATGGCCCGATCGTTGAGCGTGAAGCCAGTGGGGCACGCTCGATGCTCGAATCGTCCTCGCGCGAAGTGGTGGACCATGTCGCCAAGCACCTTGCCTATTGGCTCGACCACAAGCCGACACCGACGCTGATCCACGGCGACCTTTGGGCCAACAATATCCTTGTCGATGACGGCAACCCCGGGCGACCACGCATCAACGCCTACATCGACGGCCACGCGAGTTTCGCCGACCGCGAGTATGAGCTCTCGTACCTCCGCCTGTTCAAGACGGCCGGGCCGTACTTTTTTGGAATCTATCGCCAGCACCACCGCGAGCGCGAAGGGTTCGAGCGTCGCTGCCGGGTTTATTGGCTCACGACGATGCTCCAGCACTGCCGTGTCTTCGGCGGCAAGTACATCCCGGCCTGTGAACGCATCGCGCATGAGCTACGCCGAATGCGGTAGGGATCACAGATCCTCGATCAGACGGGAGTACTGCACGCAGTAGTGGCAGCTCTTGTCTGCGTTGAGCTTGTTCAGTCGATCTACTTCAGCTTCTGCCCTGTCTCGGGAAAAGTGGATTTGCTTTACAGTGACCATAGACTCGATGTTTGGGTTGCTGGGGTCGCGCAGCGCGAGTTCTGCGAGAAAGGTGTCGATGCGAAGCACCACGTAAGCAGGGCGATAGGGTTTTCGGGTCATATCGAGAAACTTCGGTGATGCTGCTCACACCGGGTCGTGCCCGCTTCCGCCCCAGGGGTGGCAGCGAGCGATGCGTTTGAGGCCGCGCCAGCCGCCGCGCCACGGGCCGTGCTTCGCGACCGCGTCGAGCATGTACTGGCTGCACGTGGGCTGGTATCGGCAGTGGCCGCCCATCACCCAGCCCAGCGTCACACGGTAGACCCACACCCCCGCGACAAGCAGGGAAGAGGCGAACGCACTGGCCCAGCGTGCTAGGATCATGCGTCAATCATACCCTTGACCGTGAGATGTCAGCATGACGACGGCCACCCTGATGCTCCTCGCCGCGGCGCTGCTCTTGTGTAGCCGATTCGCGTGGGTGATTCGGCCGAGCTACGACGAGTCGGCGGTGCCCGCGTATGACCTGCCCGACCCGCTCGTCATGGAGTCCGGTGAGCCCGTGACCGATGCCGATCAGTGGCTAATCCGCCGAGCGGAGTTGCTGTCGCTCTTCCGCGACCAGATGTTCGGCCGGATGGACCACATCACTGCTGCGGCAGATGTCCGCTTCGAGGTGATGGAGTCGGACGCTTGCGCACTCAACGGGGCCGCAACCCGGCGGCAGGTGCGCATCCATTTCACCGCGGAAACGTCGGGGCCGTCGATGGATCTGTTGCTTTATCTCCCAAACATTTCCGCCGGTCCGTTGCCGGTTTTTTTGGGGATGAACTTTGATGGTAACCACACGGTGCATGCCGACCCATCCATCGCGCTGCCGCGCGGGTGGGTGCGGGAGAATGAATCAGTCGGTGTGGTCGGCCATCTTGCATCGGAGGCGGGGCGGGGGGCGATGTCGGGCCGCTGGCCGGTCGAGGCGATCCTGGCACGTGGGTATGGGGTCGCAACGGCATACTACGGCGACCTTGCCCCGGACTTCGCGGACGGGTATCAAAACGGCGTGCTCAGCTTGCCCGCGAGGCGAGACGCAAGGCAGCGGGGCGATTCGGGCCGGGCTATCGCGGCCTGGTCCTGGGGGTACAGCCGTGCATTGGACTATCTGGCGTCTGATGTGTCTGTCGATGAAACACGCGTGATAGCGATCGGCCATTCACGCCTCGGCAAAACCGCGCTGTGGGCGGGCGCATGCGACACACGCTTCGCCATGGCGATATCCAACAACTCCGGCTGCGGCGGGGCGGCCATCTCCCGTCGGCGTTACGGTGAAACGATTTTTGCGATCAACCAGCGTTTCCCCCATTGGTTCTGCGGCAACTTCCACGCCTACAACGACAACGAGGGCGCGCTGCCTTTCGATCAGCATGCGTTGTTGGCTTTGATGGCTCCTCGCCCGGTCTACGTCGCCAGCGCAGAAGACGACCGCTGGGCCGACCCGCGCGGCGAGTTTCTAGGGTGTCTGCATGCGGCCCCGGTCTTCGAGCTGCTCGGCTGCAAAGGGATTGCGGCGGATACGATGCCGCCTGTGGCGTCGCCTCTGCATCGCGGTCGCATTGGCTACCATCTGCGCAGCGGCGGGCACGACGTCACCGCCTACGATTGGGGCCAGTACTTGGATTTTGCCGACAGGCACCTCGGAGCGCAGGGCGATGGGTAATACCGACCATCACAACGAGACGGACCCGCCCACTGCGGGCGACAGCCAGTTTGAGTTGGCTCGGCGCTGGGGGGGGATGACGCTTGCGTTCGTTGGGCTTTGTATCTCGGGTTACCTCGCGTGGTTGTCGCTCACGGGGCAGGTCGCGCCGGGCTGCGGAAGCGGCGAGGGGTGTGGCGAGGTGCTGGGCAGCCGGTGGTCAGCCATTGGGGCCGTGCCGGTGAGCGTGCTTGCGGCGGCGGGGTACATTGTGATCCTCGCGCTCCTGGCGTTGCGGCCGTGCCGGCAGGACAAGCGCGAACTCATGCTGGGCGCGATGGGGGTCGCGCTGATCGGTGCGGCCGCCTGGTACATCGCGCTGCAGGCCACGCTGATCGACGCGTGGTGCACGTACTGCCTGGCTGGGCATGGTGTCGGCGTGACGCTCGGTCTGGTGCTCGTGTTAGCGCTGCCGCTGAAGCGTATGGCGGTTCCGTTTGGGCTCGGCATTCCCGCTGTGATGCTGCTCATCGGGATTCAGGTCATGGTCCCCGCCGACAGCAATGTGCTTGTGATGCCCAGCGGCGAGGACTACGACCTGACGGATGATGCTGGCCGCCGTCTTGGTGTCATAGGGGGCCAGCTTCAGTTTGCTGCGCTGGATGTCCCCCACACCGGGCCGACCGACGGGGGGGAGGTCGTGGTGATTTTCCTCGACTATGCCTGTCCGCATTGCCGCGAGGCGCACGCGATGCTCGCGGAAGAACGCATCAATCGTCTGGATCTTGTCGTGTTTGCGTTGCCGGTCTCGTTGTACGCGACCCACAACCCGCACATCCCGGTGGATGATGACCGGTTCGAACACAGCTACGAACTTGCCTTGCTGTCGATGGCGGTGTGGCGCGACGCGCCCGAGGATTGGCCCGCGTTCGATGACTGGCTGTTTGGCGGTGCCGGATCGATGGATGCCGGGCCACAGTGGCCCAGGCCGCTCCTGGAGGCAGAACGCTACGCCGGTGAACTGATCGGCGAGGATAAGATCACTTCGCTCTACGAATCGCCTGAGTTGGTCGGCCAGTATCAGCGCAACCTCGACGCGCTGTACGGCACGCTGGAGATGTCCTCCGACGAGATTCCCGGCCTGCCGATCGCGATCGCGCCGTTCGCAACCCGTGCGGTGTATGGCCGTTTTGACGAGGCCCGCCTGCTCAACGAACTGCTCGAAGATGCTGCATTGCATCGCCCCTAGCGCATCTCGATGCCAAGGCCATACGGATCATCGGGGGCAACCATCAGGGCCGCCTGTGCATTTACAAACGCCTGCCCGGTGATTGATGGGATGATGCGGTCGCCGTCGGCCTCGTAGCTCGCCTCAAAGACGCTGCCGATGATGCTCTGCTGGCGCCAGGTCATACCGGGGGCAAGTTTCCCTTGCGCCGCGAGGCATGCAAGCTTAGCGCTGGTGCCCGTGCCGCAGGGTGAGCGGTCGTAGGCGCCGCCCGGGCATAGCACGAAACTCCGGGCGTCGGCCACCGCCGGGTCGCTGGGTGGGCCAAGCAACTCGATGTGGTCGATCTCGCCTTGGTCCGGGTCGGCGATGCCCTCCGCTTTGAGTGCGCGTCGGATCGCCCACGCGACGCGTGTCAGCGTTTTGATGTTGTCGGGCTCGACACGTTGGCGATGGTCGCTGCATATGAAAAACCAGTTACCGCCCCATGCGATGTCGCCGTGCACAAGCCCCAGCCCTTCGACATGCACGGCGACATCCGCAAGCGCGCGGTAGCTGGGGACGTTTCGGACGGTGACGCTGTGGCCATTGCCATGCAGCGTGATCTCGACATCGCCGACCGGTGTTTCGATCGTGTGCAGGCCGTGCGCGATCCGGCCGAGATGCGCGAGCGTAACTGCGACGCCCATCGTGCCGTGACCGCACATCTTGAGGTAGCCGACGTTGTTGAAGAAGATCACGCCCGCGGTGGCCTGGGGGGATGCCGGCTCGCAGAGCAGTGCGCCCACGACTGTGTCGCTGCTGCGTGGTTCGGTGCAGCAGACCCGCCGCACCCAGTCATGCTCATCACGCAAGACCGCCAGCCGTTGGGCGATTGTTCCGCCGCCCAAGTCCGGCGCACCTCCGATGACGACCCGAGTCGGTTCACCGGCGGTGTGTGAATCAATCACGTTGAGGTGCTTCTGGGGTTGCTCAGGCATGGCACTAATCTAGCGGTAGACGATTCAGACTGTCGGCTGCTTTTTGGCATCGGTGGCTTTGCGTCAAATTCATCAGGGATCGCCACGAGCGTTAGCCGGAGTGAGCGCCTGTCTGGTTGGCGTCGTCGGCAGGTCATTCCACACCGGATGCAATCGGCAAGCGTGATAGTCAACTGCCGTCGGTGAATCTAGCCCTTGTCGGGTCGGCGGTAAGATGGTGGGATGCCAGCGCGTTCAGACAACACGAATCCTGTTTCGGATCCGGTGGGCCGAACCAGCCCGGGCTCTCCGATCACGACGCTGCCCGGGGTCGGCCCGGCCCGGGCGGCGGCGCTGGCTCGGCTGGGCATCCATAGCCTCGCCGACCTGATTCGCCACCGCCCGACGCGCTATGAAAAACTCGGTGCCGAGGGGCGGATCGCCGACCTGCCGGTGATGGAGGATGTTGTCGCCACGGCTCGCGGAACGCTTAGCGCGGTGCGCTGGGTCCCCGCGCAGGGCCGGGGTAAGAAAGGCAGGTTCCAAGCCACACTTCAGGACGACTCGGGGACGCTCGCGCTGGTCTGGTTCCATGCCGGCTACCTCCGCGATGCGCTGCACCCGGGGCAGATGCTCCTCGTGCAGGGCAAAGTCAAACGTTTTGACGGCTACCCGCAGATGGTCAACCCGAAGTGGGAAAAAATCAGTGAGGAAAGCGACGCGCCGGCGCAAGGCGATCGCCTGCGTCCGATCTATCCCTCGACCGAAGGGCTGCCCAGCCACGCGATCGAGAAGCTCGTCGGCGAAGCGCTGGACCGTGTCTTGCCTGAGATGCAGGACCCGCTGCCCGAGACGCTGACCAAGGCACACAACCTGCTGCCACTCACCGAGGCGTTTGAGAAGCTGCATCGCCCAACAGAACCCGACGACCATAAAGAGGCTCGGCGTCGGCTTGCATACAACGAGCTGCTGTTGCTCCAGATCGGTATCGCGATGAAGCGAGCCTATGTCGCCAAGCGTCAGGCCGCGCCGGCACTTGTACACAGCAGCGCGATCGATCGGCAGATTCGCGGACGCTTCCCGTTCGAGCTAACGCCCTCGCAAGACAAGGTCATCGCCGAGGTCGTCACGGACCTCGGCTCCGAGACGCCGATGAACCGGCTTGTGCAGGGGGATGTCGGCTCGGGCAAGACGGTCGTCGCGCTCTATGCGATGCTGCTCGCGGTGAGTGCGCGGCAGCAGGCCGCGATGATGGCGCCGACGGAATTGCTGGCGGAGCAGCACTACCGATCGATTAGCGAGATGCTCGCGGGTTCGGGGGTGACGGTTCGGCTGCTGACCGGCGGGGCGTCGTCGTCGCGCTCCAGGGCACGCAAGGAACTACTCGCCGAGATCGCGGAGGGCGCCGCCGACATTGTGGTCGGTACCCAGGCGCTCGTGACTGACGCGGTGGTTTTCAAAGCCCTCGGCGTCGCAGTGGTCGACGAGCAGCACCGCTTCGGGGTCATGCAGCGTGCCCGGCTGCGATCGGCGGGGGAGACCACAGACGACGGTCGGCTGCGCGTGCCGCACCATCTTGTGATGACGGCGACGCCCATCCCACGCACCCTGTCACTCACGATCTTCGGCGACCTTGATGTCTCAACCATCAGCGGCAAGCCCCCGGGCCGTGTGCCGATCGAGAACCGTGTGGTGGCCGAGTTCCAGACCGACACGGTATACGCGTATCTATCGACCCGGCTTCAGCGTGGTGAACAGGTGTATGTCGTCGTCCCCGCGATCGATGGGCCTGGGGATGATGATGAAGGCGGGGGGGGTACTGCGCTAAAGAGTGTGGCCGAGCATGCGGAGCTGCTTCGTCAGAAGCTTGGCGAGGAGTACAAAGTCGCCGAGGTGCACGGCAGGTTGTCGCGTGATGAGCGAGAGCATGTCATGCGGCGGTTCCGAGACGGCGAGGCGCACGTGCTGGTAGCGACGACGGTGATCGAGGTCGGGGTGGACGTGCCCAATGCGAGTGTGATGGTGATCGAGCACGCCGAGCGGTTTGGGCTAGCACAGCTCCACCAGCTTCGCGGTCGGATCGGGCGTGGGGCGTCGACACGCCGGCCGCTTTGCGTCTTTGTCGCCGAGCCGACGACGGACGACGCGATCGATCGGATTAACGCGATCGCCGCGACCAACGATGGGTTCAAGATCGCCGAGGAAGACCTGCGTATCCGCGGCATGGGGGAGTTCTTCGGGACCAAACAATCCGGGATGCCGCCTCTGCGTGTCGCGGATATCCCGGGGGACCTGGATCTGCTTCAGCTTGCCCGGCTCGATGCGCAGTGTCTGATTGAAAAAGACTGGCTGCTCAAGCAGCCAGCCCATGGGTTGTTGCGGCGTGTCTTATTGCACCAGTACGGCGAGTCGCTCGGGCTGATCGATGTCGGCTAGAACGGCGCGGTGATCTGGATGCGCCCGACGACCAAGTCGTCTTCCCCGCGCCAGAGCTGCATCTTCATCAGGCTGTACTGGTCGAGCATCTGGATCATCTCACCCAGCTCGCCGCCCACGACCGGGACATCGATGCCCAGGGCGGGGCCTTCGTCTTCGATGAAGCTACGCCAGGTCCGGAGCAGGTCAGCGAAGCCGTCAGGCCGGACGGTAACCGCGAGGATCGGGGTCTGGGCGAGCTCGTGCACCGGGCCTTCGAGTCGCATCTGGAACGGCTCCCCCGCCTGCTCGGCATCGACACACTGCTGGAAAAAGAGTTCCTGGGTGCAGACGACGTAGTAGTCGCCGACTTGCCCATAGACCATCTGCACCGCTTCGAGTTCGGGCCAGCCAGACTGTTGCGCCAGCGGCTTGCCGATATGCGCAACGCGGTAGGAGCTATCGGTGTAGGTGTTACGCTCGAAATCGATCGGATCGACACCCCACTGCGCGGTCGCGAGGTTGGCGAGCAGCATGGTCTTGTCCATCATGGCTGTCAGGTCGTTGGCGACCTGGGGGTCGTCCATCTTGACCGCCAAGCCGACGACGGGCACGTCCAGCCCCACGGCGGGCTCGGTCTCGCCGCCATCGACCGAGCCCATAAAGAGGACGGTCGGTGTGCCAAGCTTTGGCAGGATATCTTCGGTAAACGAGGCTGGTGCGGCGAGCATGTTGAGCCCCGCCATGAGTTCAGGCGTCTCGACGCTGTCCGGCGCGACGAGGTTGAATGTCGCGGCCGCGAGGGTCGTGGCGGGCAGCGGGCCAAAGTCGGCAACTTCGGTTTCGCCAAGCATGCTCAAGAGCTCTTCGAACCCGGCGGACTTGCCGAAGTACGCGACGTCCATGCCGTTGCCCACGCGGGTGACCCCCATCGCGTGCGATTCGTCTTCGCCTGCGGCGATGTACATCGTGATCGTACGCTCGACCGGCAGCAGCCCGGTCCAGTGCGCGTAGCCAGTTGTGCTTGCGAGGGACGATTCGTCACCCAGGCCGGCGAGCACGTCACGCATGTAGGCGAGGTCTTGGATGTCGCAAAGCCCGACCCAGCCGTTCGTGATCGCGATGCACCCGCCGCCGTCGGCTGTGCGGTAGAGCGTGGCGTCGCCGATGGTTTCGATGGCCTCAAGGAACAATCGGTCGCATGCAAAGGCCGCGTCGTTGTTGGCGACCTGGGTGAAGACTATACCGCTGCTGTTCTCCTGTGCTTGCGGCCCAAAGAGGACGACATCCCCGCCGAAGTAGGTCGCGAGGAAGGTGTCCATGTCCATCTCGAGCAGCGTCAGGAGTGTCTGCCACTGCGGCGCGTTTTCGATCTTGTCGAGCATCGCCTCGCCGCGCGGTCCCTCGGCCAGCGTGCCCAGCCAGTCGTTGAATCCATCGATATGGAGATAGACCTGTGTGTCGGCCGGCGCGAGTTCGGCAGGGGCCTGTGCGGTAGCGGGCGACGCGAGGGCGGTGAGCAGGATGATGGGGAGAAGCAAGCGGTTCATAGGGCAACTCCGGAATGCGGGTTGGCAAGACGAAATTGGGGCGGTAGGGGTGTCGTTCAAGCGGTACGGTGCTGCCTATCCGCGTGGCCGGTTGCGTCGCGGGGGCAATACCTCGGCCGGGTCGGGGACGGGGTTCGTGATCCCCTGTGTGAGCGATTTGAGCGAGAGTTGATCGCTGGTGTTACTGATCGTTTTCGGGAGCCCCGCGGCGGGTCGGCTGAATGTGCCCGAAGTGTCGGCGATCATCGTGCCGAGTTGCAGCGACTGGGCTAAGGCCCGACGCTCCTGCTCGGTGCGTGGTGCGTGACGCGGGCTTGGGTCATCGATATCGGGGAGCGTGCTGCCTGAATCTGTGAACTCGGGCGATGGTGCGGGTTGTTCGACGATCGGCGCGGTGCCCGGCGCGTTGTCGCTGCTGAAGAGCGCCGCCCAGGTGACAGCCCCGGCAAGCGCGACCGCAGCGGCCGCAACCAGCGGCGCCCAGCCGATGCGCGCAAGCACAGGGGGCGTGGCAGGAGCCTGCTCGGCTTGCTCCAACACGGCGTCCACAAAGGCGTCTTCGGTCTCTGCGATATCGCCGTCTTGCTGGCGTAGCACGCTCACCCACTCGTGCTCGAAAGCATCCAGCGGCTCGGCGGCATCGGACCATGGGGTTTGTGTTTCGCGTTGCGCGTTTTTCATGGCATCACATCCTTCTCTCGCGGCTCCAGTAGCTCGCGCATCCGTTTCCTCCCCCGGTAGAGGTGGCTCTTCACTGTGCCTACAGGCATGTCCAGGGCTTTCCCGATTTCTTCCAGCGGCATCGACTGCTGGTAGTGCATCACGATCGCTAAACGCTGGGGTTCGCTTAGCCGCTTCAGCGCCGCATCCAGCAAGGTGCTGCTGAGCGCCGCGCGTTCAGCCCGTTCGCTCTCCAGGGGTGGGGCGGGGGCGCGGGTGTCTTCCAGCCCGATGGCCTCCACACCCGGGACGCCGCGGCGCCGCTTCGCCTTCTGGCCATGATTGATCGACAGCCGACGGGCGATCGTCAAGAGCCAGGTCCGCATCGGGTACTTCGGGTCGAACCGGTGGGCGTACTTCAGTGCCCGTACAAACGTCTCCTGCGATAGGTCTTCTGCCGCGTCCCGGTCGAAGCAGATCTTCCGCAGGAACCCACGCACCATCGCGTGGTACCGCCTGACCAATTCGCCCGCTGCGGCCCGATCGCCCATCGCGATCCGCCGGGCCAGCGCACCGTCGTCACAGTCGGCAACATCCACGCCGTCAGCCGGGCCGTCGGCTAGGCCGTTGAACGCGGGGACATTCGTCGCAGAAAGGGCGGTCACGCCCTCATCTACCGGTTTCTCGCCGGGGGGTTGCATCGTTGCAGCGTAACCGACCCGCCGCAGGCCGGCACAGACGGCTCAGTCGCCACCACCCGGAGACCCCGGCAGCGCCTTACGGGATGGCCCAGGCTTGGGCGGTCGGTTTGCAGGGTCACGCCGGGCCTTGAAGAACGCCCGCAGCACCGCCACGCACTCCTCCGCCAGCACGCCCCCAGCCCACTGCACGCGGTGATTGAACGCCTCGGTATCGAGCAGAGGGTGCAGCGTCTCGACGCACCCCATCTTCGGGTCTGTCGCGCCGTAGACCACCGCTTCAAGCCGGCTGTTCACCAGCGCCCCGGCACACATCGGGCACGGCTCCAGGGTCACCGCCAAGCGACACCCATCAAGCCGCCAGGTCCCCAGCTTCCGAGCCGCTTCACGCAGCGCCAGCACCTCGGCATGGGCGGTCGGGTCGGCGTCGGTCTCCCGCAGGTTGTAGGCCGAGGCCAGCACCTCATCGCCGCGGTAGACGATGGCCCCGACGGGCACCTCGCCGTGCCGGGCGGCGAGGTCGGCCTGCGCCAACGCCAGCCGCATCATCGCGATGTCCGTGTCCGTGGGGTCCATCCCCGCCAGTGTAAACCGTCCCCAACCACACGCCTACCCGTCTCCATGTGAAACCGCCGCGTCACACGCGGGGGACCGTGCGGGTCATGCGTGGCTGAGGCCCACAACACCCGTGTGCTGTGGTATCGTGCATGGTTCAGAATCGCCCGAAACACACCCCCAAAAACCGAGCCCCGCCATGCCCGAAGCGCCCGCCGCCGAAACGACCCGGATCGAAAAAGACTCGATGGGCGAGATGCCCGTCCCCGCCGACGCCTTGTATGGCGCGAGTACCGCCCGGGCCGTCGCCAACTTCCCCATCGCCAACCGCCCGCTGCCCCCGGCCGTGATCCACGCGTTTGGCCACCTCAAGGCCGCCTGCGCCCAGGCCAACAAGGACCTCGGCAAGCTCGACGCCAAGCTCGCCGACGCCATCATCGCCGCTGCGGACGAGGTCGCCCAGGGCAAGCACGATGACCACTTCCCCGTGGATGTCTACCAGACCGGAAGCGGCACCAGCACCAACATGAATGCCAACGAGGTCATCGCCACACTCGCGAACCGCAAACTGGCGGAGGCCGCTTCAGCGGCCGGTGGCTCGGGGGGCACGGGTGCTGAAGCACCCTCCGCCATCCACCCCAACGACCACGTCAACATGGGGCAGTCCAGCAACGACACGTTCCCGACGGCGATGCATATCGCGGGTGCCACGGCAGTTGAGTCGGGCCTTCTCGATGCGCTTATGCGATTGAACAATACGCTTGAAGAATGTGCCACGAAATGGGATTCGATTGTCAAAATAGGCCGTACGCACTTGATGGATGCGACGCCGATTCGATTGGGACAAGTGTTCAGCGGATTTGCAGCACAAGCAAAAGCTGGTCAATGGCGAGCGGAACTGGCATCGGGCACTCTTCGTGACAACCTGCCGATTGGGGGGACTGCGGTTGGCACGGGGATCAACACGCACCCCGAGTTCGCAAAACGCGTTGCTGCAGAGCTAACTCGTCGATTGGACGGGAATACCACCGGCGATGAGTTTGAAGAAGCAACGAATCACCCCGAAGCACAGGCCGCCAAAGATTCATTTGTCTCGGCGCACGCCGAGTTAAAAACCATCGCCGTCTCCCTCTCTAAGATCGCCAACGATATCCGCCACCTCGGGTCGGGCCCGCGCTGCGGGATCGGCGAGCTCAACCTGCCCGCGATCCAGCCCGGGTCGTCGATCATGCCGGGTAAGGTCAACCCCGTCATCTGTGAGTCGGTCATGCAGGTCTGCTGCCGGGTCGTTGGCAATGACGCGACGGTCACCATGGCCGGCATGGGCGGGGTTGGCTCGATCTTCGAGCTCAACGTCGCCATGCCCGTGATGATCGACGCCTTCCTCGAATCCGTCACGCTGCTCTCGAACGTCTGCAACGTCTTCGTCGACAAGCTGCTGGTCGGCCTCGAAGTCAACGAAGAACGCTGCGCCGAGCTGCTTGACGCGTCGCTCATGACCATCACCGCGCTGGCGCCCGAGATCGGCTACGACAAGTGCAGCGCCCTGGCCAAGCAGGCGCACAAAGAGGGCAAGACCATCAAGCAGCTCGTCGGCGAGCTCAAGCTCATGCCCGAAGAGCGCCTCAACGAGTTCATGGACTACGACAGCATGACGAGGCCGGGGTAAGGCCGGGCGCGTATCGCGTGGTCCTTGCCATTTCGGCGTTTTAGGGTACGCTTTTGCTTGGGGCAGGGTTTCTGCCGCCGCATGTCTTGTCTGATGGGCTGTTCTGCGCTTTGCTTGGGGATCCCGGATGTCGGTTCGTTGCCCGCACTGTGAGCATAAGTTCGCACTGAAAGCCGTGCCGGGGGTGTATGAGCCCAAGTGCCCGGACTGCGGCGTTGCGTTTGCGCTGCTGATCACGCGCGAGGGGGGCGGGCGTGTCGTCGTGGGCAAGTCGATCGAGGACCTCAAGCGGCACCGGGCGAAACAGCAGGCGACGCAGGTGTCCGCAGCCGATGCGCCGACGGTGGCGTCGGATGCAGCCGACCGGCCGACTGTGGCGTCCGAGGCGGTGGGGCGGACAGTGGTGTCCTCGCCAGCGGAGAGGCCGACGATGGCTGCGCCGGGCTCGGCCCCCTACGACATGGGGCCGATCGCCGACGGAGGCGGGGCAGGCAAACCGCTGGCCCGGCTCGACGGCTACGAGCTGTTGCGCGAGCTTGGTAAAGGCGGGATGGGCTGTGTCTACCTCGCCCGTCAGGTCGCCCTGGACCGGCACGTCGCGGTTAAGACCATCGCCCCCCGGCTCTCGCGCAGCCCGGCGTTTCTCGCGCGTTTTCTCCGCGAGGCCTTTGCCGTGGCGCAGCTCTCGCACCACAACGTTGTCCAGATCCACGACGTCGGCCACGACGACGGCCAGCACTACTTCAGTATGGAGTATGTCCATGGACGATCCCTCGCCGAGGTCGTCAAGCAGCACGGCCAGCTCGATCCGATTCAGGCCGCGACACATATCCTGCACGCCGCGCGCGGCCTCGCGTTCGCTCACGACCACCACATGGTGCACCGCGATGTCAAGCCCGCCAACCTGCTGGTTAACGACCAGGGGCTGGTCAAGGTCGTCGACCTGGGCCTGGTCAAGACCGCCGACGGCGACTCCGATACCGCCGCAGAACTGGAGGGGGGCGGTGCTACTGACGGCGGCCAACCCAGCGCCACACGCGTCGCCGCGACGCTCGGGACCCCGGCGTTTATGCCGCCTGAGCAAGCCAAAGACGCCGCCTCCGTTGACATCCGTGCCGACATCTACGCGCTGGGCGCAACGTTCTACTACCTCGTAACAGGCAGGCCGCCGCTCGAAGCACGGACCGCTCAAGACGTACTCAAGCTGCACGCGACGACCACAATCAAGCCACCCGAGCAGCTTGCCAAACGCCTGCCCGCCGAGCTCTCGGCGGTAATGCTTCGGATGCTCGCCAAGCGGCCGGCCGACCGATACGCCTCGATGGGTGAGGTCGTCTCGGCGTTGGAAGGCTACCTCGGTATCGGCTCGGGCGCATTCACGCCCCGGCCCGAGCACGCGAGGGTGCTCGAAGACGCGGTGGATCAATTCAACAACGCCCCGGCGGTGAAGGTCAGGCGTGGGTTGTGCATGGCGTTCCACGGGGTCGCGCTGCTGCTCACGCTGGCGGGCATCATCACCGGCAACTACGCACTGACGGGGACCACGGTCTGGCTCTGGGGGTGCACGACGCTGAGCTACATCACACTCGCCAACGTGCTCACACGCAGCACACTGGCCCGGCGGGTCCGGCAGTACCTCTACGCGCTCGCCTGGACACAGTGGCTCATGCTCGGCGGCGGCCTGATCACGGTCACCGCGATGCTGATCGTGCTTGGGCTGGTGCTGTACTACCTCGTGACGATCGTGGTGGGGGTGGGGCTCGCGGCCGGGTTCTATTTCGCGATCGACCTGTGGGTGTCCAGGCAACGCGGCCCGGTCGTCGGCAAGGTCCGCGAGATGCTGCGGGATATGCGTCTGCGCGGGCTGGATGAAAAGGCGCTGCGTCGTTTTGTCTGTGCGTATGCCGGCCGACGGTGGGAGCCGATCTACGAGTCCCTCTTCGGTTACGAGGCCAAGCGTGAGGCCCGCACGCACTGGGGCTTTGATGCCGAGGGTAGGGCACGCCCGCGTCACGCCGGCTGGCGCGACGGGCTTATCGATTGGCTCAAAAGCCATCAGGTCAAACGCGAAGCGGAAGCCCGTCGCCACCAGCTTCAACGCGCCGAGATGCAGCGGCTGCGGGCCGAGGGTGTGAGCGATATGGAGGCGATGGCGAAGTCGCGTCAGGCGTCTCGCGACTGGTTTGACGATGTCGCTCGCTACCACGCCACACGCGAGCGTAGCGCGTTGGCACAGGTGTATCTAAACCAGCCCGTTCAGGTTGAGGATGCCCCGGCCTCGGCGGCGGACGAGCCGATCCCGGACTCGTGGAAACTCCGTCGAACCCCGCTCTCGACAACGCTGGCGTATTGGTTCTTCGCGGGGCGGGCGCGGGCGTTGGCGGGTGCGACGCTGCTCGTGGTTTGGGCGCTGTGGGCGACGAAGCGTGAGAAGCTGCCGACGCTGCCCGAAGACGGCGGCTACCTGCAGCACATCAGGAGCTACCTGATGGCTGATCGCGACCCGCTTCGGTACCCGCCGATCCCGGAGGCCGTGTTGGATGTGCTGTGTTGCCAGCCCGCGCTGCTGGCCGGGCTGATCCTGGTGTGGTCGGGGTTGTACCAGGGCATCCGCATGACGGTCTTCATGCTGCCGATTGTCGTGATGCTGCTGCGTGCGCCGTTCTTGAGTGACACGATGTGGGGGCCGATGACCGAGCAGGAGTGGGTCCTATTGATCGCGCTGGTGCTGACCCCGCCCGCGATCTTCTTCGGCAAATCGGATTATTGAAGGGGCGGTCGGGCGTAGCCTATGGGGCGGGACTTTCGGCCTCACCCGTCGAGTCGGATCTTGACTACGGCTTTGGTCACAGGCCGGGGTGGGGTGTTGGTCGGGCAAAGCCCTGGGGCGTGGAGGTCGCTTGGGAGGAACAGCGCGAACATGCCGGGCAGCATCGTGAGGTAGCGTGGTGCCGTCGTGTGATCCGGCGCGGGGGTGTGGTAGAAGCAGGCGTCACGCTCGGCGTCATATGGCATCTTGATCGGTGGCGCGGCAGACTCGGGGAGCCAGCCAAAGCGTTCTTCGCCAGCGATCATCCACTGGAGGTCCGCGAAACGCCGGTGGGTTTCCCAAACGACTGGCCGGTCTGGGGCCGGTGTATATCGATCGATGATCAGGTCGGCCCGGCAGGGCAGCAGCGTTGTACGCCCGGTGGGCTGGCTGGCAAGGTCCATCGCGGCGAGCGCATCGATTACATCGCCCATGGCGGGCAGAACGCCGCGGTACAGGGCTGCCTGGGGCTGGAGGTCGAAGATCATGGTGTGAGTCTACTGGGCATCCAGCGACGCCGCTGCTCAACGATGGGCAGCAAGAAAAAACCCCGGCACATGGCCGGGGTTTCTTGGAACGTTGGAGCAGACAGCCGGAATGGTTTCAGATCAGCGCCGGCGGCGGAGCAGTGCGAGGCCGCCGAGGCCGAGCAGTGCCAGAGAGCCGGGCTCAGGGATCTGCGAGAAGGACTGGTCAACGAACGAGAGCGTTGTTGCCACGGCATCGTCGTCTGCGAACAGCGTGATGTTTTTCTGGACACGCAAGGTCGTGACTGGGGTGTCAAAGGTAACCCAGTCTGCGAGGACCGACGTGTCTTCGGTTGCGAAGATCGAGAGGTCGTCGCTGACGTTTGCGGAGAGGAAGGTCTCGGTGATCCCGCCGAAGGAGCTGCCGCCGCTACCGCCAAGGACATCGAGGTTGCCAGCGAGGTGTGCGCCGGAGATCTGCAGGTCGGGGTCGAGCACAGTCACGTCGAACGTGATCAGTGCGTCAGACGAGCCGCCACCTGCGAGGTCAAAGAAGCCGCCCTGGAAGCGGATGCCGAAGTTCCCATCGTCATCGATGTGCTCGATGACATTGATGCGGTCGGCATCGGGCATGTCGCCGGTTGCAGCGTAGTCAAAGTTGCTAAAGAGCTTGTCGCCGACCTGTACCGTACCGTCGTTATCAATCAGGTCGGCAAGGCTGGTGATATGGCCGGCAAATGCGGTGCTCGCAAAGCCTGCCATGACGATAGCGCCTGTCGCGATTCTCAAGTGACTCATAATTTCTTCTGTCCTCTCCGCATCTTTAGGCAAGAATCAACGCGATTCGAGATCAATACAAGATGCTCAGTCCCGTGGTCGTTCCATGACCTGTAGAAACTTTACCAGAAAGCGGGGGGCCGTCAAGGACGCTTTTGCCGTATTTCCGCGTTTTTTTGAAGGGGTAAAATGGGTAATTTGTCACGGACGGATCCGCCCGAGTTGATGCAGTGTCTCCTCCGATTTGCGTCACTTGTGGCTGCGGAACGCAATGGGCATTCGCGGTCTGTACGAGCACTATCCCGGCGTGTCAGGCTACAATCTGCGCATGAAACCGCCTATCGGGATTGATGTGCTGGTGATCGGGGGTGGCCACGCGGGGGCGGAGGCCGCGTGGGCAGCGTCCAGTGTGCTGAAAGCCCATTTTTTGGCGTCTGAGGGCCGATCGGGGCGGGTTGCCCTCGTCACCATGGACCCCGGAAAGACGGGGGCGATGTCATGCAACCCCGCGATTGGGGGGCTGGCCAAGGGGCAGATTGTCCGTGAAATCGACGCGCTCGGCGGACTCATGGGGCTTGCCGCAGACGCCACGGGCATCCAGTTCCGTGTCTTGAACGCCAGTCGGGGGGCCGCTGTCCACGGTCCGCGTTGCCAGTCGGACAAGTATGCCTACGCCCGGGAGGTCCAACGGCTTCTGGGCACTCGGCCCAATATCCAGACGCTGCCCGGGCTGGTCGAGGATTTTCTGGTCGAGGAAGGTCGCTGCGTCGGTGTGTTTTACAAGCCCAGCCCGGTGGACGGGCCTGCTGTCCCAAGCGACGGCTGCTGCGGTGAGTTCGGCTCGATCGACCATGCCGACAAGGCCATCGCGCTGCGAGCCGGGGCGGTGGTGCTGACCACCGGGACGTTTATGCGGGCCATCATGCACAAGGGGGCCGAGCAGACGCCTGGTGGGCGGGTAGATGAGGGTACGGCCGACGGCATCAGCGGTGCGCTCAAACGGCAGGGTTTTGAACTGGGACGTCTCAAGACCGGGACGCCGCCACGGCTCAAGCGTGGGTCGCTCGCTGTCGAAGGGCTGGAACAGCAGCCGGGGGACGAGGCACCCGTACCGTTCAGCGAGATGACGCTGGCGAAGCCCACACTCGACGAGCTTGGGCTTCCGGTTGACGCTGCGTACGAAAACGTCAGCGGCGCCTTCCCGCGCCTCCCGCAGATCAGTTGCTGGTTGACGCACACCCACGCGGCCGCCCACGACCTCATCCGCGACAACCTCGATGTCTCGCCGATGTACAACGGCCAGATCGAGACGGCCGGGCCGCGCTACTGCCCAAGCATCGAGGACAAGGTCGTGCGTTTTGCTGACAAGCAAAGCCACCACGTGTTCCTCGAGCCCGAGTCACTTGAGACGGACGAGGTCTACTGCAACGGCATCAGCACCTCGCTGCCCCCGGAAGTGCAGCTCCGGGTGATCCGGATGCTGCCGGGTTGTGAGAAGGCGGAGGTGCTGAAGTACGGGTATGCGGTGGAGTACGACATGGTCCGCCCGCACCAGGTTGACGCGACGTGTGAGACGAAGGTGCTGCCTGGGCTCTTTACGGCTGGCCAGATCAACGGGACCAGCGGCTACGAGGAAGCGGCGGGGCAGGGGCTCATCGCCGGACTCAACGCCGCGCGGCAGGTCTTGGACGAAGGCCCGGTCCGCCTTCGCCGGGACGAGGCGTACCTGGGTGTGATGATGGACGACCTGGTGACGAAGGTGCCTGTCGAGCCTTACCGCATGTTCAGCTCACGCGCGGAGCATCGCCTGCTGCTGCGCTCGGACAACGCCGACCAACGCCTGACGGAGAAAGGGCGTGAGCTTGGCCTGGTCGACGACGCCCGCTGGGCTGTGTTCGAACACAAGCAGCAGCAGCGCAGCGCTATCCTCCAGGCTCTCCAAGACACCAAGCACGACGGCGGCCGACTGATCGATCACGCCCGACGTCCCGAAACGACCCCCGCATCATTGGCCTGTTTGCTCGAGCCAACAGGCGGCGTCCCCATCAACTTTGAGGATTCCCGCGTCCATCGCCTGCTCGCCTCGGTTCTCGCCGACCTCCATTATGCGGGGTATGTGGAGCGCCAGCGGCGTGATATCGACCGTATGGCTGAGCAGGAGTCCGCGACACTGCCCGCGACGCTTGACTACGCCGACGTCGCCGGGCTGCGCAACGAGGCCCGCATCACCCTCGCCAAGTTCCGCCCGACCACCTTGGGCCAGGCCGGCCGTCTCGAAGGCGTCAACCCGGCGGATGTGATGATCCTGAGCGTCTACCTGTCTCGGGTTGTTGATAACGCCTCGGCTGTTTGATCCCACTGTCTCCAGCGTGTCTACTGTCCTGATGTCAGAAACACCGCCGCCATCGCGTTGCCTCGTCGTTATCTTCGGCGCCTCGGGCGACCTCACCAAGCGTAAGCTCATCCCCGCCCTGTACCACCTCTGGGAGTCGGGGGAAGCACCCAAGGATCTGGCCGTGGTCGGGGTGAGCCGGACCAAGTACACCGACTCGGCCTACCGCGAGGAGCTGTACGACTTCGTCCCCGACGCCTACGACCAAGACAAGTGGGCCGAGTTCTCCAAGCGGGTCCACTACCACGCCGCCGACGCGACCAAGGCCGACGACTGGGGCAGCATCAAAGATCGCACCTGCGAATTGGCCCAGGAGCACGGCACGGGGGACAACGTGCTGTTCTACCTGGCGGTATCGCCTCAGTTTTTCCAGCCGATCATTGAGAACATCGGCAAAGCCGAGATGGTCACGGAGGGCCGCAAGTACTGCTCGATCGAGCCTGTTAAGAGTTGGCAGCGGATCGTGGTCGAGAAGCCGTTTGGCAAAGACCCGGCCTCGGCGGCACACCTCAACCGTGTGCTTGCGGGGGTGTTCGACGAGGACTCGATCTACCGCATCGACCACTACCTGGGCAAGGAGCTGGTCCAGAACATGCTCGTGCTCCGGTTCGCGAACACGATCTTCGAGCCGTTGTGGAACCGCGATTACATCGACCACGTGCAGATCACGGCAAGCGAGACCGTCGCCGTCGAAGGCCGAGGCAGCTACTACGACAGCCCGGCGGGCGGCGCGATGCGTGATATGGTGCAGAGCCACTTGTTGCAGGTATTGTCGGTCGTCGCGATGGAGCCGCCGGTGAGCATGGACGCCGCCGACATCCGTACGGAGAAGGTCAAGGTCTTCAAGGCCCTGCGTGTCCCGAAGCAGGAAAACGTAAAGCACATCGCGGTGCGGGGGCAGTACTCGGCCGGGACCGTCAACGGCAAGTCGATCCCGGCGTATCGGGAAAACGAAGGTGTTGCCGACGACAGCCAGACCGATACCTATGCCGCGATGCAGTTCAGTGTCGATACCTGGCGGTGGGGCGGGGTGCCGTTCTACCTGCGCTCGGGCAAGGCGATGGCCCAGAAGAAGACCGAGGTCGTGATCTACTTCAAACCGACGCCGCACTGCTTGTTCATGGACAAGGCCCAGGACATGAAGGCCAACCAGATCGTCATCAACATCCAGCCCGACGAAGGCATCCGTATGCGATTCGAAGGCAAGGTGCCCGGCTCGGGGCTGAAGATGAAAGAGGTCGTCATGGACTTCGACTACGTCGAGCAGTGGAAGACCGACCCGCCCGACGGCTACGCGACGCTGCTCAACGAGGCGATGAAGGGCGACCAGACCCTGTTCAAGCACCGCGACGAGATCGAGTGTGCCTGGGACGCGGTGCAGCCCGTGCTGGACTACTGGAAGGCCTACCCCCAGAGCGATCTGCCCAACTACGCCGCAGGGACGTGGGGCCCGCCGGCCAGCGACCTGATGATGCAGCGCGAGGGCCGGTACTGGCGCAACGGCTAAGTTTGGAACAATAGCCGTGCCGTCGGCGTACTCATCAAGTTAGTACGGCTTACTTTACTTGAGATGCAGGGAACTCGTGATGCGACAACGCCCCCAAAGGATGTCTTCTGCCCTGCGTCGCCGGCTTGCGCTGACGGGCTTTCTCTGCGGCGGGGTGCTCGCGGTGCTGGGGAATCAGGGCGCAGTTGGGCAGCCCGAGGAGGCGGCGACGGATATGGAAACGCAGGAGCATGAGGGGCCGGTTGAACTCGGGCGAGTCGAGTGGATCCGCAACTACGGCGAGGGTGTCACAGCCGCCGAGCAGACCGGCAGGCCGATGCTGCTGCTGTTTCAGGAGGTGCCCGGGTGACAGGGCTGCCGGGTCTTCGGTTCGGAGACCTTGTCACACCCGTTGATCGTCGAGGCGGCTGAGGATTTGTTCGTCCCCGTCGCGATCTACAACAACGTCGGCGGGTACGACGGCGAGATACGCGAGCGGTTCGACGAGCCAGCATGGAACTACCCGGTTGCGCGGTACCTTGACGCGGCCGGGCAAGACCTGATCGAGCGGCGCGACCGGGTTTACGGCGTGCAGCCCACGGCCGCGCGGATGGTTGCAGCACTCGACGCCGCCGACTCGGAAGTGCCCGACTACCTCGACCTGCTCGCGATGGAGTCGTCCGACGGCCTTGCCTACGCGACGTTTGCGATGTTCTGATTCTGGGAAGGCCAGGCCCAGTTGGGCCGGATCGAGGGGGTCGTTACCGCCCGCGCCGCGTGGAAGGGGCGCGTCGAGGTTGTCGAGCTTACGTTCGACCCGGCGATAGTGAGCTACGAAGACCTCGTCCGCGCGGCCGACGGCATGGGCTGTGCTACGGCCGTATATGCCCACGACGACGAACAACTCGCCGCCGCACAAGCCCGCGTCGGTGATCGTGCCCTGCCCCTCGGCGAAGCCAGCACAGACATCGAAAACGCCGACGCCCACCAGTTCCGCCACCTGCGTGCGACGCCGATGATCCACCTGCCGCTGACCGAGGCGCAGGCGAACAAAGTCAACGCCTCGCTGCAGGCCGACCGCGATGCTACGAGATGGTTGAGCCCACGGCAGCTTGATCTGCTCCGGCAGATCGAAGCGGCCATCGCTGCGAAACCCGATGCGCTGGATGGGCTGATTTTTCCGAGCGACCCCGCGTTGCTGCGTGCCTACGCCGACACGCTTTCCACGCGTCTAAACGGCGTCACCGCCGATGGTGCATCGGGGGACTAAGCCAAAGGCGTTTCCCGTCGGCAGAGCAGCCAGAAGCGCCTGGCCAACTCGAAGTAGCGTCGCTCGGGCCTGAAGCCAGAAGCAGTGCAGGCTGCTTACGGAATGCATGTGTGCTGCTAAAAAACAGCACGCCCACGTTAGCGTGAGCGTGCTGGCAGAGTGGTAGCGTGTGGCTATTCGATCTCGCGGATGCGGATGTTGCGGAACTCGACGGGGTCGTTGTGGCCGCAGAAGCCGAAGTGGCCTTCAGTGAGTTGGTTGAAGGGGTGGTCGGGGGCGGCTTCGCGGGTGTTGACGTCGAGGATGGTGTAGCCGTTGAGGGTGACGGTGACGTGGTCGCCGTTGACGGTGACTTCCTGGTAGTTCCACTGGCCGACGGGTCGGAGGTAGCCGCGGTGTGCGGGGGCGATGGTGTAGGCGCTGCCGTGGAACTGGTAAGGCTCGAGGTCGGCATACTTGTCGGCGGTGTTGTCGAGGACCTGGAGCTCCATCGCGTCGTGGGCGGGGTTGGCCTCGGCGCTGGGGGTGCGGATGGCGAGGCCGTTGTTCCCGCCCGGGGGCAGCTTGAACTCGAGTCGGACGGTGAAGTTGTCGTAGGTATCTTCGGTGATCAGGTTGCCGCCGTGGCCTTGCTTGCAGCGGATCGCGCCGTCAACGACTTCGTAGTGGTCGGTTGCGCCGGTCCAGCCGGTGAGGTCTTCGCCGTTGAAGAGCGGGGTGAAGGCGTCGTCGTCGCCATGGAGGTTGGCGAGGTATTCGTTGGCTTCCTCGGCCCCGATCTCGCGGACGAAGACGTTGCGGAAGCGGGTCTCGCTGCCGTGGGTCTGGAGGTGGATCGGCCCGGTCATAAAGACAGGGATGCCGCGGTTGTAGTAGTTTTCGAGAGGGGTGTCTTCGACGATGGTGACGCCGTTGAGCGTGACGGTGACGTACTGACCGACCATGCGGACGTACATGCGGTTCCACTCGCCGGCGGGGTTGTCGGCGACTTCGCTGGGCCAGCGGTTTTCATCGACGCTGTTGTTCCACAGCCCGCCCGAGCCGCGGTCGCTGCCGTGGCGGTGTGCGGGGACGTGTTCGGGGTCCCAGATCTGGACTTGGGGGACGCCGCGTAGGTAGATGCCGGAGTCGCCGCCGGGCTGGATTTTGTAGTCGACCCAGAATTCAAAGTCGCCGTAGTCTTTGGTAGTCACGAGGTGGGGCTCGTGGCCGTCGGAGACCAGTTCGCCGTTGTCGACGGACCAGTGCTCTTGGACGCCGCGGTCCTGTTGGCCGTACCACTGGGCGCGTTGGTCGTCGGGAAGAGCGTCGATCTCTTTAGGGTTTCGCGTGGTGCCACCGGTCCAGCCGGACTCTATGTCGGTGCCGTTGAAGAGGGCGGTGAAGCCCTCGGGCGGGTTGTTGTTTTCCTGCGCGGTGGCACAGCCAACCGAGGCGAGGGTAGCGACGAGGAGGGCGGGGAGGGTTTTCTTGAGGTTGAGCATAAGAATCGGGTTTCGGGTCTGGGGTTTCGGGTTTCGCTTCGGCAGCGCGAATGGCAGACAGGAATGTCTGCCCGGAGGTTAACAGCCGGGCGGCCCCCGCCCGCCCGCGCCGTGGGGGCGCGAACCCGCAAGACCACCCCCGCCCGGAGGCCCCCCCCCGTA
>JBCCWH010000005.1:0-69934 GCA_039193915.1 Planctomycetota bacterium
GCCTACGGACGCCGGACGTCATGTGTCAGGACACGCGGGCAGGTCCGGCGTCCGTATGCCGCCGGCTATCCAACACGAAACGCGCACCACCGCCCTATCATGCCCGCACCATGTGCGGCATCGCGGGCATCCTGCGTTTTGATGACGAGCCGATCGACCCCAAGCGGGCCGAGGCGATGCGCGACGCGCTCAAGCATCGCGGCCCCGACGGCGACGGCATCGCCTACCTCGGCCGGTGCACGCTCGTCCACACCCGCCTGGCCGTGATCGACCAGGCCGACGGCGCACAGCCCATGTCCCTGCCCGACGGCTCACTCACCGTCGTGTTCAACGGCGAGATCTACAACCACGCCGAGCTACGCGCCGAACTCGAGCAACTCGGCCACACGTTCGCGACCGACCACAGCGACACCGAAGTCCTCCTCCACGGCTACCGCCAGTGGGGCACGGCCCTGATGGACCGCCTAGACGGCATGTGGGCGTTCGCGATCTGGGATGCTGAGAAACAGGAGCTGCTTCTCAGCCGCGACCGCGCGGGCCAGAAGTCCTTGTATTGGGAGGTATCTGGTAGCCACCACACTTTCACATTCGCAAGCAATTTGTCGGCATTACGCGCCGGCCTGGTCGGTGCTGATGCCGCCTCACTACTCCCTGAACTCAGCTTCCCCAACGAGTTTCTGCGGCTCGGCTATTGCTCCGGCGGCGGCTTGCTGTATTCCGGCGTTGAGTTGGAAAAACGTGGTTGGGAGGTGATCGATGCCAAAGTCGCGTTGGCATCAAACGACGAACAACGCATCGGCACCTACCAGCCGTACTGTTCCGATCAAACAAAAGACCCCGACCAGCCGATAGCCCAGATAGGATCGAAACTCCGTGAATCCGTAGGCAGGCGACTCGTCTCGGATGTGCCTCTGGGCGCATTCCTTTCAGCCGGGATCGACTCATCGCTTGTAGCTGCGTTAGCACAACGCAACCTTCAAGCCGACGGCCTCCCGCCGCTTCGCACCTTCTGTGTCGCGATGGACGAAGCCCTCTACGACGAATCCGGCGAAGCAGCCGCGACAGCCAAGTACCTCGGCACCGACCACACCACACTGCGCATCCAGCCCGGCGACGTGATGGATGACCTCGAAACGCTCATGCGGCTGAGCGGGGAGCCGACGGCGGACAGCTCCATCCTGCCGACGTACTGGCTGTGCAAAGCCGCACGTGAGCACGTCACCGTCGCGCTGTCGGGCGACGGCGGCGACGAGTTGTTCGGTGGGTACGACCGCTACTGCGCGATGGGGCTACTCGCCAAGCGCGGCCGGCTGCTCGGGATGCTGCCCGCCACCCGGCATCGCGAGCAGCGATCCTTCCGCGCCCGCCTGGGTCGGCTGGTCCATGCCGCCCGTCACGATAACCCGGCCAGGCAGTACCTCTCGATGATCCAGATCTTCGATGATGAACAGATCAATGCTCTACGCCAAACCAAACCCAGGCATCCAGATCACCAGTACGCCAACGGCGTTTGGGACTGGCCCGACACCGGCGACCCCGTCCGCGACGCGATGACCTGGGACCGCGACCACTACCTGCCCTACGACATCCTGCCCAAGGTCGACCGGGCGTCGATGGCTGTCGCGCTTGAGGTGCGGTGCCCGATGCTGTCGCCGGGGATGCTGGCGCTCTCGGACCGGCTGACGACGGACCAGCTCCGCATGGGCGGCAAGCCCAAGGGGCTCTTGCGTGAGTTGGCGAAGAAGTACCTGCCGCCGCATGTCGTAAAGCGGAAGAAGTCGGGGTTCGCGGTCCCGATCGGGCGGTGGTTCCGCACAACACTGGCCGAGCCGATGCGTGAGCGCGTGCTCGACCCGGGCTACATGCAGCGGCTGGACTTCAAGCCCGGCCTGCCCGAACGGATGTGCGCCGAACACATCGCCGGCACCGCGGACCACACCCACCGCCTGTTCGCGCTCCTGCAACTCTCGATCTGGCACCGCTGGCTCGTGTCGCAAGGGGTTTGAACGCCCGGCTCACACGCGAGCACGCAAGCCGGGCTACCATGCGTGACCAACCCGCCCCCTGGAGTGTGCTATGCAATTGCATCCGTTCCGCCCCTGCGTCCGCCTCTCGCTCTTTCTGACTGCGTTGGTTTTCACGATGCCCGCACACAGCGAAGAAGTCACGGTGATGACCTACAACGTCGAAAACATGTTCGACGTCTACGACAATCCATACACCGAAGACGAGGGGACCGACATTAAGCGGCGGGACGAGATCGTGACGATCGCAAACGCCATCGAGCACGCCGACGCCGACATCGTCGTCTTCCAGGAACTCGAAAACGAGCACATGCTCGAAGGCATGGTCAGCGCCTTCCTCCCGGGGCAGGGATACACCTACATCGCAGGCCAGCGCACCAACTCGGGCCGGGGCATCAACCTCGGCATCATCTCGCGCTACCCGATCAAGCGTCTGGCGAGCTACCGCTTCCTCGAACTCACCCACCCCGAGGCCGAGGGCAGCACCTGGCGCTACGCCCGCGACGCGATGCATGTCACGCTCGACGTCAACGGCCGCGACGTCCACGTCTTCAATGTCCACTTCAAGAGCAACGGCAACAGCCCCGGCGACCCGAGCTCGATGCTCTGGCGCACGGCAGAGGCGATCATGACCAAGTCGCTGATCCGCGACATCGTCGCCGACGACCCCGACGCCTACGTCCTGCTCATGGGCGACTGCAACTCGAACTACTGGACCGACCCCCGGCAGGACCGGCCCTGGCCCGCGACGGCGCACCTCCGCGCGGCCGAGCCCGACGGCAGCCACCTGCTCATCGACGCGCACGAAGGCCTCTCCCACGAAGAACGCGTCACCATCCCCGGCGACGACCGCTACCCCCCCGCGACCTTCGACTACGTCTACGCCTCGCCCGCACTCGCGGAGCGCATCGTCGAGGGCAGCGCGTTTATCCTCAACGACCCCGAACTCACCGGCGGCAGTGATCACTACCCCACCGGTGCGACATACAACATCGGCGACTAGGCTCTGTCTGAAAACCAAAGGTGGGATGGGCGTCCCGCCCGTCACGAAGCTCAATCGACGGCCGAGACGGCCATCCCACCGTTTTCGGACAGAGCCTATCCTCACGCCCCGACGCCGGGTTGAACGCCCGGCCGGATTCTGCATACTAGCCCGCCCGGGGGCGACCGCCCCTCCTTTTTTGCACCCCCTTTTTGAAAGCAGAGCATCATGGCCGAGAACGCCCAGCAGAAACAAGTCCGCATGCGTATCCAGGACAACAACGCCCGCGCGACGTACGCCAACGCCTTCCGCCACAACGCGAACGCCAACGAGCTGATTCTCGACCTCGGCATCAACCTCGTCACCCCACACCCCGACGCCAAGGGCACCGCCGACGATCCTGCCGCGGACATGCTCTTCCAGGTCGACACCCGCGTCGTGATGAACTACGCCACGACCAAACGCCTCTCGGGTTTCCTGAACCAACTCATCCAGGCCCACGAACAGAAGTTCGGCGAGATCAAGACCGACGCGTAAGCCCGCACAGAAACTCCATGTTCAACGACGAGCGCCCACCTCCCGGTGGGCGCTGTTGTTTAGTTGGCGATGAGGCTGATCTACGCCGCGCAAGTGAAAGGCGTAAGGATCGGGCACCGCAGACGGGTCACGAGGTCGGGGGAGGCGGGCTGTTGCTGGCGTTGCCTTGGCCGCCTGGGCCTTTGGGTTTACGGCGTCGTCGACGGCGGCGTTTTTTCTTGGGGGCACCATCACCGGCTGCGGCCTGATTCGGGGACGCGTTGTTGTCGCCGGGGAGGTTCGCGCTGGGGTCGCCTTCTTTGGACTGGACCTCAGCACCCGTCAGCGGCTTGCCGGGCTTGGGGCGGCGTGGGGGTGATTGTTGGCCGGTCTGGTTGTTGGCGTAGCCGGCAGACGCTTCCTTGGCTTGTGCGCTGCCGGGTTTGGGGGCTTGTGGCTTGCCGCCTTTCGGCTTGCCCCCCTGCGGCTTGTTGGCAGAGCGCGGGGGTTTGTTGCCCGGGGCCGAGTTGTTGTTTCGCGGCTGAGGTCGGCGCCGTCCGACGTCGCGGACCTGGCCGGGGGTCGCCGTGCTCGGCACGCCAGGCGGCGGTTTCCTCTTTGCTGAGCTGACGAATGTTCTCGATCGGGTACGCCGCAGGCGGGTTGACGCCGATCTTGACGAGCGCGAGCTGGGTGAGGATCTGCGAGCTGAGCACCACCCCGACACCGTCCTCGGTCTCGACGAGAGACTTGCGGTGCGGGAGGCGTTTTTTGAGCTCGGTGTAGGTCTGGTCTTCGTAGCGGAGGCAGCACATGAGTCGGCCGCACCGGCCGGAGATTTTCTGGGGGTCGAGGGTGTTCTTCTGGACCTTGGCGGTGCGCATCGAGACGGGCTTGAGGACCTTGAGGAACTGCCGGCAGCAGCAGTGCTGGCCGCACTTCTCGTAGTCGGCGACGAGGCGGGCCTCTTCGCGGTCGCTGACGTGGATCATCTCGATGCGGGTCTGCAGGTCGGCCGCGAGCCGACGGACGAGCTCGCGGAAATCGACGCGGTCCTCGGCGGTGAAGTAGAAGGCGATCTGCTCATCGCCGAGGATGAACTCCACCTCGACGAGCTTCATGTCGAGCTTGAGCTCTTCGATGATCTGCTTACAGCCACGGACGACGGCGGGCTTGCGGGCGTCGAGGCGGGTCTGCTCGTTGAGGTCGTCGATGGTGGCGACAC
The DNA here is from genome assembly GCA_039193915.1 of Planctomycetota bacterium. Lineage (GTDB taxonomy): Bacteria > Planctomycetota > Phycisphaerae > Phycisphaerales > Phycisphaeraceae > JAHQVV01. The sequence continues at coordinate 4,748 of JBCCWH010000005.1, forward strand.
GGAGGACCTTGCCGCGGGTGGTGAAGGGGTAGTTCTTGCCGCCGGAGTTCTCGATGTACTGGAGCATCTCCTTGCGTGAGACGCTTTTGCCGCACCCGCTGTTGGAGCAGGTGGTGGTGAGCATCTCGACGATCTCGGTGCCGCGGGGTGTGACGGCGACGAGCTTGGAGCCGCAGCCGGGCTTGGCGTCGCCGTTGTAGGGGAGCTCGGCGACCATGCGTTCGTAGCCGTAGCGTACGACCATGGACTTGGGCGCTTCGAGTGCGTCGTAGATTTTCTGGTCCTCTTCCTCGAGCATAACGGGGAGGGGGACGATACTGCCAGGCATGGGGGGACTCCAGGGCCGAGGCCAGACGCTTCGCGGACTCAGCGTCGGCGTGGGACCGGATTCTAGCAGATCGTTGGGTGGCCCCGCCAAGCCGGCAGGGACGGCGTGTTACCCGCCGCCCAGCGCGATGCTGTCGCTGACGCCGAGGTTGCGGTAGATCTCGCGGGTGGCGCCGGACTGGTTGAGGGTGTAGAAGTGGATGCCTCGGACTTTGTGGTCCAAGAGGTCGCGGCACTGCTCGGTGGCCCAGTGGACGCCGACGCGTTGGATGGCGTCCTCGTCGCCCTCGCAGCGGGCGATGGCGCGGAGGAGCTTGGCGGGGTAGCGTGCGCCGGCGGCGAGCTGGGCCATCCGTTTCATGCCCTTGCCCGAGGTGATGGGCATGATGCCGGCGATGATGGGGACATGGATACCCGCCAACTCGCAGCGCTCGCGGAAGTCGTAGAAGTCGTCGTTGCTGAAGAAGAGCTGGGTGCAGATGTAGTCGGCCCCGGCATCGACCTTCTGCTTGAGGTAATCCATCTCGGCCAGCCGGTTGGGTGTCGCGGGGTGGCCTTCGGGAAATCCGGCGACGCCGATGCCGAACCCTCTGCCTCGGATACCGGGGTTACGATCCGCCAAACCCCCCTCGGCGCTGCGGATGTAACGCACCATGTCGGCCGCGTATCGGAAGGCGTCTTGCGAGCGGTCGTAGTCGGGCTTGTCGCTGGGCGGGTCGCCGCCGAGCGCGAGGACGTTGCAAACGCCCTCGCCGGCGTATCGCTCGAGGATGTCGGCGATCTCGGCTTCGCTGTGGCAGACACAGGTCAGGTGCGGCACCGCAGTGACCTGCAGCTCCCGCCGGATGCGAAGCACGAGGTCGTGTGTGAGTTCACGCGTCGACCCGCCGGCGCCATACGTCACCGAAACGAAAGAGGGCTTGAGCGGGGCAAGCTCAGCCACATGGTCAAACAGCTTCTGCGCCCCCTGCTCGGACTTGGGCGGGAAGAACTCGAAGGAGAAGGTCGTCTTGTAGCGTTCAAAAACGTCGCGAATGTGCATCGCCGCATTATATCCGAATATCCGGATGAGCGGATGCTTCAAGGTCAGATTTTTGACCGGCCCACCTTCGGAGACGCGTAATCCCCCTATTCACAGATTCATGGGGCACGCCGAGACGACGCACCGATCCATCCAGCCAATCACCGGCGCAAAAAACAACACCCCGGGGTCACGGGGTGCTGCTCAATACAAGATTGTCGGTCGCGCTACTGGATGAGCTGAGCGATGGGCTGGCGGGCGTCGAAGCCCGAGTCGGCGCTGTGCCAGAAGCGGACTTCGTCTTCGCCGAGTTTCCAGGACAGCGCGGCGTCTTGGCCGTCGTGGTAGGTCGGGAAGGTCACGATGCCACGCTCGAAGTCATGGAGGTCCACGCCGACCATATCGAGCTCACGCACAAGCACGCGGAGGCGTTCCATCGCGGCGCGGTAGTCACGCTCCAGCGCCTTGGCGTCCGCACCGTGCAGGCCGAGTTCGACGCGTTCCATCGTACGGCGGATGTGGACGACCTCGTCGTGCAGGTCCACCACATCGGCAACCACGCGCGAGACGTAGGGCAACGCACGATTCGCCTCGTCAACACAAAACGTGCGCTTCACGTCCGCGGCGGGTTCGAGGGTCGTTGTCTGCGTCGAGTGGTTCAACATGCCAATGCTCCTGATTCTTGGTAGGCCGCGCGAACTTCGCGTGCCCCTGCTGTATCGGCGTAGCCAAGGCCCCACTGCACATGCGCGGGCGGGTTGCGGCGCGGTTCGCTGCTAATCGGACCTGAACCGCGCACACAACCGCCATAACCCGGCTCAATCGCCCGGATTCACTTCTTGTTTCGGGCACTAAAGTCGCGCCGAACGCTGGGCCGACCTCAAGCGATCGTGGTGTCCGACTCGCCCGGGTACAACAACCGGTAGAGCCCGAGTTTCAAGTCGATCGCCAGCGAGAACAGCAGCGGCACAACGACCAAGGTGAACAGGGTCGAGACCACCAGACCGCCCACGACGACGCTGCCCAGCCCGCGGTAGAGCTCACTACCCGACCCGGGCATGAGGACCAGCGGGAGCATGCCGGCAACACTCGTCGCGGTCGTCATGAAGATCGGGCGGATGCGCGACTGCACGGAAGCGCGGATCGCCTCGCGTGGGCCCATCGCATCGGTGTTGTCGCCCTCGCCCTCGCCGAGTCCACGCATGTAGTTGAGCGCCTGGTGCACAATGAGGATCGCGTTGTTGACGACGACCCCGATGAGGATGATGAACCCCAGCATCGTGAGCGTGTCGAGCTGCTGGGTCGGACTAATCATCCCTAAGCCGCTGGGGCCAAGCACCCCGTACAACCACGGCCACCACTCCTCGACCCCCAACCCATTGCGGACCAACCCGAGCCCGATGAAACCACCCACCGCCGCGAGCGGAACGCTGAACATGATCACAAGCGGGTAGAGGAAGCTCTCGAAGAGCGCAGCCATCAGCAGGAACGTCACGAGCAGCGCGATAAACAGCCGGCTGACGCCGAGCGATCGCAGCGACTCGGCGTTGAGGCCCGTCCACTCGCCGATCATCGCGGTGCGTACCTGTTCGAGCTTGCTGGCCGAGCCGGCGTAGGCGATCTCCACGGCCAGGGGGATCTGCGATCCGCCCTGCTCGCTGCGCAAAAGCGCCTCGATCGCGCGGATGTCCTGCTCGGCCTGCTCCAGGGGCACGTCGTCGGGCGGCGTCACGCTCAGCGTCACGGCCCGGCTCTCCTCGATCCGGCTGATCTGCTGGGGCGCATCGCTCCGCTCAATCGTCGCGATCTGCGACAGCGGGACCGTCCCCTGCTCGCCCGTCGCCGTGCGGTACGCGACCGGAAGTCGGGCGAGTTGCTCGGGCGGGTAGCCGTCGCCGCTCGCGTTCTTCGCGACGATATCGATCGAGTCGCCCCGGTAGCGGTAGTCCCCGATGATGAGCCCATCGACCATCGCCGAGACCGACCGGCCCAGCGACTCAACATCGATCCCCAGGTCCGCGGCCTTGACCCGGTCGATCCGGAAGATCACCTCACGCCGGGGTTTATCGAAGGTCAAAGGCGAGGGCTGGACTCCGCCAAAGCCGTACGCCCCACGCAGCGCCCCGAGCATCGCCGTCGCCGCGTCGCGCACCTCGTCGAGGTTGTCGCCCCGTACCTCCACGTCGATCGACCGCGACCCCCCAGCCCCCCGGCCAAACAGCGAAGACTGCGCCGCGAACCCGATCGACCCGGGCACCGAGCTCGTCGCCGAGCCCAGAAGCCCCTCGAGCGGCTTGACGTTTTCTTTGTCCTGACTCGTCGCGCCGTTGAACATCGTGCCGCCAAACGACACGATGAAGTAGTTGTCGATCGGCGGGACGTTATCAACCTCGCCGCCACCAAACGGCAGCACCGGCTTAGGCAGGTCGGCGAGGTCGGCCATGTCGTCGGCCTCCCAGTACGGCGCGATTTGCGACTCGACGATCTTCGCGATCTCTTCATCCGTCGTGATGTTGTAGCCCGGCGGGTTGATCATGATCCCAAACACTAGGTTCTGGTTCCCACGCGGCAGGTAGTCCGTCGGCGGCATCAGCATCCACGCGCCGAGCGCCGAGGCCATCGTCAAGACCGCCACAATCGAGACCCGCCCGACCACGCCGGAGGGGTGGCTGCTCGTGAGCATGTAGATCAGTTGCCCGTAGCCGCGCGCAACCCAGGCGAAGAGGTGTGCCGGGCTGTAGCGTTCAAGGACGCCGGGCGTGCGCTGCGTCTTGCGCTCACGCAGCATCCGCGCGCTGAGCGTCGGGATCACTGTGATCGAAACGATGAGCGAAAGTGTCACCGCGGCACACAACGCAAGCGCGATATCGCGGAAGAGCTGCCCCGCCTCTTCCTCGATAAACAGGATCGGTAAAAACACCGCGAGTGTTGTCAGTGTCGACGCCAGGATCGCGCCCCACACCTCTTTGCCCGCGTCGTAGGCGGCACGCATCCGCTTCTTGCCCATCGCGAGGTGGCGGTCCGTATTTTCCAGCACGACGATCGCGTTATCGACGACCATCCCCACCGCGAACGCAAGCCCCGCCAGCGAGATCACGTTCAGGTTTCGGCCCGAAACGAACATGACAACAAACGTCCCGACGATCGAGATCGGGATCGCCGCCGCGACAACGGCAGTAGGCCGGGCGAAGTACAGCACCACCAGGGCGATGCCGGCGAGCGCCCCGACGCTTACCCACCAGCGGATCGCGCCCTCCGGGAACAGCAGCACCCCGAGCATCACGAGCACCAGCAGCGGTGTCGCGACGACGACGAGCAGCGGGCGTCGGCCGAGCTCCAGAAACAGCAGCAGCGCCAGCACCGCCAGCACACCGCCGATGATGAGGTTGTTCTTCACCAGGTCCAGCGCGTCGTAGATGTAGCCCGTCTCGTCGTAGACCTTGCGGACGCTGAGCTTTGGCGCGCTCGCGAGCCCCTGTTCTTGCTGAATCTGTACCGCGACACCGGGCAGCACATCGCGGTTGACCTTGTCGATGCGTTCGTTGAGCCCGTTCATCACCTCGATGACGTTCGACCCGCTCTCGCGGTAGACCGGCATCGCCAGCGCGAGTTCACCACGCGACCGCACGAACGAGCGTCGCTTCGCATACGTCAGCCGAACCTCGGCGATATCGCGCACCCGGATCGGCCCGCCGTCGGGGTCGTAGGCCACCACCGTGTCGCGGATCGCGTCGAGCGTGTCGTACTGCCCCACCGTCCGGACACGCACGTCGTATCGGCCTTCATCGACATTGCCCGCCGAGACGTTGACGTTCTCCCCACGCAGTGCACCGCCCAGATCCGCGATCGTGAGCTTACGCTGCGCGACACGCTCGGGGTCAAACGCGATATGCACCTCGCGCTCGCGCCCGCCGTACACCCGCACCTCGCTCACACCCGGCGTCCGCTCCAGGTACGGCTTGATGTCATCAATCGCTAAATCCCCCAACGACTGGACATCAAAACCCTTGTCCTCGCTCGTCATCAGCAGCCACGCGATCGGGCTGCCCGGCCCGGCCTCGCCCGTCGAGATCACGGGCTCGTCGACATCGTCTTCGAACGAAGGCACCTCACGCAGCGCATCACTCACCAACGCCCGCGCAAGCTGTAGGTCTACGCCAACACCAAACTCCAGCTCGATCTCCGACGAGCCCTGCGTCGCGGTGGCCGTCATCTTCACCAGGCCCGACAGGTTTTTGAGCACATCCTCCTGCTGCTCGATGATCTCCTTCTCGACCTCCTCCGGGCTTTTGCCTGTCCAGTTGGTCGAGACCGTGATGATCGTCGGGTCCGTATTGGGCGTGAGCTGGATCGGGATCGACACCACCGCGAGCGCGCCGAACAGCAGCAGCAGGATCACGCCGACGAACACCTTCACCGGGTTGTCGATGGCAAAACGAATCGGGTCCATAGCGGGGCTCGGCCTCAGAGGAGCGGTCAATGCACTAAATCAAGAAGCGGGTGTCACAGCCTCGGGATCGCCCGAGTCAGACGCCTCAACATCTGCCGAAGGCACCTCCCCGCCCTGCGGCGGTCCGCCCGGGCCAGCACCGCCACCGGCCTGCGGGTTCGTCACGATCGCGGGCCGGGTCGGCCACAACTGCTCGGCACCCTCCACCACCACCGGCATCCCCGGGAACAGCGTCAGCCCCTCCAGCTTCTGCAACGGCTCCACCGCGAAACGCTCGCCCACCCCGAACAGCACCTCCACATCCACCGGCAACGCCACCGGCAGACCGCCCTCGGGCGCACCGGGCATCGGGCCGACGACCCAGACCTGCGCGCCCTGGGCCGTGAAGCTCACCGCGTCGCGCGGGACGATGAGCTGCGCCGACTCGGCCGTCAACGGCACCTGCGCCACCACACTCATCCCAACCTTCAGCGCCCCGTCCGGGTTGTCCAGCCGCACCTTCACCGGGAACGACCGCGCTGCGCTCGACCCGTCCGGGCTCACCGCCGCGACCGTGCCCACCAGCGTCTGGTCCAGCGCCTCGACCCACACCTCGATCGGCATCCCGACCTGCACACCGCCGACCTGCATCTCAGGCACATCGATCTCCGCGTCGATCGCGCCCGACGAGACCATCTCCACCACCGCGCCGCCCGGATCAAGCCACTGCCCCTGCTCGGCTTGCTTCTTAGTGACATAGCCATCAAACGGCGCAACGATCTCAACCCGCTCAAGCGAGACCTGCGCCCGGTGCAGCGCCGCCAAGCGCGCCTGGACCTCCGCCGCGTCCGCGTCCGCGGCGGCCTTCGCGTCGTCGATCGCGCGCTGGTCCGAGGCGTTGCGCGCGGCGAGGGATTCCAGATGCGCAAGCTCACGCCGGGTCTGGTCCGCCCGGGCCTGCGCCGCACCTAAATCCGCCTCCGCCTGCTCCACCTGAAGCGCCGCCCAGACATCATCGACCCGCGCGATCACAGTCTCGCCCCCGACCAGCCGGTCACCCACATCAACGCGCACCTCCAGCACACGCCCCTCGACCTCCGACGCCACCACCGCTCGGCGAACCTCACGCAACCGGCCCACCACCCGCGCATGGTCCTGCACCGTCTCCCTCACCACCGACGCGACCTTCACCTCCGTCGGCGGTGCACCGGGTGGCCCGCCCCCCATCGCCGCCATCTGCTCGTCCACCCCCGCCTGCACCGCCTTATCAAAACGCTCCCCGTACTGCCGGCTCATCACCAGCCACACCGACAATCCCACCGCCAACGCCAGCACCAACGCCCCCGCCAGCGCGCCGAGCCAGGCCGTGTGGTGCAGCAACCGTTCCAGCTTCGAATCTGCCATCATCTGCCTCGATCCTGCCCGCCCTGATGAAAAGTTCAAAGAAAATCGTACAGCGTACGACTTCGGCGTGGTACACTGTACGAGTCAAGCCCGCCCCGGTCAAGGCCACCCCGAAGCCCCCGGCGGAGGCCGCTTCAGCGGCCGTCACACCCCAACATTCCCCCATGACCCAACTCACCCAACAAACCGCACCCGCAAACGCCCCCGCCGCCTGGAAAGACGCCGACCGCGACCAGCGACGCACCCTCATCATCGACGTCGGCCTCTACCTCCTCACCCACGAAGGCCCCGACGCCCTCACCATGCGACGCGTCGCCCGCGAGCTCGGCGTCGGCGCGATGACCCTCTACACCTATATCGACGGCCAGCCCGGCCTCCACCGTGCCATGGTCGCCCGCGGCTTCGACATCATCCACCAAAACTGCTCCGCCGCCTGCGAAGCCCAGCACGAACAACGCGAGCAAGGACAACTCCCCGACGACGGCTCCGGGGGCTGGTCCGGCGGGGCACGCTCCTACGTCCAGTTCGCCGTCGACCACCCCAACCTCTACCGCCTCATGTTCGACACCCCCGTCGACGAGGACGACGAACAGTTCGATCAGCTCATGCACGGCGGGTTCCAGGGCCTACACACCGTCGTCCGCGAACGCCTCGAAGCCCAAGGCCTCAAGGGCAAACAGCTCGACACCGAAACCCGCAAGCTCGCCGGCCGCTACTGGATCGCCCTCCACGGCCTGGCCACCCTCGCCATCGCCGGCCGCATGCAAGTCCTCCACGGCACGCTCGACGAAGTGCTGCTCCACCTGCTCGAAGCGGTCGCGCCGACGAAGGGGTGATTTTTTCAACGCCAAGACGCCAAGGGCGGAAGAGAAAGCCAAACATCAATAGCTAGACACATCATGAAAGCACTTATTCCGACTGATCCGAACTCACTAACTGGTCCATTCATTGAGGCTGATGTAGATCGGTTCGATGTCCGTGCAATCACTAGCGATGTCGTTCTACTTGACTTCTTTGCAGTGCCAGAAGGCATTACCTGGTTCGACGACTTCGAGTTGATGTATTGCCAAAGGCAGCATGATCCAAATGTTGTCAAAGTGATACGAAAAGCCACGGATGAAGAATGGAAGCTGTATCGCGTTCCACTTTGGGTTCAAGGTGAACATGAGCCTGAGTGTTGTGGGCAGCCGATGTTTTTTGTCGGCCAGATAGACGACGATCGTATCTGCATGGAGCGGCCAGAAGGCGCCAAGCTTTGGTGGCATGACGCCGCCAGCTTCTATGTGTTCACCTGTTCGCAATGCATGGAGTGCAAAGCGTTCGGCGATCAGCTCTGACTACCGTTCCTTGGCGCTCTTGGCTCAGTCTTGGCGTCTTGGCGTTGAAAAAAAACAAACCGCCACCCCCCCCTACTCGTCCGCGTATTCCCACACGACGACTTCTAAATCCTGCACGCCCCACTGCATCGCGATGTCGTGGGTGGGATAGAGGAGGTCGAGGCGGTTGCCTTTGATGGCGCCGCCGCGGTCGAGGACGGGGATGGGGTGGCCGTCGTTGTAGCCGGGGACGGTGAGGATCGTGCCAAACGGGATCGACGGGTCGGCGGCGGCGAGCTTCATGCCGTTGGTCCAGACGCTCATGCCCGAGGCGGTGATGCCGTCGGCCCACACGCCGCAGGAGCGCTCGTCGGGGCTGTAGGCGGTGGTGCGCATCGTGACGGTGCGCACCGGGCGGATGGGTCGGCCGTCGAACGTCGGGCCGGTCCAGACCTCACCATCGACGATCAACTCGGCAGGCCGCGTTTGGCTGGGGTGTGACGCATCAGCAGCGTCGGGCTGCACAGTGTGCTCTGCAATCGAAACGAACGCATCGGCCTGGGTTTCGGGCTCGGCCTGTACGACCTCAACGTCAGCCGATCCGTCAGCCGTCTGCATCACCGACCACGCGACGCCGGGGCGTTGGACGGGTTGGGCGTCCCCACTCGTCTCGACCGCCGCAAGCGCGGGCGGGGCCGAGGCGCGGCTAAAGGATTGCCAGGTCGTCCAGCCGAGCAAGCCAAAGAACACGACGGCCCCGGCGGCGAACACAACCCGCGCAGCGCGGACACGCAGCGGCGGAGTCGGGGGCGGGCTGGCGGGATTGGGCTGTGACATGGATTCCCGGGGAGCTGGGGCCAAGCGGACAAATGCAACAACAGGATACCAGAGCGGGCCTTTAGCCCCGTTTTGGCGACAATTTTTCAAGAAATCGCTGGCTGGCGTCATAAACCCTGCCGCAGCAAGCCTCTGCGGGTGGGCGTGCTTTGCCTTCGCGTCGCACCTGCCTGTTCCGGGGCGTGTGCTTCGCTCACCCCCCCGCCACCCGTTTTGCCGGCGGTTACGGGCCAGGGGCTGCTGCGGTATACTCCCCGCCCCGATTTTGAGACTGTCCACCTTCCTTCAACCCCAACGAGGCGACCGATGCAGACCACTCTTTTGTTTTTGAAACCCGATGCCGTGCAGCGTGGCCTGATGGGCGAGGTGCTGGCGCGTCTTGAGCGTAAAGGGCTGACGATCGTCGGCATGAAGATGATGATGGTGCCCCAGGCCTTGGCCGAGGAGCACTACGCGGAGCACAAGGAGCGGCCGTTCTTCAAAGGGCTGCTCGAGTTTGTGACGAGTTCACCGGTGCTGGTGCTGGCGGTAAAGGGTGTGAACGCGATCGCGGTCTGCCGTAACCTCATCGGCGCGACCAACGGCCAGAAGGCCGACGCGGGCACGATCCGCGGCGACTTCGGCATGTCCGGCGGCAACAACCTGATCCACGGCAGCGACAGCGAGGCCTCCGCCGAGCGCGAACTTAAGCTATGGTTCAACGACGGCGAACTGTGCGACTACGACCGCACCCTGAACCAGTGGGTCTACGACCCCTCGGACTTGGACTAAGCTTGCGGCGGCGATCAAGCCGCGCATCAAGTTAGATTGACTCACCTAAAGCACGGCCGTGCTTTACTGCGCGCCATCAGCCACCACCCCTGCCCAACCGCCTAGCGCCGTCACACTCTGCGCGGCAACGGCGCAGCCAAGCTCACCCGCCTCACGGACCGACATACCGCGCGTGAGTCCCGCGATGAGCCCGGCGAGGAAACAGTCGCCCGCGCCGGTGGTGTCGATCACGGGACCGGGCGGCGCTGCGCTGGGAACATGCAAGACCTCGCCGCGGCGTGGACTCAGCAGCACGCCCTCCGCGCCGCCGAGCTTGACGCCAACGAGCCCCTCGGCCCCGGCGTCGCGATAGCGCTCGACCATTCGGGCCGGGTCGGCCTCGCCGGTCTGCGTCTGCGCTTCGCCACGCGAGGGGATGTAGAGGTCCAGGTACGGCAGCGTCGGCGCGAGCACGTCGAGCGTGCCGCCGCGTTCCAACCCGCCCGCACTGTCGAGTGCGGTCTTACAGCCCAGCGATTGCAGCGTGCGCATCACCTCGGGCAGATCATCGATCAGGTCCGGCAATAGCGGGTAGTACCCCAGCAGCACCCAGCCGACACCACGCCATGCCTGGACATCATCAATCAAGAAACCGGCGTCGATGCGTTTCGGAGCGCCCTGCGCATGGAGAAAACTGCGCTCGCCAGCGTCATCGACGAGAACCACCGTCGTGCTTGTCGGCGCTTCGGGATGCGTGCGTAGCCGGGCCGTCTCGACGCCCTCGCCCTGCAAAGCGTTTCGCAGCAGCGTGCCCCACGCATCGTCGCCGACGAAAGACGCGGCACCGACGCGCAGCCCGAGCCGGGCCATCGCGATGCCCGCGTTGCTCGTAATCCCGCCCGGCAGCGCGGCGGGCGGCGCGATCGCATGCAACGCCCCACCACCGATCGGCCGATCCAGCGCGACCGGGTGGCAAAGCAAATCCATCACACACGAACCGGCAACGACGACATCCACCTGGCTTGGCATCCTCGGGAGGATAACGCCTCTGCCCGGGCCGCGCTACTCCGGCTCGACCCAGAGAACCGTGCCACTGCCGGCACCGATGGCGTTAATCGGCAGCCGCTGTGCGAGGTTTTCGATCTGTGACGTTGATAGCGCCTTGTCGTACACGCGGACGGAGTCGATCCCGCCAAGCCAAGCCCGCCCGCCGCTAAGCCCGTTGCCGACGACCAGCGGCATCGAATCACTCCAACTCGACAGCGACCCGGAGACCGGCTGGGACTTATCAAGAGATCCGTTGATGTATGTCCGCAGGGTCGTCCCGTCGTAGGTCATCGCGAAGTGGACGCTGGTGTCGTGGTTGAGCGCATCGCCCGAGACATATGGCGGTGTCAGGATCCCGCTGGACCCGGACGACGAAGTACGCAGCCGTGCGTCGTAGGCCTGCTGGTTTTGCCCGACTGCGAAGTTGTGGCTCGCGGAGGAAGACGACATCGCGAAGAGGTAGGACGGGGAACGCGTGGTGTTAGGCTGCGCGCGTTCGAAGCGCATCACAACCGAAAATTCACCCGAGGCTGTGACCGCGGTATGGACCTTGCCCGCGTTCGTCAGTGACCGTGCAATCGCCGCCGCATCAAAACGAAGCACTCCCTTGTCCCAGGTAACATTGCCGGGATTGTCGATGTGGAGGTGGAGCGGCGCGCCGTAGTTGCCGGTATCCATGACGAGGGTCTCTGACACACGTGTCGAGGGGGCCGTGCCGACCATGATCTGCGCCGCCTGGCTCGCGGAGCACCACTGGTCGTACAGCCGGACATCGTCGATCACGCCATCGAAGTAGTCTTGGGTCGGCGTGATCAAGCCCGCAGTAGACGTCGATGTGCTCGCCCCGATCGTGATGGGCTCGGTGTTGCCCGAGCCGCCGGAGGTCACACCCAACCCGCCGCCGTAGGGCAGCGTATCGACTTCCACACCGTCGATGTACAGCGCCATGCCCTCGGCCCCGAACGAGAAGACCGCGTGATACCACCGCCCGGAAGTCAACACAGACGACTGGACTTCGTATGAATCGCGGTCACTCTGGAGCCGGGCCTTGAGCCGGGTTCCGTCGAGGTAAAGCGTCAGATGGCCGCCATCTCCGTAGCCACTGGCATCCTTACTAAACAACGCCTGCTCCCCACCCAGCGTATCGGCGCGGAACCAAAGTGACACGGCACCGTCAGCCAGGAGATAGGCGTCCACATGCGGGACCTCGATGGCGTCCCCCGCACCATCGAACGTAGCCGCTGTGCCCGGGGGGACAAGCGCAGCGGGCTTGGCCGCCCCTCCGACGGCATCGCCACGGAACCCACCGTCGTTGCCTGCGACCTCATCCACCGCCGTCGTCGTCGCGACGCCGAGCGTCGGCTGTGAGATGTCGGCGTGTAGCTGCGACCTGCCGTATAGATCGACGTCGTCCCCGGCGAGGACCCGGCCGTAGAACTGCGCATCGTTGTCGAGGCGGAAGTCACCGCGGGTGTACACGGTACCCGCCCCGATCGCTCCGGAGGACATGCGGAAGCGCCGGTTGTTCCCGTAGAGATACGCGGTGAACCGGCTGGTCGCGGTCGAGTCGGCGTTGAGCCGGGCGTTGTGATAAATCTCCACCTTGTTGCCACACCAAAGCGTCAGCGATGAGCCGGGGGGGATGTTGATCCGGCTGTTGTTGTACATGCGGAAGTGGCGGTCGACCTGGATCCGTCGGTGGCCCTGGACCTGCAAGACCGAGTCGTTCTGAAGATACAGGTCGCGGTAGTGCAAGTCCTGGTCAACGAGAAGGGTTGTTGTGCCGGTGACGCGGTAAGTCGTGTTGACCAGCGCGGGCATATCGCTGGGCGGGGTCATCGCGGGCAAGAGGGCCTGTGTCGTCGCGGCGAGTCGCTGGCCCGTGAGGTAGGCAAACGTGTTGACAAAGACACCATCAGCCGGGCTGCCGCCGACTCCGACATACGCATCCCCCTCGATCCTGCTGTGGCTGTTGAGGTAGACCTTGCGGCTGCCGGTGCTGTTGGTGGAGACCGTGGCGGACGCGGCGTTGTTGGAAGGGCCATAGGCTCCGCGCGTCGAGTCGTAGCTATCGATCCGCGCGTAGCTGCTCATGTACACGCGGTCATACACCGCGACCCCGCCGCCACCGCCCGCGGGCTCGTCGAGACGCCAGTGCCCCACGGCGTGTGGCGTAAACTCGGCCTGGTCAAACTCGTACTGGACAACTACCTGCTCAGCCATCGCGTCCGGCCCACGCTCAAACGCGATCACGCCAACCTGCTCGGTCGTATGGCTCCGCTCCGGATCGCGCAACTTGTCCTCATCCACAATCACACGCACCCGCGACCGCGTGATCGACGATGCACCCCACAGCATCGCCCACGAGCCGTTGTTCCCATCCATCGCGGCCTGCGAAAGCACGACCACCCGCGGCGCGTTATCGAACGGCCGGTGGTACGGCGCGTTGTAGCCCGAGCCGTTGGTTACGCCCATCACCGAATCGCCCGACAGCCGGACATCCACGCCGACACCGTTGATGCTGTGCCGCCCCGACTCGAAGACGATGTAGCCAAGCGTCTCGTCCGCACGCGCCGTCACACTATCTTCCCCGACATGCTTACCGACATACAGCGTCGACCCGGTCGGGGCCGAACCCGAGCTCCCCCCCCGACACCAGAACGACGACCAGCGGGCATCGCGCGCGGTCATGACCTGCCCAAAGACGACCGGTCGGCTGTAGCTGTTGCCGTAGCTGCATGACTCGCCGCTCCAGCTCCGGAGGTTGTCCGTCACTGTCGACTCGACCCGCCGAGCTTCGCACCGCACGCCGTCAACGTTGTAGACCCCCTCCTCCATCACCATGTAGTGGACCGTGTCGGCTGCGACGGCCCCGTTGTCACACCGCTGGAGCCACACCCGGAAGCTGCCGCCCGTCACCGTATCCACCCGGACCACGAACGGCTCGGTGTTCCCGTCGGCCTGCGGCGTACACACGACAACCGGCACGTTGTAGCTGCCCTTCAAGTTCACAACCTGAGGTGTCCCATCCGCAACAACGGTCCCTGCCTCCATCGCGAACGGAGCCGCCGCCGGCTGGAACCGCACCGAAGCACGGTGGGTCACGCCCTCGAAGGAGCCGACCGCCGACAGCAGGACCGGGTCGCTGTGGTCATCACTCAGGTCGCCGTCCGCGTCCGTGGCGAAGATCGAAAAGGCCCCGCCTTCGTAGGGCACATCCGTGACCCATGCGCCGTGTGGCCGGGTGGTGCGCCAGTCCGGGTTGTCCTTGACGTAGCCGATCGCGATCTCAAGACCGGACTCGGCGACGGCCCGGGCCTTGCTGTGCCGGTCGATGTTGCTCGCGACCGCCATCGTCGGGCCCTGCATCCGCAGAAACGACAGCGCTAAGATCGAAGCGACCGACAGCGCGAGCAGCACCAGCAGCATCGCCGTGCCCCGCTCACGCGCCGTCATCACCCGGCTTGTTACATGCCCCTCTGACCGCATCACTCGTCCTCAAGATTGCGCAGCGCTGCCGCGCCGACCACTTCGTCCTGCTCGTCACCCGCCACCAGCGTCAGCCGATAGCCCAGCATCCGCGCCGACTGCGCTGTCGCATGATCGAGTGTGACTACGAAGCCCGAGACATCGGACGCCCATCGCGTCGCCGGGAAATCCGCCGAGCCCTTGACCCCGGCCGTCTGCGTCGTAAACGCAAGCGCCAGGTCGTAGGCAGGGTCACTCGCCAGCGTCGCCGGCGCGCGGTAGGTGTTCAGTGTCCGTGTATCGCTGTCAAACTCGACCAGCGTGATCTCGCTGAGGTTCGGCGTCCCGCTGTCGTCGGCATCGGCGCCCCAGAGGAAGACGTAGCCGTCGCCCTGCTCCAGCACCATCGCCGACTCGCGTACCGCCGCACTCAGCCGGCTGCGCAGCGCCATCTGCTTAGTAATCAAACCGCGCAGGTTTTTGTCTGCCTGCGTGCCGTACGATACCGCGAGGAGCATCGACGCGACCGCCGAGCCGACCAGCGACATCCCCGCCAGCGCGAGCATCAGCTCGATCAGGGTCAAGCCGTTTGCACGCCGCCGCTTGTAGCGTGAGACCATACGCATCACGGGGCCTCCGGCACAAAGCGAGTCACCGTCCACGACCGACCCGCCGAACCGCCCGCCGACTCTGCCGGCTCGGTCACCGTCACGGTCACAAGCATGCCCGAACGATCGCCCCCTAACCCCGCGACCGATACCGTCTGCGGCTGCACGGTCACGCTGCGCTCAAAACGCTGGAACCGTGTGGGGTACAGCGCACCGGCATGATCCGACAGGGCACCCGCAGCCTCGGCAAAACCGTGGTAATCATCAACGTTGTCGAAATCGTCACGCCCGGACTCCCCCGTGTCGGGGCCGACGGCGGTCTCTGCCTGCGGGTCGGCGTAAGGCTTGGACAGCACCTCTTCAAGCAGCGCGTCTGCCAATGCCGTCGCCCGCGCCCGCCGCAGCGCGTCGTAGGTCTGCGCCTGAGCGGCCGAGACCGCCTGCACCAGGCCCAGCGTCGCGAACGCCAGGATCATCGACGCGATCAGCACCTCCAGCAGCGTGAAGCCAGCCGAACGACGAAAACACCGCGCTCGTGGGGCAGGAATACCCATACCCCGCTCATCGACGACATACCAGGACGGGTTAAGCGGATCGTGCGGCGCATCTATAGAAGCGATACACCGATTCGCCTCAAGCCCCTCGCCCATCGCTTCGATACCCCCCGTATGCGACCATCTGGGCCACGACGCCAAGCGGGCTTCTCCCTCGTCGAGTTGATGATCACCGTCTCGATCATCGGGATTATCGGTGCGCTAGCCGCGCCGATGCTCCGCCCCCCTCACACCACCAAGCTCCGAAGCGCCGCCGCCCTTCTCGCCGCCGACCTCGACGCCTGCCGCGCCGCGTCCATCGCCCACGGCGAAGACCCCCGGCTGATCGTCTTCGACACCGCCACCGAAACCTACCACATCGCCGCGAGCTCAGACCCCGACACCCCCCTCGCACACCCGACCTCGGGCGGCGACTACACCGTCCGATTCGGCACCGACGATACCGCCGAACTCGAAGGCGTCACCCTCCAATCCATCAGCGTCGGAGGCGACAGCCAACTCGGCTTTGGCATCTACGGCCAACTCGACCAGGCTACCGACGCCACCATCACCCTCACCGCGGGCAACGCCAACATCACCCTCACCCTCGACGCCGCCACCGGCGAAATCACCATCGGCGAGCTGCACTAGGCTCTGTCTGAAAACCAAAGGTGGGATGGGCGTCCCGCCCGTCACGAAGCTCAATCGACGGCCGAGACGGCCATCCCACCGTTTTCGGACAGAGCCTAGCACGCAGCCCCGCGTTTCGAATCCACCCCAGGGACCAGACGTTCGACCAACATCACCACGGAGGCGTGGAGTCCCTGGCATGCTTGGCATCGCAAACGCCCGAAAACACAGCAAATCCGACAAGCCCAAAATCACCGCGTGGCCACTGATCGCTATCTTCACGGGGCTGGCTGTCTTTGTGCTATGTATCCAACTGATCCCCGCAAACCCCCGAGGTGCGCTGGCCCAGCAATGGTACTTGCCCGAGATCGCCGGGCTGATCTGCTTCTACCTGGTCGGCCGAAGCCGATCCGTGCTTGTCGCCGGTCTCTGCCTGATCCTGCTACCGGCAACGCAAACGGTACTTATCTACGGCCCGGCAGAATCGCTGCTCCAGGTGCAAGAAAAGCTCGTGTTACTAACCCAATCGATCGGGCTCTAGACACAACGCGCCCCGAGCCAGCGCAGGCGATGCCCGAGCACCACGCCTCATCCCTGCACGACCCGATTGCGCAGCACCCCGATCCCCGCGATCTCAACCCACGCCTCGCCACCCGGCCGAAGCCAGACCTGCGGGTCGCGTGCCACCCCAACACCCGGCGGCGTGCCTGTCAGGATCACCGTGCCCGGTAGGAGCGTCGTGTCCTGACTCAGGAGCGCGACGAGCTGCGCGACGCTGAAGATCATGTCGGCCGTGCCGGCGTCCTGCAGCGTTTCGCCATCGACCTTGCCCACGATGCGCAGCGCCTGCGGATCAGCAATGCAGTCGTCACCTGCCCCAGGCGTCACCAGCGCTGGCCCTAGCGGGCAGAACGTGTCAAACCCTTTGCCACGGATGAACTGCCCGCCGCTGCCCTGCTTCTGCCACCACCGCGCGCTGACATCGTTGGCGCAGGTGTAGCCGAGCACGTAGCCCAATGCGTCCGCCTCGCTCACGTTCCGCGCCGCCTTGCCGATCACCACCGCCAACTCGGCCTCCTGGTCCGTCTCGGGTCCGTCGAACTCACAGGCCGGGATGCGGACCTCGCCGCCCGGGTGCTGCACGCTGCTCGTCGGCTTCATAAACACCACCGGCCGGTCGGGCACCGCCGCGCCCGTCTCCGCCGCGTGCGCCCGGTAGTTCAGCCCGATCGCGAAGATGTTCGGCGGCTCAACCGGTGCAAGCAGCCGAGCGATCCGCACACGCTCAACCGTCGGCCGCGGCAGGGCTGGGAACACCGCCAGCGGCGACGCACCCACGACCGCCGCCTCGCCGCCCCCAAGGTCTTGCCCATAAAGCACTTGCCCGCTTTCATCCTCGAACCGCACAACACGCATTTGCTGCTCCCGTGTCCAGGTTTGGCTATAATCCCAGCCACTAGACGATATCCGAAACAGCCCCCCGGAAGTTTCCCGCACACCGCGGACCGCCCGGGCCGTAACGGTACAGCCACTCAACCACCGCCAGGAGCCACTCCTGTGACCGATTCAAAAACGACGACCCCCACCCCCGGCATCACCCCCGCCGCCAAAGGCCCCAGCACCTGGCAGGGCAACGCCGACCCCACCAACAAGAAGCAGACTACCGTGCCCGAGGGGCTCTGGATGCGCTGCCCGTCGTGCGAGGCGATGCTCTACAAGAAGGCCGTCGAGCAGAACAACCACGTCTGCCCCGAGTGCGAGCACCACTACCGCATCGACGCCGAGCAGCGCATCGACCTGCTCGTCGACCCCGGCAGCTTCGAGCCACTCTGGGAAGACCTCGGCCCGACCGACACGCTCAAGTTCGTCGACCGCATCCCCTACAAGCAGCGCATCACCAAAGAGCAGAAGAAGACCGGCCACAAGGACGCGCTCCTCGCGGGCCGGGCGTTCATCAAAGCCCGCGGCGTGGTGCTCGCCGTGATGGACACGCGCTTCATGATGGCGTCGATGGGCTCGGTCGTCGGCGAAAAGATCACCCGCGCGATCGAACTGGGCGCCAAGGAAGACCGGCCGGTCATCGTCGTGTCCGCGTCCGGCGGCGCACGCATGCAGGAGTCCGCGCTCTCGCTGGCGCAGATGGCCAAGACCTCCGCCGCGCTTGCCCGGCTCGATGACGCCGGCGGGCTGTTTCTCTCCGTCCTCACCGACCCCACCACCGGCGGCGTCACCGCCAGCTTCGCCATGCTCGGCGACCTCATCCTCGCCGAGCCCAAAGCCCTCATCGGCTTCGCCGGCCCCCGCGTCATCGCCAACACCGTCCGCCAGGAACTCCCCGACGGCTTCCAACGCGCCGAGTTCCTGCAAGAGAAGGGCTTCGTCGACCGCGTCGTGCATCGCAAAGACCTCCGCAACGAGATCGCGCGGTTGATCGACTATGCGGGGAAGTAGGTTTGAAAACCAATAGAAACAGAGCATGCTGACTACCTAACCATTGCGATTTTGTAGTGAGCGAACAATGGACAATGACAAATCAGATCAAGGCCAAGATCAGTCCAAAGACGAGTGTACGCATGTTGTGAATCATGCCGCAATCGCACGGATACTGCATCCATACGACTTTGAACCCGAAAAATCGCAGATCGTTGGGCTCACGATCGTGTAGATGAACACAAACGAAAACTACGCCAGAAGTTGATAGAACTGCTGACTGGTGAAGCAATACCGCACAAACTGGCGTCGTATAGGAGATTGCGTGAAGCTTTGGTTTCTGTGTATTTACCAGAACAACCATATGCCAGCCTAAAAACACTTGCGCCGATACTGCGCCGCACGCTTGAACCACTTATTGATATCAACGAACGGCCATTCTGATTGCAGACCATTGAATAGCGGCTGGTGGCCGGGGTGGAGCAAAACGCCCCCCGGAACGTACTCATCACTTGCGATCAAGAATCGCGCGCATATCCTGCGACCCATCCAATATGCGGACGACTCTGATGACCCCATCCCCGGGCTCATACACCACGACAAACCGCGTGAGCACCGTCCAATAGCGAAACGCCTTGCCTTCGGGCGACAGGTCTTCACGCAGATGCCCGACCCCGGGGTTCTCGGCGAGCATAGTGAAAGTTTGCTCAAACGTCTCCGCGAGCGTCATCGCCTGCCGCACACCGAAGCGCAAGATCGTCTGGTCGTCGATGTGTTCAAGGTCTGAAATCGCGGCCGGAGAGAACTGGTATCGGCTCATGCCGACTTGGCCTGCTCGTCGTCCACTAGCCGCTGGTGCTTCTCACGCAGCTGGCGCATCACAGCCTCGCCATCAATCGCTTCACCTCGGTCCAGTTGGTCGGCACCTTCACGGATCAGCCGGCGGGCCTTGTCGAGGGCCACCTGCGTTGATGGGGCGTCGTCGGGTTGTGTTTGATCATCGACCATGGATTCATTATTCGCTTTAGAAGAGCGGGTGTCAATCAAAATGTAGGGTGGGAGGAGCGAGTTGGCGAGCGATACCCACCGGGCGCTGCCTAGCGTGTTGGTATCTCGCGGTGGGTATCGGCCGCGGACGGCCTCCACCCACCCTACTATCGAATCACTCCTCGACCTTCTCCACCTCCACCATCACCTCGTTACGCCGGCTGGTGGCCGGGGTGGAGCGAAGCGACCCCCCGGAATGGGTGCCGAACATCGAGATCACTGCGTGATTTTCCGGGGACGGCTGCGCCGACCCCGGCCACCATCACGTCCGGGTTTACTCCTCAACCGCCTCCACCTCCACCATCACCTCATTCCGTCGAAACCACGGCAACGTCCACGGCGGGTCGTAGCCCGCGATATGGGGCTCACCGATCGCGCGGTAGCCGTTAGCTTCGAGCCAGTCCATGAGGCGTGGGGTGTAGGTCGCAAGATCGTCTTTGTCGAACCAACCCGAGAAGCAATACACGGCGTAGAGCCCGCCGGGGTCGGTGGCGATGGTGACGCGGTCGTCGTCGGGCGTCGGGGCGTTCTCGGCGGTGTACTCCTTCGGTAGGACGAAGGCCATCACCCAGCCGGCGTCGGTCTGCTCCATCACGACCGGCGCGGTCATCGGGATATCTTCGCCCTTGCCGCTCGGCTCCATCACGACGGGGGCGGTCATGGCGATGCTGGTGTCGCCCGCGTTACCGCCAAAGATGTAGCCCGCGAGTCGGCGGAAGCCCTCGTTACCAACGTTATCGACACCCGGCTCGATAACGGTCACCGCCACCGCGGCCGGCTCGTACTGACGGACCTCGTACCGCCCGTCTTCAATCAGCGCCGTGCTGGGCCATTCCTCGACGCCGTGGTACCCGAACAACGAGCAGCCGACCTGGCTGAACACCGCGAACAAGACCAACGGCAGACCCAGCAGCATAGCTAGACGCAGTCTGCGGGGGCGGCGCAGCACGTGGGCGAATGGGGATGGGCTCATGTCGGTCTCCATGCGGGTGGTAACGGTTGCAATGGTAAGTTCGATGGGATCACGCGGCTGGATGCACGAACGTACCGCAGACCACCTCACGAGATACGGCTTCGCGGCCTGGGCTTATCCAGCCGCCACGATACCCCGATAAAACCGGGGATGCTGCACAGATCCGTCTTGCCGTTGATCGCCCTGCTCGCCGCGCTTTTCGCGGGGTTGTCGGTGTCGGCCACCCCCGTCGTAGCCGACAGCCGCGCGTCGGCGTTCGACCTGACCGCCTATCGCAGCCACCACTACCTCATCTACACGAACCTGTCGCGTGAGGAGACCGTGCCGTTTGGCCGACACATGGACGCGGTGTTCGAGTCGTACCAGCGTCGGTTCAGCGGGTTCCTGGCACGCGAGCTCGACCCGATGCCGCTGTACCTCCTGCGGACGCGGGAGGACTACGTCCGGTTCATGGCCGAGCACGACATCGACGCGAGCAACTCCGGCGGGCTGTTCTTCGTCACGCACACACTGCAAGGGCTCGCGACGTGGGCGGAGTCGGGCGATCGGCCGCGTACCTTCCGTGTGCTGCAGCACGAGGGGTTCCACCAGTTCGCGTGGAACTACATCGGCCCGAACCTGCCGGTCTGGCTCAACGAGGGGCTCGCGCAGTACTTCGAAGATGCTGTGCTGGTCGGGGGCCAAATGGCGGCGGGGCTAACCCACCGCGGGCGGATCGAGCGGGTGCGCGAAGCGCTCGACAATGGCCACGCGATGTCGCTGGACCGGCTCAACAGCGTGTCGAGCCGGGTGTGGAACCTCTCGCTGCGCGAACAGCCCGAGCACGCATCGCTGCTTTATGCGCAGTCGTGGTCGGTCGTGTACTACCTCATCCACGGCGACGACGGGGCGCATCAGGAACGATTCGTCGAATACCTCAAGCTGCTCAACCAGGGCAACGGCGCCGACGAGGCGATGCTGCTCGCGTTTGGGCGCGAGGGGTTTGTCGCTGTACAGCAGGGCTGGCGCAACTTCGCGCGTGAGCAGCGGCCAAGCGACCTCGCGGCCGCGACCGAACGGCTTGAGTTTCTTGGCCAGGGCCTCCGCCTGCTCAACCAGCAGGGCCGTAACATGCCCGGGTCCATCGACGAACTCCGCACGACGCTCCAGGCTTACGGCTTCCGCACCCGGCGATACGAGATGGGTGTCGCTCGCCACCTCGAAGCGAGCGATGATGCGCTGTTCTGTTTTGAGCGCGGCAGCGAGACGGGTCGGCCTTACGAAGCGTCGTTTCGGATGCTCGCGCCGTCGCGCGACGACCTGCCGCCGCGCATCGTCGCCCCGGGGCTCTCGCCCGAGCCGACGCTGGTCTGGTACCGCGATGCGGAGGGGAACCTGGTGCAGGATATCTCGTACCGGTGAAGCAATGCGTCAGATGTAGGGTGGGTGGAGGCCGGCCGCGGCCGATACCCACCGCGAGATACCAATACGCCAGGCAGCGCCCGGTGGGTATCGCTCGCGGACTCGCTCCACCCACCCTACGGCCGAGTGTCCGCAACGCCTACATCACTAAACCCTCCAGCGATGCCAGCCCCACCGGCTCTTTGGTGAAGAACGGCTCTGCGTAGCGCACGCCGATACGGCTGCCCATGTAGCCGTTGAACTCACGCATCCACTCGACGACCCGGCGGTTCTTCTCGGGCAAGACAAACTGCGTCTCGTAGGCCTTGACCGCACGCTCCTTGTCGTCCATCTGTTCGGAGATATCGAGCAGGAACGACGGGTCGGCCACCCAGCGCAGGTGCGTCGCGTAGTAGTAGAACACCCACTTGGGGTAGCAAGGCTCGCCCGGGATGTCGGTCTTTGTGAGCTTCGCGTCGAAGCGGGCGTCCTCGATGATGCGCGTCACCGCGCGGTGGTCTGGGTGGGCGTCCTGCTCGTAGGGGATAAACAAAATGTCGGCCTGGTGTTCCCGGATCACGGCGGCGGCGGCGTGGCGCGCCTCAAGCGTGTGCTGCACCTCGCGGTTCTTGAGCCCGAGCAGCCTGCGCTTCACTCCCATGATCTCTGCGGCGGCGGTCCACTCACGCTCGCGCTGCTCGGGCGAGCCCAGCGGCGTCGGCTCGCCGTTGGTCATGTCGAGCAGCAGGACGTTGTGCCCCTGCTGCGCGAGGCGGATAATCGTCCCACCCATGCCGAGTTCCTGGTCGTCGGGGTGCGGGCCTACTACGAGGATGTTGGCCATGAGTCTGCTGCTTTCAGGTTCCGGGGGCGATCAACGAACAACACTAACACTTCAGAATAGCCGGCGGCCTACGGACGCCGGTCGGCGTAGGGTGGGTGGAGTGAGTCTTCGAACGATACCCACCGGGGATACCCTTCCTCTTGTTCCATCGCGGTGGGTATGGTCGCGGACTCCTCCACTCACCCTAACTCCTACGGACGCTCGACGTTGTGCACCAATTGGAACTATGACGACCGGCGTCCGTAGGCCGCCGGCTAGCGCCGCTTCTGCGCGGCGTCTTCGAGGGCCAGATCGTAGACGCTCTGGATCGTGTCGGCCATCGGAGCGACATCAAAATGTGTGCGGACGTGCGCCGCGCCGGCATCGGCCATCCGGGCCGCCGCCTCGGGGTGTGCCAGAACCTCTACAACCGCCTGCACCAGCGCGGGCTTGTCGCCGACGGGTACGAGCCGGCCGGTCTTGCCGTCTTGGATAATCGACGGGATCCCCCCCGCCGCGTAGCCGACCACCGGCACACCGCACAGCAGCGACTCGACCAGCGTCCGGCTCTGGCCCTCTTGGTACGACGGCAGCACGCTCACGTCCAAAGCCGACAACACCCGCGAGAGCTCGCCGTACGGCAAGAGGCCGGTGATCGTCGCACGATCCCCCAGCCCTGCCGACGCGATCGCGCGTTCTACGTTGGCCCGGTCAAACCCGTCGCCGATGAACAGCAGGTGGACCGGTCGGCCGGTGAGCGCCGCTGAAAGCCGGGGGTAGACCTCGATCAGGTCGCGCTGGCCCTTGAGCGCATCGAGCCGACCCAGCAGGCCGACGACGGCCGCGTCGGCGGGGATGTTGTACTGCTCGCGTACCGCAGCGCGTACCCCCGGTGGGCTGGGCGCAAAGCGGTCGAGCTGCACGCCGCTGGGGACCACCGTGAACCTCTCGCGCGGGGCGATCCGGTGCTCGGCAAATGCATCGACCATCTGGGGCGTGATCGCGATCAGCCGGTGGCAACGCTTCGCGGCGTAGCGTTCGAGTTGGATGTAGAGCTTGCGGGTCAGCGGGTGTTGGCGGTCGTGGAAACCCAGGCCGTGGACGGTATGGACGACGGCCCGCCGGCCCTGCTTGCCGCCCTCACGCCACGCCGCGGCCCGGCCGAGGATGCCCGCCTTGCTTGAATGCGTATGCACGACATCAGGATCGACCGCGCGGATCAGCCTGCGCAGCGCACGGTAACACAGCGCGTCCTTCGCCACACTCGCCTCGCGCACCAGCGTCGGCTCGTGGTGCATCACCGCCCCGCTCGCCTCGGCCTCTTCGACGAGCGACCCCTCGGGCCCGAACGTCGGCCCGATACACAGGTGCACGTCGTGCCCCGCCGCCACCTGCGCCGCACACGTCAGCACGGTGTTATGCTGCGCCCCGCCGAAGATCAGGCGCGTGATGAGGTGGAGAATACGAGTTGGGGATTGGGGATTGGGGATTGGGAGTTGGGGGTAGGTGAACGGACTGATCAAGACGAATCGGTACTTGATCATAACGCAAGCACACCCCCCAACCCCTAACCCCCAAACCCCCAATCCCCGTAACTGATCCACTCCAGGCACAGCCCCTGCGGCGGGAGGGTTGGGCCGGCGAGGGTGCGGTCGGCGGTTTCGAGGATGCGGCCAATCTGCTGGGGCTCGAAACGTCCCCGGCCGACCTCGATCAGCGTACCCGCGATGATGCGGACCATGTTGTACAGAAACCCACTGCCCTGGATCGTGATGTGGACCTCGTGCGGGCAAGCGACATCCGCGAAGACCTGGCAGTCGTAGATGGACCGCACCGTGTCGGCCCGGCCGTGTCCCGCGGCGGCGAAGCCCTCGACATCGTGCGTGCCGACGAGGCGACGGGCGGCGTCCTGCATGCGGCCGATGTCGAGCACCGCGTTGAAGCAGTGGTACACCGCGTTGCGTTGCCAGAGCGGTTTGTGCTCGGCGTTGTAGATGCGGTAGCGGTACTGCTTGTTGGTGACGCTGCCGATGCAGTCGAAGCCCGGCGGCGCAACCTCTGCGTTGCGCACCTCCATGTCGTCGGGCAGGCGTGCGTTGATCGCTTTGGCGAGCCGCTCGGTCGGGATCGGCGTATGCGCATCAAACTGCGCGACCTGGCCCAGCGCATGGACGCCGCTGTCGGTGCGCGAGGCGCCGAGGAGGCCGAGCATGTAGGTCGGCGTGTTGAGCAGGCGGACGAGGACGTTTTCGAGTTCGCCCTGCACGGTACGCAGCGGTTCTTCGCCGGGCGGGTGCTGCTTCTGCCAGCCGTGGAACGCGCTGCCGTCGTAGGCGAGGGTGAGCTTGTAGCGCGTGGGGGGCGGGGCCGGATCACTCATCGTTGACTTCTCAGGGTCCCGAGCTCGCAAGCTTATCTATGGCGCGTAAGCTTCCCACACAGCGCGCGAAGGAAGTTGATAATCGAAACCAGCATAAAGATACACCAGAACGCGATGACACCCGTCCCGGCCTGTTCTGACACTACGTGGTGCAGCCATGTTGCCATCGCAGCCGCAAGTGGGAAGCCGGGTAAAATCATCAACAAGCACACGATAAACCAGATACGTTTATGCTTGCTTAGACGCATCTGATCTGCACTTGTTGCCAGTATCGGTGCATCCTGCTGAGGCGTATCGTAACTTTCGGCGGGTAAGGTCACACCGCAATCCGGGCATGCCTTCGCATCGAGAGCTTGCCGCAAATCGGAGCGGCACGAAGGGCAATGCGTGTGGCGGTACCGCTGAACCTCCGGTTTGAAAGCCCGTTTCTCAACAGTCGCTTTACAGGCGGGGCAGCCGTACGCCATCGCTGAACGGCTGCTACGTACGCCGCACACATCACAATCTGCCCACGGCACCGGCTCTCCGCATTCCGGGCACGCCGTCGCGTCCGGGTTGCCTTTGAGGTCGTACAAGCACGTGGCACAAACCGACGTATCCACATCGACCTCGTCGACAAACATCGCCGGCTGCGCCACACCCTCCCGGTCGTACCCGCAGTTCCAGCACAGCGCCATCGTCGGATCGACGTGTTCACGGCAGTTGAGACACCGCCAAGGCTTGAGGTGGGTGTTGGCATCATGCATGACGTCGCGCCGCCGTGTCGGCGGCGGCTAAGGGGCTACGCGATCGATCTGCGGCGCTATGCCCGCATCGTGTCGGGGGCGACGCCGACCGACTTGCACCAGTCGACGTATGCCTGCGGGGCGATCTCGCTGGGCTTGATCTCGCTCTTGCCGCCCCAGAAGACGTTGGTGTATTCGACCTTGATGCCGGCCTCTTCGAGGTGCTGGTCGATCGCGGCTTTGTGTTCGAGGACTTTGTCTTTGTCCGTGCCGTGGGAGACGCCCATGATGTTGACGTTGGAAAAATCTTCGCCACCCTCGCGCCAGTAGGCGTGGGTCATGCAGTGGTGTCGGCCGACCTCGATGCCGGCTTCGAGTTCCTTGCCCTTGGGCACGCGCCAGTGGAACAGCGCGTTGAAGCGCGTGACCCTACTGCCGTCCTTGTGCTTCTTGACATGTTCGAGGAAGGTCGAGAACCGGCCGATGAGTTTGCGCTGGGCCAACGACTCGGCGATCGTGCAGAACGCATCGAGCGACAGCCCGGCTTCTTCCGCGCGGCCGGCCCAGAGGTTGGGGCCCAGCTCCTCGGGTGTGAACTCGCGCTTGAGCGCCATCAGCACGTTCCACTCGTCGTCGTTGAGCTCGACCACGGTCGTATCCAGCACCCGTCCGGGCTCGTCCGTCCGTGCGCCGGGCTCGATGGTTTTTCGCCGGACGTGGCCGACGCCTAATGCGAAGAGTTTCTTCGCGGGCAGGAGTTTGTACTTGGTCGCCCCGGTCTTCTGCATGAGCAGTTCGCAGTGTTTCTGCATGGAAAAACCGACGGGGACTTTGAGCGTGGTCCAGAGCTTGTACGCGCTGCCGGGCGTTTCCTTGTCGGTCGTTCGGAGGACGACGTGGCCGGAGAACGGGTCTTGCTTGGACATGTACGCGAACGCGTCGAGCAGGTGTTTGGGCGGCACCTGCCAGGCGACGAGCGCCCCCGGCGCAAGCGAAGTGGTGAGCAATGTCTGGCGGACACGGCGGATCGTGCCGTGTCGCAGCATCGCGGCGATGCGTTCGATGACGATCTCAAGCGCGACGCCAGACTGCTGGGCGATGTCTTCGATGGGCGTGCGTGTAAAGCCCGCGATCCGGTCCTCGGAGATGGCGAGGATCTGGCGGTTGATCGGGTCTTCGACGCTGTAGGGGGTCTCGGGGGGGTGGTCGGCATAGGGGGATTGTATGCCGATCTGTGGTATCGCATACGCGAAGCCGCAAGCGGCTCGTGTCATGCCACGACTAGGCTTTGTCTGAAAACCAAAGGTGGGATGGGCGTCCCGCCCGTCACGAAGCTCAATCGACGGCCGAGACGGCCATCCCACCGTTTTCGGACAGAGCCTAAACCTTCGGCTGTAGCCGCGTCGCTACGCGACGCTGGTGGTTTGACAAAAACTAAGTCCCCCGGCAAACCCCGGCACCGCGTAGCGGCGCGGCTAACAACGACCCGAACGTTTTGACATGGCGGAGTACTTAGTAGCCGTAGCCATCCTCGCGGATGCGGATGGCGGGGTCGAACGGGCCGTTGTACCCGGCGTTGAGCACGGTGCCGATGAAGATGTCGTGGTCGCCCTCGACGTCCATGTGGCAGGTGAGCTCGCACTCGAAGAAGACGCGCGCGGTCTCGATGATCGGGGTCTTGTGGGTGACGGGCTTGACAAGCGGCATGCCGAGGAACGGGTCCTCGCCCGGATCGGCGGCGCTGGCGAATTTTCGGATGAGTGTGCGGTCATCGGCGGCGAGTTGGCAGAGGCCGAAGTGGCGCGACTCGCTGATGAGCGGCATGATGGGCGTGCCCTTGCAGACAGCGACGCTGACCATCGGCGGCTCGAAGCAGGCCTGCTGAACCCAACCCACGAGCGTTCCCAGTCGGCGGTCCTCGTGGGCGGCGGTCAAGACAAACCGCCCGGAAGGGATCGCACCGAGCGATTGCCCAATCACATTTCGCAGCGCTTCATCCATAGGCCAGCGTGATCCATCCCCCGACTCGTAAAACGCCCCTCGATACCCCGACACGATAAACCGGGCTCGGCGGGTTTGCAATTTGGGAGTTGGGGGTTGGGGGTTAGAGAAAGGCAGTGGCGAAAACACACTGACGCGGTAAAGTCTTCTTCTTCCCCAATCCCCAACTCCCAACTCCCAACTCCACCCCACCACCCCCATGCCCTACCACGCCGCCCTCTTCGACCTCGACGGCACGCTGCTCGACACGCTCACCGACCTCGCCGACGCCGCCAACCACGCGCTCGCCGCCGTCGGCCGACCACCCCATCCTCGCGATGCGTACCGCACCCTCGTGGGTCAGGGCATCCGCCAGCTCTTTATCGATGCGCTCGGGCCGGACCACCTGCACCTTGTCGACGACGCCATCGCCGAGCAGATGCGTTACTACGAAGAACACCGCTTCGACACCACCCGCCCCTACCCCGGCATCGACGCAACGCTGCACGCACTCGCACAGCGCGGCGTCAAGCTTGGCGTCCTGAGCAACAAGCCCGACAACGCGACCCGCGATGTCGTCGCCCGATACTTCGGCGGACACGACTGGGCCTTCGTCCGCGGCCACCGCACCGGCACCGCCCCCAAGCCCGACCCGCACGGGGCGCTCGACGCGATCAGTCAACTCGGCATCCCCGCCGACCGCTGGCTGTACGTCGGCGACACAGCCGTAGACATGCAGACCGGCAAACGTGCGGGCATGTTCACCGTCGGCGTGTCCTGGGGGTTCCGGTCGGTTGAGGAGCTGAAAGAAAAAGGCGCGGACGCGATCGTGGAGGCGCCGGAAGAGTTGCTGGAGTTCGAATAGCCGCACCGCTACGCGGTGCCGGGTCTGTCAGGCCCCCAGCGTCGCGTAGCGACGCGGCTAATGCACCTGAATCGCTGTGAGAATAGGGGCCCTATCGGCGCTACCCCAACCACCGATCCCCATCGACCAGCCCCGCCCGCCACTCCATGTAACGGTACGGCAGGCCGTGCTCCGCATGCAGCGCACGCAGGCGATCCAGGAAACGCTCGTACACCGCGTGCTGCCAATCGTCCGTGCCCGGCGTACAGAAGTACACCCTGCAGCCCAACGGGCGGATCGTGTGCGTCGAGCAGAGCCCATCGACCTGATACCGGCAAGCGTCCTCGATACGGGTCTCGGGGTTCGGGGCTGGGGGCTGGTCCGGTGCGGGTGGCGCATGGTGTCCCGG
Organism: Planctomycetota bacterium; assembly: GCA_039193915.1. Taxonomy (GTDB): domain Bacteria; phylum Planctomycetota; class Phycisphaerae; order Phycisphaerales; family Phycisphaeraceae; genus JAHQVV01. The sequence goes on from JBCCWH010000005.1 coordinate 34,109, forward strand.
TTCAATCACGGTTAGAGCAATAGATGATGAATCACGCGAACAGTGTGGCGGCTCATCCGAAACCCCAAACCCGGTACCCGAAACCCAACCCAGAAACCACGCGATCTCCAGGCCCGTGACATACAGCCGGTGGCCATAGGTATCGAACTTGCAGCAGCGCCCCGAGGCGTTGCACGTCGGCGGCCCTTCCGGGAAGTCACGCGGGGCGTCGCGGATGGCCTGGCCGACCTCGTCGTAGATCGCGCGGATCGCGTCATCGACCGCTGCTATGCGTACGGCGTCTCGCCAGGTCGTCCAAAGCTCGGCGTTGGTCGGGTCGGCCATCCCTACAAGTACCGCGGGTTCTTGGCCAGCTCGATCCGTACCTTCTCGATCGGCACAAAGTTGCTGCCCCGCGCCTCGGGCGAGCGCATCCCCGGGCACGACTCGGCAGACTCGTCCCACGCCTTACGCGACTTCATATTGCTGGGCCAGAACGGCCAGGTCTTGCACTGCGTCGGACGGACCGGGTACACCGAGCACACCCGCTTGCCCGCGCCGGTCTCGACGAGGAACACGCAGTCGTAGTGGGATTTGCCCCGGCGGACCTCAGTCAGTGTCCGCTTGCCGTGGGCCTTGGTCGTGTACTTCGCGTAGAAGTCAGCGATATCGATCTTGAGGTAATCCGCCATCTCGCGGGCCTCGTCCTCGTCGAACCACACGTAGCCCGAGGGCCCCGTGCAGCAGTTGCCGCACTGCGTGCACGCAAAGCTCACGCCCTCGCTGTACCACGGCTCTTTCTTCGTTGTCTTGGGTGTCGTCGTCACGCGGGGATTGTAGCGGCATCAATCCGACCCGTTCTTTTCATGCCGCATCAGGTTTCACGCGCATCGGGACGACCGCCACTTACAGCATCCGCGCCAACGCCTCGTCGGGCAGGTCGTGGTGCATGTGGCGGAGCTTCTCGTCCTCCTTCAGCAGCCGGACAAATGACGCCCGTGCGGCGTCGCTATCAAACTCCAGTCCGACCAGCGCCCGGCCGACACGTTCGCCGGTGTACGCATAGTTGAAGTAGCACACGTTCGCGTGGGGCTGGACCAGCTCTAGGAATTCGTGCAACGCCCCGGGCCGCTCGGGGAAGTCGTATCGGAACAGGTACGGCCGCTGGAACGTGGCGGGGTCGTAGTTCACGATGCGGAAGTCGACATCCTCGTGTGCCGTGATGTCCTGGTACACGATGCCCTGCCGCTTGCAGCGCTCGTGGACCTGCGCGATGACCTCCGGGGGGGCATCGAAACCGATGACGGGCTGGCCGTGCGCGGCGTGGGTCTTGCCGTACTGGAAATCGACGATATTGCAGTCGGCCAAGGCGTCGTTGATCAGCGAGAGCATCGCGCCGGGCTGCTCCGGCAGCTCGAAACGGATGTGCTTGCGGATCTCCCCGCCGATGCCCGCCTCCGCCGCGATCACCGCGAGCTGGGAGAAGTCCATGTTCGCGCCGCACATCACCGCCAACGCCCGTTTGCCCTTGAGCTGATCGCGCTGCGCCAACAGCCCCGCCAGCCCCAGCGCCCCGGCCGGCTCGACGATCTGCCGACGCCAGCCCCAGAACCGCCGGATCGCGCTGCACACCTGCTCGTTGCTGACGCTCATAAACTCGTCGACCAAGTCCCGGCATAGCTGGTACGTCTGCTCCCCCGCCTTGCGCACGGCCGTGCCGTCGCAGAAGATGTCGAGGTGGTCGAGCTCGACAGGCCCGCCGTGTTTCACCGCCGCTGCCATCGACGCCTGGCCCTCGCCCTCGACACCGACGATCTTGATGCCCGGCCAGTAGTGCTTAAGCCAGCACGCCACCGCCGACGCCATCCCGCCGCCGCCGATCTGCAGGTACGCGACATCGAACGGCCCTTCGCCGGACATCACGACCTCGTCGGCAATCGTGCCTTGCCCACCCATCGTCGCAAGGTCGTCGTACGGGTGGATGTAGGCCAGCCCAGCTTCCTGCGCGTGTTGCCGCGCAGCAGCCGAGGCCTCGTCGTAGGTATCGCCGACGAGTTCGATCGTGACGCGCTCGCCGCCGTGCCGCTCGACCGCCTCGCGTTTCATCAGCGGGGTTGGGCGGGGCATGAAGATTGTCGCATCACACCCCAGCTTCACCGCCGCAACCGCGACACCCTGCGCGTGGTTCCCCGCCGAGGCGCAGACCACGCCACGCGTCCGCTGATCCTCTGGCAGCGCGGCCATGCAGTTGTACGCACCACGCCACTTATACGCATGGATCGGCGGGATATCCTCACGCTTCACCCACACGTCAAGCCCATCGACCTCCAGCCGCTCCAGAGGCGTCGGCGGACGCACCGCGTAGACACGCTGGCGGGCCTGGAGGACTTCCTGAAACAACTGTTCACGCAAACTCGGCTCGGACATGAGATCACCATTGGCAAAGGACAAGCCCGAGACTGTAGCGATTGAACCGCCAAGACGCCAAGAGCGCCAAGGAAGACATTGTTTAGAGAATTGATTGACTTGCTTGGCGCTCTTGGCGCCTTGGCGGTTAACCCCTACCCAAACCGCACCGCGTACACCGGCGGGAGGTTGCCCGAGAGCTCAACCCACGAATCCCCCTGGTCCGCGCTCGTCCATGCGTTGCCCGTCGTCGTCCCCATCGCGAGGGTCTGGCCATCATCATCCAACGCCAACGCATGGCGGAACACAATGTCGTACGCGTCACCCGTGGGCAGGCCCTTGGTGAGCACATCAAAGCGCTTGCCGCCGTCGCGGGTACGGGTCACGACGAACTTCCCGTCGATTGGCACGCGGATCTCGTCGCTCTTGGCCGGGACAAACCACGCCGTCTGCCCGTCCTCGGGGTGCACGGCACAAGCGAACCCAAACGTCGATGGGCCGGCCTCGGTGATCTCTTCCCACTTCTCGCCGCCGTCGCGTGTCACAAAAATCCCCGTGTGGTGCTGGGTCCAGATCGTGTCGGGGTCTTGCTTGCAGTGCGTGAGGATGTGAGGGTCCTGCACGTCGCCGTCGAAGGCCTGGTCGGGGGGCATGTAGTTGGCGCGCATGCCGTCGGTCTTGCGGGTCCAGGATCGGCCGTGGTCGTCGCTGACCCACATCCCACCGCACGAGATGCCGCACGCGAGGTAGTCCGGCCTGTCGGGGTGCGTCAGGACCGAGTGCAGCCCGGCCTCGTCATACCCACCGCCGAACCACTTCCTCCGCTCGGGCCGGTCCCACAGCGGGCGGTTGAGCTCCCATGTTTCGCCGTGGTCTTGGGAATGGAACAACCCGCCGGGCAGGGTCCCGGCCCAGAGCCCGCCTTCGTGCTTGTAGTCGACCGCCAGCTCCCACACCATCACGAGCTTCCACGGGATCGGCTTGCCGGTGTACGGGTGCTTGTAGAGCTCGACGCCGTCGGGCACGGGCGGGTACTCGGGGGTTGCGATCTCGCCCCACGTCTTGCCGCCGTCGCGGCTGCGGTGCATCTTGGGGCCGTAGTGGCCATGCTTGAGCGCGGCGGTCATCGTGCCGTCGCGCGGGTCGGTGACGAGGTTGACGACCGGGTCGCCGAGGAACGCGGCGTGCTTTGGCTTCCAGCCCGAGCCGTTGCGGGCGTAGGTAAACAGCCCCTTGCGGGTGGCGACGTGGAGGGTGTCGGACATGCGAAAGCCCCTGGGGGAGATGAGTGGTCGTTACGATCCGTATAGATGCACTAATCCTGGCTGGCCTCGCGCATCCCCTGCACGACCCCCCGGCCGACCGGGATCAGGATGATCGGCAACGCCAAAGCGGTAATGGCGACAGGCACAAACCACCCACCGATGTTTTCGTCGCACCAGGCGAAGAGATTGAACACGTAACCCGACCCTACAAACAGAGCCAAGAGGATGGGGAACACAAAGTCGATCGGTTTCTGAAGCAAGCTGAATCCTCGATATCGAAAGGGTTTCCATGAACGACAGCAAGGCAGGCGCTACCCACCCGAGAGCGCCTGCATCACGTAGATCTCATCATCATCCCCGACCGCATCGCTCAATGTCTCGTGGTCGCGCAGCGGCAAGCCCGCCACCCAGATCGCGATGTGCTTGCGCACCGCGCCGTCCTCCTCCAGGATGTAGCCGCGCAGCTTCGGGTTCATTTCGAAGACCACGTCGAGCGCAGCGCCGACCGTACCCCCCGCCACCCGCTCGGGCGGCTGCTCGATATGGCGCTGCAGGGCATGCGTAAAGGCAACCGTGGGCATGGGGAGAGTCTACCCCGAGCGGGCACGATCCCCAAACCCTCTCGATATGGCGGACAGCAATAGCCGCGTCGCTACGCGACGCCGGGGTCGCGTTCCCAAGACCAGCACCGCGTAGCGGTGCGACTATTCACACTGCGCAACACCAACCCCTCTGGGCTACCCCCACCCACTCCCGTTCTTCTTCGTCCCGCACAGCGTCACGTGCATCCCCATCGCCTTAGCCATCGCGGCCTTGGTCAGCATCGCCTTGTCCGCCGCAGCGGCGCTGTCCGCGTAGGCGCACTGGATGTGGTTGGCCTGATGGCGGGCCATCATCTGCTCCCGCGTGATGCCATACGTCACCGCGTGCATGATCGGCCACTGCGGGGTCGTCTCGTCCCAGCGCCGCTGCGTCTCCTTCTTGGGCAGCTTCACCACGCCCGCCCGGCCGAGGTCCATGCACAGCCGACCGCCCGGCACGCTGCCGTCCACCCACACCCGCGACCACACGATCTCCCCGGGCTTCGCGATCCCGCGCAGCGTCGAGCCGCCGTTGGGGAAGTACATCGCCGGCTGACGCAGCCCGTCGCTGCCCTTCCATCCGCCGATGTGGTGCGCGGGCGGCGCACTGCCCGAGATCAGGAACACCCAGACGTAATCATCCACCGTCCCGCTGCGATCCACATCGCCCCACCGCAGGTCGTGCAGCGTGTTCTCCGGCGGCTGACCCAGCGCATCATGGACCACCTTCGTCATCAGCCCGTCGAGCCCGGCACACTCATCGACCTCATTGAAGTGTGGGAGGCATTGGCCCGGGTAGAGTTCGCGCTTCCCGTCGCGGGAGTACACCGGCGGGCGTTCCGTGTTGTTCAGCGTCCCCTCGACCAGGTCACTGGCGGGACACAAATCCTTGAGCCCCTGCTGGTACTGGATACCAATCGTGTCACAGCCGAAATCGTCGGCGATCCGCACCGCCGCGATGTACATCCGGCACTGGTCCAGCACCTGCTTCTGCGTCAGGTCTTTCTTGTGCTTCGCCTTCTTGGGGATGTGGAAGGTGAAGCCCTTCTTGACGTACCAGTCGTAGACCGCCTGGGCCTCCTTTTTCTTGACCTGCGTCATCTCGTAATAGAGCGCCGACTGGCTGAGGCGTTCCTTGAAGACACCTGTCGGGTTGAGCAGGTGGTCGGGGATGATCGCGTTGAACATGCCCATGCAGCCCTCATCAAACACGCCGAGGATCGCCTTATCCCGTGACAGTTCGGCCGCAAGTTTGTTGCCCAGGCGCAACGTAGATGCAGGCACCTTTGCCCGTGTCAGCGGCTTGCAGTGCGTCGTCTTATGCGTGCACTCGCCGGTGGTCAGCCATTTACCCAGGCGGCTGAGGAAGTAGCGGTCGGTGAAGTCGTTGCTCCACAGCGTCGAGTACTTCACCCCGGCCTTGGTCAGCGAGCCGTTGAGGTTGAGCATCCCGACCAGCCCCGGCCAGGTGCCCGACCAGTTGGCGACCGTCAGGATCGGGCCGCGGTGGCTCAAGAGCCCGTGCAGGAGGTGGTGCGAATACTGCCAGACGGCTTCGGCGACGATCAGCGGCGCATCGGGATCGATCTTGCTGAAGACGGCCATGCCTTCCTTCTGGCTGCCGATGAAGCCGTGCTTCTCTTCGGGCTTGTACGGGTGGGCACGCTTGAGGGTGTAGCCCTGCTGCTTCACGGCCTCGGCGAGCTGCTGCTCCATCGCTTCCTGCGCGGCCCAGCAGTTCTGGTTTGCGCTCAAACGAAGATCGCCGTTCGCGATGAGCAACACGGTCTTGCGTCGACGGGCGTTTCGGACCGCGTCGGCCTTCGTCGCGGTGCGGGGGCGTGGGCGGGTGCGGGGCTTGCGGGACCGGGTCGTCTTCGTCGTCTTGCTCGTCGCGGATTTGTTCGGCTTGGTCGTCTTGGCGGGCATGCTCGGCTCCATGATCAGTTCGAATGATTCGGAACAGGATCATACCGCCGCCGCCATCTTGCGTCCTACAATGTGCCCATGACCGACGCGTCCGACCCCACCCCGCCCCCGGCATCCGCCAAAGCCGACAGCCAGGCCGGCGGCGATACCCCTGCGCTCTCGACGCGTGAAAAACTCCTCAAAAAAGCACACGCCCTGCCCAAGGTGCCCGGCGTCTACCTGATGAAAGACAAGGCCGGCGTTGTGCTCTACGTCGGCAAGGCCGCCGTCCTCCCCAACCGCGTCGTCAACTACTTCACACCCTCGGCCGACCACGGCCCACGCAAAAACAACATGCTCCCCCTCATCGCAGACTTCGACATCCTCGAATGCGAGACCGAGTGGGAGGCCCTCTTCGCCGAAAACCGTCTGATCAAAGACATCCACCCGCGCTTCAACGCAACGCTCACCGACGACCGCACGTTCCCCTACCTCGTCATCACCATGCGCGACGACTTCCCGGGGGTCTTCATCACCCGCGAGCCCAACGCCCCGCAGTACAAGGGCGCGAAAGTCCTTGGCCCTTTCCTCCGCGTCAACGCGCTGCGCGAATCGGTCCAACTCCTGCAACGCATCTTCAAGTTCCGTACCTGCTCGCTGACCATCCACGCCGACGACGAGAAGAACAAGTTTTTTCGGCCGTGCCTGCTGTACCCGATCAAGCAGTGCAGCGGGCCGTGCGGCGCGAAGATCGACAAAGACGCCTACCGCGACGACATCAAGCGGTTTGTGCGTTTCATCAGCTCGAAGCGCAGCGTGCTGTTGCGTGAGCTTCGCCAGGAGATGCAGCAGGCGAGCGATGCGCTGAACTTCGAACACGCGGCGGTGCTGCGCGACCAGATCGACGCGTTGGAGAAGCTCGACGCCCGCGGCAGTGTCAAGGACCAGTGGCAGCCGGAGATCGAGTCGTTCATGCACGACCCGGCCAAGGGGCTCGCCTCCCTGCAGCGAGCGCTAGGCATGGACAGCGCTATCCGCTGCATCGAGTGCATCGACATCGCCCACCTCCAGGGCGGCGAAACGGTCGGCAGCAAAGTGTGTTTTGTTGACGGCCGGCCTTTGAAAAACCAGTACCGGCGGTACCGGATCAAATCGCCCGCGCCTAACAGCCCGGCCGGGAAGATCAACGACGACTACGCGAGCATCCGCGAGGTCGTGTCGCGCCGCTACCGCGAGGCCGGCGCAGGCCAGGAGCTCTACCCCGACGTCGTCGTGATCGACGGCGGGCTGGGCCAGCTCCACGCCGCGCTCGAGGCCTTCGACGAACTCGACGTCAAACCGCCGATGGTCATCTCGCTCGCGAAGAAGGAAGAGCTGATCTACATGCAGGCGAAGACCGAGCCCATCCGGCTTGGCCGAGAAAATCCCGGGCTCAAGCTCGTCCAGGCCGCGCGCGACGAGGCGCACCGATTCGCCCAGCACTACCACCACATCCTGCGGCGGAAAAAGGTGTTGGGGGAGTAGGCCGCCGATGGGCAGAGATCCCTGCCTGCCCTGCCGATGGCATGGCTCAGGCGTGGTCGGGGTAGTGGTGGCCGACGCGTCGTCGATCGGGGCCGGCGTAGTCGGCCTGATGCCGACGTCGATTGGCCCGGCGGACCGCGTGGGCAAAGAGGTAGGTCGTGACCCCGATCAGCAGGGCTGCGGCGACCGCGATGATCGGCTCGGTCAGGTCCGTACGAAACGCCCCGCCGACAAGGGCACGGTAAAGCTCGACGCCTAGCGCGACGAGCAGCACCGCGATGACGACCCGCCTGAGCGACACCTTGGCGCGGCTGCGGAGCATCGTCAACGACAACAAACAACCCAACGATGCATACACCAGCAGCGAGCGCCCCAGAATCATCGCGGCTACGTCGTAAGACGAAGCAAAATGCCGCTCAAACGGCAGCGTGATCTGGCCGTTTGGCTGCGCGGAAGCGGTCACGGAAAAGGTCTGCGCCGCCAGCGTCGCGTACCAGACGGTGAGCAGCCCGGCGGTCAGCAGTACGGTCGCCAGCATCACGCGCGGGCTACGGCGCAGGAAACGCAGCCGGACACGGAGCGCATGGAGCGGCCAGGCGCATCGGCAGTAGAGCCAGAACATCGCACGCATCGCGGCCGACCACAGCCACGGCGCAAGCAACACCGCGAGCATGCCCATCCCGACGTTGGCAACGAAATCCGCAAGTGATGCGACCCGTGTAGCCGACCACGCCTGGGTGGATTCCATCAGCCAGCCCAGCGCCGCCACGACACCGCTCGCGAACACGATCTGCATCATCGTGCCGAGCCCTCGGCGGCGCATCGCGATGCGCAGCATCACACCGAGCGGGACGTAGAGCACGAGGTTGACAGTTAGGTCAACCATCGAGAGGGAGAAACCCAACGCGGTCGTCTCACCGGTCGCCTGCACCCAGCCCGGTCCCGAGAGCCACGCCACAACGCCCGGCCCTACTCCGCCGTGCTCCGCGAAGAACCGCGCGGGCTGGAGATCGAATGGCAGCAGCGAGCCGTAGACCATCAGCACGAGCCAGACGCCCGCGAGAACGCCGGGGCGGATCAACATCGGGAGTGCGTGCGGCGTCCAGCGCCTACAGCGGCGCGGCGCACTTGCGTGTTCATACTGTCGCACGGTGTCACCCGGCATGTGGCGCTACTCCCGCACAGACACAGCCAATGTCTAGGACCTCGCTTGAAACCAGCGGGCGTTGAAACAAGCAGGCAAGCGGGCACGGCGACCCAGCCCTGCCAGTCCTCGTATCCACCCGATCTTCGGCCGACGTACCGACGTTAGGCCGTCAGCCGCGTGTGGCGCAGGCACACCGAAAACACATCGACAAAATGCCCGATCGGCTTAGGGCGTCGCCGGATAGATCGTTCGGTCTGAAACGTCTGGGCAATCCAGGCGACGGGTTGCACCCAGCAATGCAGTTGTTAGCCCCCCAGCCTCCACCTGCCGCGTGGTTACTCGCCGCCCCCCACCGCCTGCTCGAAGAAAGGCAGAAGGTCGTTGCGTAGCTTTTCGAGCGACGGGCCATGGGTAAACACCATGTGTCCCGACTCGTAGTAGCCCATGGTCAGCCGGTCGACTGCATGCGGGTGCGTGATCGCGTGGTTAAGGGTGTACTCCGCCGCGTGGTACGGCGTCGCGAGGTCGTAATACCCAGCCGCGACAAAGACGTGCAGCCCGGGGTTCTCGGTCATCGCACGGCGGAGGTCGCCCGAGATGTTGGGGTAGCTGTTGCGCGCGATGTCGAAGTTCCAGCCCAGCCCGGCGAGGACCTCGTAGTTGTCGCTGGTTTCGTAGCCCAACTCGTTTCGGACATAGTCGTTGAACGACGCGGTGAAGCCCGGCGCGACGCGGTAGTAGCTCGGGTCGCCCGTGCCCGAACGGTCCGAGGCGCGGTCGAGGTCGGGGCCGACGATGCGGCCGTCGAATCGGCCGATGATGTTGCGCTCGTCGTCGAGCAGCGCATCACCGAAACGCCACTGCGGGACGCGGAGGTTGCTGCGGTCGATCAGGTCTTCACTGAGCCCGGTGTAGCGGGCCATGTCACGGATGAGTGCCGCGCGTTCGTTAGCAGGCAGCTCACGCCCGCGCATCAGCGCGGGGGTGTAGGTCTCACGCGCCCAGACTTCGACCTCGTCCAGCAACTCGGGCAGCTCACGGTCGGCGAGGTCGGCGTCGAGCTTACCGTGGTAGTGCGCGAGCGCAGTATAGGTCGGCAGGTAGAGCGCGTAGGGCAAGTCGTTGCCCTCATCGAAACGCAGGGTCTGGAAGTTGAGCACGGCCGAGACGAGGACGACCCCGCTGACGGCGATGCCCTCGTTTTGCAGGTGCTGCGACAGCCCCGCCGCACGGGTTGTGCCGTAAGACTCGCCGGCGAGGAACTTGGGGCTGCGCCAGCGATCGTTCTCGGTGATCCACAGGCGGATGAACTCGCCGACGGAGCGGATGTCGCCGGTGACGGAGTGGTATTGGGACGCGCTGGTATCGCCCTCGGTCTGTGAGAAGCCGGTGGAGACGGGGTCGATGAAGACGAGGTCGGTGGTGTCGAGGATGGAGAGGTGGTTGTCGGTAAGTTCGTAGGGCGGGCCGACGGTGTGGCCGACGTCGTCGAACGCAACGCGTCGCGGGCCGAAGCACCCCATGTGCAGCCAGATGGAGGACGACCCGGGTCCGCCGTTGAAGCAGAACATGACGGGGCGCTGCGCGGTGTCGTCGACATCGTCGCGGGTGTAGGCGATGTAGAAGACGCTGGCGAGCGGTTCGTCCTTGCGGTTGGTGAGCTGGATCGTCGCGGCGGTGGCGGTGTAGGGGACTTCTTCGCCAGCGATGGTGACGGTGTGCTGCGTGACGCCGGGGGTTTCGTCGGCGGGGGCAGCCGGCTCGACGGGTACGGCCGGCGACTCGTCGGGCTGCGCGTAGCACAAGGTCGAACTCAGCAGCAGGGCCAAACAGCTCAGGGCGGTGCGTTTCATAAATCCTCGCGGGTGTCGTTGTGGGCGGACGGGCGCGTCCGTATCGTACGCCGATGGGCTGGCTGGTGTTCACGAATCTGTACGTCGCGCTGTGCGGCGCGGCGTTGACCGCGACGACCTACACGCTGCTGGGTTGGCCGGTGCGGATCGACGCGGCGGTCGCGCTGGTCTTCTGGGCAACGCTGGTGGTGTACAACCTTGACCGGCTGGTCGAGCCGAGCCCGGGCGACAGCCCGCACGAGCGCTGGGTTGCGCGCCGCCGCAGACCACTGTGGGGTATCACGGCGCTCGCAGCGATTGGGTGCTTCGCCGCCGCGTGTGGCCTCAGCGTTCAGGCGCGGTGGTCGCTGCTCCTGCCGGGCGCGGCTGCGCTGGGCTACTGCGTCCCGGCCCTGCCGATGCGCACGCAAGGTCACTGGCGGTTGCGTCGGCTCAAGGAAGTGCCCGGCGCAAAGCTGCTTCTCATCGGTGCGGTATGGACCTACGCCACCGCCGTGCTGCCGATGCTCGAAACCGACGCATCGTTCACCCACCCATCGGCGGCGATCCTGCTGCTTGGACGCCTGCTGTTTATCCTCGCCGTTGCGCTGCCCTTCGATATCCCCGACATGGCACGCGACCGGGCGAGCGGGATCGTCACGCTCCCCCAGTCGCTGGGTGTTGCGGGGGCGCGGCGGGTTGCGCTCGGGCTCACCGCCGGGTTTATGGCCTGCGCCGTGCTGCATCCCTGGCCCGCTGCGGCGGCGCTGCTTGCGACCGGCGGCGTCACCGCAGGCATGCTGCTCGCGATGCACGAAAAACACGGGGTCATCTACTACGAAGTCGCTCTCGACGGGCTCCTGCTCGTTCAATCCGCCCTACTGATCGCCCTCACCCCCCGCCTATGACCCGCAAACAGCGGTATACTTGGGCAACGCTAGACAGGCACACGCCATGAACGCCACACTCATCTCCGACACCACGACCCACGGCATCCGTGTCGGCGCGGCCGCGTTCTACCTGCCCGAGCCCTCCGCCCCCGACGAAAACAAGTACGTCTTCGGCTACCGCGTGGTCATCCTCAACGCCGGCGACCAGACCGTCCAACTCCTACGACGCCACTGGGACATCATCGACGGCGACGGTGAGGTGAAAACCGTGGACGGCCAAGGCGTTGTAGGTGAACAGCCCGAGCTCGAGCCGGGCGAAGCCTTCAAGTACGAGAGCTTCGCGGTCCTGCCTACGCCTTGGGGCACGATGGAGGGCTACTACGAGATGGAGGACGAGGCGGGCGAAACACTGCGCGTCGCCATCGGCCGCTTCTACCTGACCGAAGACTCCACCGCGTCGGGGCGAGGGGACACCACCTAAATGTCCGAACCGACGACACCGAAACCCGGCGGCAAGCCGGCCTGGCGAGCCTACCGCAGCCGACACCGCCACGATCAGGACAGCGCCGCCCACGCCGAGGACTTCGTCCCCACGCCCAGCGTCGACCACCCGCTGGTCCCCGACGACAAGCCGATACTCATCACCGACGCCGATGCGTTCCACGGCCTGATCGACACGCTCCGCGCCGCGGGCTCATTCGGTTACGACACCGAATTCATCGGCGAAAACACGTACTACCCACACCTCTGCCTGATCCAGGCGGGCACCGCCGATACCCTCGCGCTGATCGACCCATTCGCCGTGGGCGACCTGACCGCGTGGTGGGAGCTGCTCGCCGATGCGTCGGTCGAGAAACTCGTCCACGCCGGGGAGCAGGACCTCGAACCCGTGCAGCGCATCCTTGGACGGCCCGCCGCCAACGTGTTCGACTCGCAGATCGCCGCGGGTTTCGCCGGGCTGCCCTACCCGCTGTCGCTGGTGAAGCTGGTCGATGCGATCCTGGATGCCCAGCTCGATGCCGGTGCGAAGTTTTCGAAGTGGGACCGCCGGCCGCTTACCGAGCAACAGAAGCACTACGCCGCGAATGATGTGCGCTACCTGCCCGCGATCCGCGAAGCGCTGCGCGTACGCCTCGCCGACACAGGCAACACCGACTGGGCCCGTCATGCCTGCGATGAATTGTGCGCCCCCGAACGATTCACCCCCGACCCATTGAAACGCAAGATCAAGGCCAAGGGTGTCAACCAACTCACGCCAAAAAAACGATCGGTGCTCAACGCGCTGATCTACTGGCGCGAAGAGACCGCCAAGGCCGACAACCTGCCGCCGCGGGCGATGATCCCTGACGAAGCGATGGTGCAACTGGCGACCACGCTGCCCGCCGGCCCCGAGCAGTTGCGTGCGATCAAGTTCCTACCCCGCCCGGTACGCGAGCAGTACGAGGCGCAGATGCTCCGCTGCATCCGTGAAGGCCTCGCCGGGCCTCATAAACCTCGCCCCAAAGCCGCACGCTACGACCGCGAAAAACACCGCGCGATCGTCAACGCGATGTGGGACCGCGTCGCCGAGCACTGCCAGGCCAGCGGCATCGACCCCGCCGTCATGACCAGTAAGCGCGAGCTGGGACGGCTCGTCGCCGCGCGGATGGAGGGGCAGTCGACCCCCAACCTCCCGTGCACGACCGGCTGGCGTGCGCAACTGCTTGGCGACACCACCGCGCCCCAAGCCTAAGGCGAGCCCCGGGGTGGATGGAGCGCGTCCGAAAGCGATACCCACCCCGCTACACCGAACTATCCTACGAACCGAAACTCTGCTTCTACTGCAGCATCCCCGCCACGAAAAACGTACCGGAACGCTGGCTAAACACCAGCCGTTCCTTGTTCGCGTTGTACCACGCCTTGATCTGCGTGTTGCTGCCAACAAACTCGATATGTGCGAGCACCACATCGCGGGCTGTTGCGTCGTACCGAGTCTCCGGCATATCGTCCGGCGGCAGCAGCGACACCAGATGCGCGAGCGCACCAGCGTGGCCATGCCCCACCGCGATCTCCGACACCTCGCGAAGCTCCTGCGCATCGATCGGCGACGCCTCCACCCGTGCCCAGGCGGCATGCACCGCGCTGCCCAGCTCGATGCCCGGCAGCGTACGCATCAGGTTGTAGTACGTCCGCGATCCGCGCGAGCGGGTCAGATGCAGCGATAGCGCGTCGTACGTCGCAGGGTCATTCAGATCGACCATCACCTGCACCCAGGTCCGGGGCATGTATTCAACCCCCTGCTCAAGCCCGGCGATCAGCGTGTCCCGCGCGTCCTCCGCCCAGCCGTGCTGCCGGATCAAGCCGATCAACCGGGGCTGGTCGGGCAGCGCCGCGATGATCGTCTCCTTGTGTGATTCGTCGGCGGCACGTTTCACCGCGAGCAGTGCGTAGAACCGAAGCTCATCAAGCTCGATCGCGTCGATCAGCACACGCATATGCTCGGCCGCAAGCGCCTCGAGCATCTCGACCTGTGGATCATTCGCGGACACCCGGCGCTGGCCGAACGTGGCACGCGAGATATCCATGACATACGACCATGCCGCCCGTTCGTCTACACCCTCGCGCAGCACGATCGACGACAAACGCTCGATGTCTGGCCCCCCGCGCAGCGCAAGCTCGCGATGGATGATCGTGTCGAGGTAGTAGCGCAGCGCTGGGTACATCTCATGGGCCTGCACCAACTCGTCGAGGTAATCGGCCGCAAGCGCATCAAGCAGCGCCATCTGCGGGTCGTCACGCTGCGGAGCCTGCCCAAGCGCCTGGGTCGACTCGGCGATCGCCCGAAGGTGCGCCGCGATCTCCGCGGCCGTGGGATCTTCGGGCAGTGGCACGACACCCAGCAGCCGCGCTTCGGCCCGGGCATCCCCCCACTCGGCTGGACGATGCGCATCCACCACCCACAAGGCGAAGGGCTGCGCAGCGGCCACAGGCGCTAAGCCGGCAAAGCCGACCAACACTGCCACACGAGCCGCCCAGCCAATACGCCACGCCATGCGAGGCTCCGTTGCAGGCACGCCAAGAGAGGCACACCCAGAGGTCGAGAACACGGGGCGGCACAACACCGCCGCGTCACGCGCAGCCGCGCCTCGACCCGCCGACAAGGCAAATCAGGCACAGCCCTACCCGACGCTTCGGCGTTCTACCCCTGCGACTTAACCCCCTGCCCCGCGTTGCATCCGCATATGCAGCGGCAACGCCCGCAATACCGGACGTAAGCGTAAAACAGGCTTCGCGCTTTCGATGTCTGGAAGGATGTCGCCCCAGGCCCTACTTCTTTAGGTCCCGAAGCACCCCGCCCTTGCCCGACACAAGCTGGCCGATCAGATACGCCAACGCCTCGGCATCGCGTGCCTCCACGATCGCCCCCACCTTCGCCGGGTCCGCCGGGGTCTTGGCGAGCTGCTGCTGCGCCTTCTTCCAGAGCCTCGCCTGCTTCGCCTCGCTGTCTGCAAGGTACAGGTCCGTCACCAGTTCCTGCAGTCGCGTCGCGACGATCGTGTCCAGGTGCTCGTAGTACCGGCCGACGATCTTGCTTTGCCCGGCTGTAAGTTCCCGCTTGGCCATCGCCCGTATCCTGTTTCTAAAACATAGACCCGAAGCCCACAGATTCCATCTATGGGACGACCCAATTCCCAGGAGTATACGGGAACCGCCCCGCTGCCCGTGCGTCCAAACGCCCCCCCATACCCCTCAATGAGAAAACCATGCCCAGCTTCCTGACCGCACGCCTCGCCGTCCCCACCCTGGCCCTCCTCTGCTGCGCCACGCTGCTCTTCCCAAGCCTGGTCGCCGCCGACGAGGCTGTGGACGAAGACGCCCAGGCCCCCGAGTCACGTGTCGCCGTCACCGTCGTCATCCCCGCCGAGCTCGACGGCTTCCACGGCAGCGCGCTGGTTGCCACGCTCTACGAATTCGACCCCCGCCTCGCCGACGTCGGCGCGACCCCGTGCGAGCAAGTCGTGGTCCGGCACCTGGGCCACCAGCAGGGCGTCGAACAAACACTCCGATTCAACATCGGCGACTCCCTGGGCACCCCCAACCCCGACCGCAGCTACTACCTCTCCGTCCGCATCTTCGAAGACGCCGGCGATGAAGACGGCTACGTCGAAGGCAAGCAACTCTACTACTGCCACAACGAACACCCCAGCCTGCCCGGCACGGTCTACGACACCACCAACGGCAGCGAGGCAACCTTCACCGCCCGCTAAATCACGCATGAGACTCTCAGACAACACGACTCAAGCCCACAGCTTGCCCGCTTGAGGCCACGCTGCGGGATCGTCACGAAGGCACACCGAAAATCCCGATTCGCCTGCAAGTCGGCAGACCACGGCCTCGATCCCAAACTCACGCACAGCGCCCCCGTCCCGAAGCCCCAATCCGCTCGACGTCGGCTCACCCTACGCCGGCCCTTTTCCAGAAACCGCCCCAATCTACCGCCCGGTTTGCCCCCCATCCGATTGAAGTGCTATACTACGGATGTCCGATAGGGGAAGTGTCAACCGATCATTTCACGGTCTGACGATTGCCTCATCGAATGTTTACGCAGATCAGCAGCCCAGTCGGAGCTTTCGCTCCGGCCCAAGTCGGTCGCTTAGACCGTCATGAGGCCACCATTCGGCCACGGGCCAGGCAATTGTATTGCCACCCATCCGGGCCGCTGAAACGCCATAGGGTATGCCGTGTCTGAGGTCTTTCCGGCCTTTGCGGCGCAAGTATGAATCTGACGGAGCGTTTCCAAGTCGGCGACCGTGTCGCCCATCCGCGCCGCCCTGAATGGGGCTCGGGGCTTGTCGTCAAAGCCGACACCATCACGCACGAGGGGCAGGAAGCCCAGCGCCTGCGGGTCGATTTTGCGAACAAACGCAACGCCGTCATCAACACCGCCATCGCGCCGCTGACCCGCAGCGGCGACAAAGGAACGATGGCACCGAAAGGAGTCAATGAGGACATGAGTATGACACGAACCGGGACACAGAACGCAGGCGGCGGCTGGCTGGACGACCTCGAAGGCGCGGCCGGCGGCAGCAAAAACAAGAACCTCTGGGACCTGCCCTACACCCTGGACGACCCGTTCTCGTCCATGGAGCAGCAGCTCGACGCAACACTTGAAACCTTCAAGTACTCGACCGAGCCAGGCCCGCTCTTCCAGTGGGCCGTGGTCCAGACCGGGCTCGACGACCCGCTGACCCAGCACACCCGCGTCGAACTCGAACAAGCCTTCCCCCGCTACGCACGCGACCGCGACAACCGCCTCTTCGAGCTGGTCCGCCAGTTCAAACGCCGCGGCGCCCACGCCTACCTCGCCCAGACCGCCAAGGCCTGCAAATACCCCGCGGGCCGGGCCATGCTCGAAAAAGCGATCCGCGCGTGAGCAGGACGTAGCACCGTTGATGTTGTGACACACCGGGAAGCCCACGCTCGACGAGCGTGGGCTTCTGTCATAGTAAAATCCCACCATGCCCGACCCCGCCGCACAGATCGCCGACCTCCGACACAGGCTCAACGAAGCCGACCGCCTCTACCGGCTCGGCGAACCGACCGGCATGTCCGACCAGGACTGGGACCACGCACTCAAACAACTCGAACAGCTCGAAGCCGACCACCCCGACGCCGCGGCCGACGGCCTGGACAACTCCCCCACCCAGCGCGTCGGCGGCGAACCCATCGCCGGCTTCAACACCGTCGAACACAGCAGCCCCATGCTGTCCATCGACAACACCTACAGCCGCGCCGAACTCGAAAACTGGATCAACCGCACCGCCAAAACCCTCGGCGTCGAGCAGTTCGACATGGTCCTGGAACCCAAAGTCGATGGCGTCGCCCTCGCACTACGCTACGAACACGGCCGACTCACCCAAGCCCTCACCCGAGGCGACGGCACCAAGGGCGACGACATCACCCACAACATCAAGACCGTCCGCAGCATCCCCCTCCAGCTCAGCTACAGCAACACCCAAGCCGTACCTGAGCGCAGCGAAGGTGCGGATCAACCCGCCGGAAGTATCCCCCCCGTCCTCGAAACTCGCGGCGAGATCTTCATGCCCGAAGATGTCTTCGCTAAACTCAACGCACAGCGCGAGGCCGAGGGCCAGGAGCTCTACGCCAACCCCCGCAACACCACGGCCGGCAACCTCAAACAGAAAGACCCCCGGAAGGTCGCGCCCGGGCTCCAGTTCATCGCCTACGGCAAGGGCCAAGTCGAACCCGACCCATTCGAAACCCACACCGACTTCACCGCAGCGCTCAAGACCCTCGGCGTGCCCATCCACGAGCACGAAGATAGCGTCCACTCCGCCGACGAGGCCTGGGCCTGGATCGAACGCTTCGACAAGCTCCGCCATACACTGCCCTACGCGACCGACGGCGTCGTCATCAAGGTCAACCGCTACGACCAGCAACAACAACTCGGCGCGAACTCCAAGGCCCCGCGCTGGTGCATCGCCTACAAGTTCGCTGCCGAGCAGGCCACCACGAAACTCCTCGAAGTCAACTGGCAGGTCGGCAAGACCGGCAAACTCACCCCCCGCGCGACGATGGAGCCCGTCTTCCTCGCCGGCACCACCGTCACCCACGCGACGCTGCACAACTACGGCGAGGTCCTCCGCAAGGGCATCATGCTCGGCGACACCGTCACCATCGAAAAGGCCGGCGAGATCATCCCGCAGGTGGTTTCGGCGGTCGCCGAGGAACGTACCGGTCAAGAACAATCGATCGTCCCGCCCGATCAGTGCCCAGAGTGCAAGACACCGGTCGACATCGAGAACGACGCCCGGCGGATCAACGAGCTTGCCAGCCACGAGCGCAAGGTCGAACGCGAGAAGGCCAAGGCCGAGAAAGAGGATCGCCCCCCGGAACCGATCGCCCCGCCCTCGCCGCTGGGCACGGAGGACGAGACCGCCCGCTACTGCCCCAACCCCGAGTGCCCCGCCCAGTTCCGCGAACGCCTGATCCACTTCGTCGGCCGCAACCAGATGGACATCGACGCGCTCGGCGAAAAAACCATCCACCAGCTCGCCGACGCGGGCCTCCTGAAAAACCTCGGCGACATCTTTACGCTCAAAGACCACCGCGATCGGCTACTCGAACTCGAACGCATGGGCGAGAAGAAGGTCGACAACCTCATCGCCGGCGTCGAGGAAGCCAAGTCGCGCGGCCTCCGCCGGGTCCTCGCCGGGCTCACCATCCGCCACGTCGGCACCGGCGGGGCCAAACGCCTGTCGCAGCACTTCGGCAGCATCGATGCGCTCATGGAAGCCGACGAAGAGACCATCGCGTCCATCGAAGACGTCGGCCCCATCACCGCCGCCAGCGTCCACCAGTTCCTCGACAACCCCGCCGGTAGGCGCGTCATCCAGGAACTCAAGACCCACGGCGTCGACCTCACCGAAGAAATCAAACGCCCCACCCCCGGAAGTGATCCTGTCGGTGACGACAACCCCTTCGCCGGCAAGACCATTGTCCTCACCGGCACGCTCGAACACTACAAGCGCAACGACCTCAAAACCATCCTCGAAGACCTCGGTGCCAAGGTCTCCGGCAGCATCAGCAAGAACACCGACCTCCTCATCGCCGGCGAAAAAGCCGGCAGCAAACTGACCAAAGCCCAGTCGCTGGGCGTCGAAGTCTGGAACGAGGCACAGCTATTGGAGAATCTGCCGCAGGCCAAGGCGTGATACACTGCTGCGCATACCACGAGGCGGCCTGACGTCTCGGTCAAGATAGATGACGACGCCCCTCCCCCTTGCCGCCGGCCCCGCCGGCAAAACCAACAACAATTTCTGGCCCGATGAACACGCCATGCGCGCAATCGCTGTGCGTGGCTCTACACACTTTGGACAACAACATGCCCGAACTTTTCTTCTCCACCGATATCGAAACCGACGGCCCGATCCCCGGGCCCAACTCTATGCTCAGCTTCGCGACCGCCGTGTACACCCCCGACAAACAGCTCGTCGGTACGTTCAGCGCGAACCTCGACACCCTGCCTGACGCGCAGGGCGACCCCAAGACCATGGCCTGGTGGGAAAGCCAGCCCGAGGCCTGGGCCGCCTGCCGGGCCGACACACGGCCTGCCGAATCGGTGATGCCCGAGTACGTCGATTGGGTCAAGTCCTTCGACGGCTCTAAGGTCTTCGTCGCGTATCCGGCCGGGTTCGACTTCACCTGGGTCTACTGGTACATGATGCGGTTTGCCGGTGAGTCGCCCTTCTCTCATTCGGCGCTCGACATCAAGACCTTCGCGATGGCGATGATGCGCAAGCCTTACCGAAAGTGTGTCAAGCGCGAGATGCCCAAACACTGGTTCGACCCGATGCCGCACACCCACGTCGCGCTGGATGACGCCATCGAGCAAGGCGCCATGTTCTGTAATATGCTCAGGGAACACCGGACTGCTTCCCCTGACGCTAGCCCTTAGACCCTAGACCCTAGACCCTAGACCCAATGATCATCCGCCGAGCGACGGTTGCCGACGTGCCCGCGATGGGGCGCATTATCAATGACTGTGCCGAGTTGGGGCAGATGCTCCCCAAGTCGCAGGCGGTGCTGTATGAGAACATCCGTGCGTTCCATGTCGCGGAGATGGAGCGCCCGGTGGTGTGCGAGGAGGGTGACACCGACTCGGATAACCCACGGCGTGCCGCCGAGTTGGCAAGCCATGGGCTTGATGATCGACACGAGGCCGACACCCGAGACCCGGCACTCGAGACCCGATCCGTTATCGTCGGCGTTTGCGGGCTGTCGGTGGTATGGGCCAACCTCGCGGAGTGTGCCTCGCTGGCGGTCGATCCTGAATACCGTGGCCACGGGATCGGGCGCAAGCTCGTCGAAGTCTGCCTGCAAGACGCGCGTGACTTGGGGATCCGCAAGGTCATGACGCTGACGTACGAGCAGGCTTTCTTCGAGCGTTGCGGATTCTCGGTGATCGACCGGATGCAGTTGCCGTTGAAGGTGTGGAGCGAGTGTGTGCGGTGCCCGAAGAAACAGGCGTGCGACGAGATCGCGATGGTGCGGGAGTTTGAGGATGTGCCCGAGGTCGCTGGGATGAAGCCGCCGCCCAAGCCGCTCGATTACGAGGTGCCGGTGGTGTTGACGACGAAGGGGAGAGCGCCCGGCCAAGGGACTTAAGTCCCTTGGCCTTGGGTGATACGTTTCAAGCTACACTACTCCGACATGTCCAAACCGCACCCCTGGCTCGCTCAAATCGTCGAGTCAGCGCACGTCCGTGCGCTGGCCGCGCGGTTGGAGCAGGCAACACCCCCGGCAGGCGTCATCGCCGACGGCTCACGCGGCTCAAGCACCGCCCTGCTCGCGGGTGCGTTAGCAGTACAGATCGGCCGACCAGTCCTGCTTGTCGTTGCGCATCTGGATGAGGCGGACGACGCCGTTGAGGACATTGAGCTATTCAAAGCGGCTGGCTACGCCATCGAAGCCAAGCGGTTTGGGGCGCTCGAAGTCTTGCCCGGCGAATCGGGCGTCAGTCTCGAACTCCTCGCCGAGCGCCTCGGTGTGGTCGAACGCTTAGGCACGGACGGGACCGCGCAGCCGCCCCTCCCCAATGTCATCGTCACGCCCATCCAGGCGCTCATGCAGTCCGTCCCGCGACCCGAAGCCGCGGCAGAGTTCACCCTGTCCCTCGAGCGCGGCGGTGAGCTCCCCCCCGGACAGCTCTTCGACTGGCTCGACCGCGCAGGCTACACAAGAAACGACGCCATCGACCAGCCCGGCGACTTCGCTGTGCGCGGCGGCATCGTCGACCTCTACCCACCCGCCGGCCGCGCCACCGACGACGTGGGCAACCCGGTCCCGCTAGGCCCGATCCGCCTGGACTTCTTCGGCGACGAGCTCGAAACGATCCACCGCATCAACCCCGATACGCTCGGCTCGACCGCCCCGCTCCGCGCCGTCTCCCTCATCGGTGCACGCCCCGCCGCGATACAAGACAACGACAACGCCTGCCTCATCGATCTGCTGCCCGCCGAGACCGTGCCCGTCCTCCACGAGGTGATGGAGCTCTCCGAGCAGGCCCGTGGCTACTTCGAACGCCTCACCGACCCGCGTGGGATCTACGCACCCAAAACCCTCTTCGCGAAACTGCTCAATCGGCCGCATGTCGAAGTCAACCAATACTCCGCCGACACGGGCGCGGCAACGCGCAAACGCCTGGGTAAGTCCGACGCAGATGTTTCCCCCGTCACCCTCCCGCTGGGCCCGCTGCCGCCGTTCGACACGGATGCGAAGTCGGCGGTGACCGAGCTGGGCGAACTCGCCGCCGACCACTACGCCACCGTGATCTGCCACAAACCCGCCGAGGCACAGCGTCTCCGCGAGTTGCTCGCCGAGCACGCGCCCGGCGCGGCCGACCGCATCACGCTCGAAGTGGGCGACCTGCACCGCGGGTTTGTTTGGGGAAGGCCAGCGATCGCGGATGGTGGAAAGCGGATGGCGGATGGACAAGACACTCCATCCGATATCGCACATCCGCCATCGCCCATTCTCCTCCTCCCCCACCACGAGCTGTTCCACCGCTATGACACGGGGCGTGGCTCGCGGAACATTCGGCGGATCACGTCTGCCGCCGTCGAACGCGCAACCGGCACCGCCGCGGGAGCCGAGGCGGGCAAGCTCGTCAGCGATGTCTTCCTCGACATCGACCCGGGCGACTACGTCGTCCACATCGACCACGGCATCGCGCTCTTCGCCGGGATCAAGACGCTCCGCCGTGACGGCAAGAGCCAGGAGTACCTGACCCTCGAGTTCGCCGACAGCGCAAAGCTGCACGTGCCCGCGACGCAGATCGACCTGATCCAGAAGTACGTCGGCGGGTTCTCTGGAAGGCCGCCGCTCTCGAAGCTCGGCGGCAAACGGTGGAAGAAGCAGAAAGAGTCGGTCGCCGAGGCGGTGAAGGACCTCGCCGCCGAGCTGCTGCGTGTGCAGGCCGCGCGGACCGTGCAGCCGGGCATCCGTTACCCGGCCGATACCGCCTGGCAGAAAGAGTTCGAGGCGGAGTTCCCGTTTGACGAGACCGAAGACCAGCTCGCGGCGATCGCGGCGATCAAACGCGACATGGCCGAGCCCCAGCCCATGGACCGGCTGATCTGTGGGGATGTGGGCTTTGGCAAGACGGAGGTCGCGATCCGCGCGGCGTTCAAGGCCGCCGAGTTCGGCAAGCAGGTCGCGGTGCTCGTGCCCACCACGGTGCTTGCGGAGCAGCACGAGCGCAGCTTCCGGGGTCGGATGGCGGACTACCCGTTCACCGTCGAATCGATGTCGCGTTTCAAGACCGGCAAGCAGCAGAAGTCCACGCTCGAACGCCTCGCCAGGGGGCAGGTCGACATCCTCATCGGCACGCACCGCATCCTCAGCGAGGATGTCAAGTTCGCCGACCTCGGGCTGGTGATCATCGACGAAGAACAGCGCTTCGGCGTCGAGCACAAGAACAAGCTGCTCCAGTTCCGCATGACCGCCGACGTCCTCACGCTCAGCGCAACACCGATCCCGCGCACGCTGCACATGTCCATGGTCGGCCTGCGCGACATCTCCTCGCTCACCACCGCGCCGGTCGATCGCCGGGCGATCGTCACCGAGGTGATTCCGTACAACAAGGAACGCATCAAGCAGGCGCTGGTCCGTGAGCTCAACCGCGATGGCCAGGTCTTCTTCGTCCATAACCGCGTGCACAACATCGAGTCCGTCGCCGACGAGATCAAGCAGCTCGTGCCCGACGCCAAGGTCATCATCGGCCACGGCCAGATGTCGCCGCGCGAGCTCGAAAAGATCATGCTCACCTTCATCCGGGGCGATGCCGACATCCTCGTGAGCACCACGATCATCGAGTCGGGCATCGACATCCCGACCGCCAACACGATGTTTATCAATCAGGCCAACCACTTCGGCCTCGCCGAACTGCACCAGTTGCGTGGGCGGGTCGGGCGATGGAAGCACCGGGCGTACTGCTACCTGCTGCTGCCCGAGGACAAGTCGATCACCGAGATCGCGACGAAAAGGCTCAAGGCGATCGAGAACTACGCGATGCTCGGGGCGGGGTTCAAGATCGCGATGCGGGACCTCGAGATCCGCGGCGCGGGCAACCTGCTGGGCGCGGAACAGTCGGGCCACATCGCGGCGGTCGGCTACGAGATGTACTGCCTGCTGCTCGAACAGGCGACGAAACGGCTGAAGAACGAGCCGATCGTCGACGCGAGCAAGACACACCTCGAACTGCCCTTCGTGGGCACGCTGCCCAAACGCTACATCAAAGCCGACAAGCACCGCATGTCCGCGTACCGTCGGCTGACGCGTGTCGATGCGCTCAACGACCTCGACGCCGTGGTGCGTGACCTCACCGACGCCTACGGCAAGCCGCCGCCGCCTGCGCAGGTCTTCATCGACATCACCGAGGTCCGCATCGCCGCCGCCGCGCTCGCGATCGACAAGCTCCAACTCGAAGGCCCGGACCTGATCTTCAGCCTCCGCGACCAGGGCCAGGCCGCTGCCAACCTGCAACGCGTGTTTGAGAACGCACCGGGCCGGCTGACCGTGCTGGACGAGAAAACGCTCTACTGGCGGCCGCCGGCGCGGTACATTGAAGAGCCCGCGACGCTGCTGGCCGTGCTCCGCAAGCTGCTCGTCCGGCCGGTGCGGGAGATGGCCGACGCATCCGACACGGAGACACACGATGCCCCCGAAACAACCCACCGATGAAGCCGGCTGGCAGCGCTGGTTCGCCGTCGAACTGTTCAACCACACCTGGTCCTTCCTCGACAAAAAGGAAGCGCTGACTGAGGCGGAGAAAGACGAGATGCTCGCCGCGGCGATGGCGTCTCGGTACCACTGGGGCAAGGTCGGCGAGCCGAAGAACCACGCGATCGGCGACTGGCAGATCAGCCGAGTCTACGCCGAGCACGGCAACGGGCCCGAGGCGGTGCGATTCGGGCAGAAATCACTCAACGCCTGCGTCGAGCATTCCCTGGGCCCGTTCTTCACCGGCTACGCGCACGAAGCGATCGCCCGCGGCCGCAAACTCGAAGGGGACGAGGTCGAATACGACAAGCACATGAAGCTCGCGCACAACCTCGCCGAGAAAATCGAGAAAGACGAAGACCGGAAGATGCTACTCGACGACCTGCGCTATATCGAGGGGATGTGATGTTGCACGTCGCGCTCTACCAGCCCATCATCCCGCAGAACGTCGGCAACATTGCGCGGACGTGTGTCGGCATGGACGCGCACCTGCACATCATCGGCCCGACGATCATCGACCTGTCCGACAAGGCGGTGAAGCGCGCGGGGCTGGACTACTGGGACGACCTGACGCTGACCGAGCACGCAAACCCCGAGGCATTTTTTGCGTGGGCGGAGCAACAGAAGGGGAACCCAACCACGAGCCGCGACCGTGAGGGAGCGGACCCTGGGGTTGAAGAAAACGAGTCGGTGGGTCCGCTCCCTGACGGTCGCGGCTCGTTGATGGCACGCCCCACTGCGCCGGGCGCGATGTATGCCGTCACCAAGTTCGCCACCCGCCGGTTCGACACCCCACCCTACCGCGACGGCGACATCCTCCTCTTCGGCTCCGAACGCGAGGGCCTGCCTCCGGACATCCACGCCCGCTTCGACGACGAACACCGGATCGCCATCCCGATCCCCGGCGCGGTGCGCAGCTACAACCTGGGCAACAGCGTCGCCATCGTCCTCGCCGCGGCGATGAGTAAGGCCGGGCTGTGGCCGGGGGAGTGGGCGCCAAAAGAAGGGCACATCGGAGAGAACACGTTCTAATCTGATCTATCCCGCTGGTCATGCCCACATTCGGGGCAAACGCTTGTGGGTGTACCGCGCAGATCATAATCGCACTTATCGCACGGCAAGGCACTTGTTTCTTTTGCCGTCAGATTCCTAAAATCCATCCCAATCATGAGTGCTGGCCAAGCCAATAGCCCAATCGGCAGCAACACCGACCCCAAATGCCGGGCCGGATCATGCAGAAACCAGAGCATGGCCTTGCTCTCGAAAAATCCCGCAACGCCCCGCCCTGGCCCGCCAGTCCACCAATACGCGCCGCCACCCGACCGGCCAAACACTTCCTCTGTCGCCAGCCCCCACACCAGAAACAGGATCAGGGCAAGCGCACTTGCGACGAACGCCGACCACAAACTCCGGGCACACCAAACCATCAACCATGCGGCCGGAACAATGAGATAGCTAAGCGTCCCTATCCAGTCCCGGCTTACCGCTCCGTACACTTCAGCCACCTTGCCATACACAACGCGGCTATCGTCATAAAGCAGATGCGTGGCTTCCTGAAACATGCCCAACAAAACTGCGAGTATGTAAAGACCCCACGCTACCGAAACCCACCTTGGGAGTTTCGACAATCGAAACCAATCAAACCAAGCTGCTAGCACAGGTCACACCCTCCCCCGGTTCGCCATCCATTCGCCGCGGGTGTTGATGGCGTCGTGGTAGTGCTTCGCGTCTTCGTCGTTGAAGCAAACGAAGGTGATGCGTTGGGGGAGGTCGTTGCGGAGCAGGTGGCCGTGGGCGTGGCCGAAGGCGATGCGTGCGGCGCGATGCTTGGGGAAGCGGTAGCCCCCGGAAGCGCCGGTGCTGATCGCTGGGATGGCAAGGTGCTCGATGCCGTGTTTGATAGCGAGCGTGAAGAGCTGTGTGTAGCACGAGGCGAGCAGGTTGTCGGCGTGGGTGTAGCCGAGCTTGGCGGAATCGTCGGACGGCGCGCCGGGCATGGCGTACTGCGCCGAGGACACATCTTCCGGGGGCGGGGGCCAGACGGGGCCGACGGCGTGGAGGATGTGCCGGATGCCTTTTTTTTCCAGGCCGAACGCGGGGGTGTGCTTCGCGAGCCCGGTCGGACAGCCCCCCGGATAGTGCTCCCGGCTATAGGCGACGAGTTCCTCGCAGCCCGCCGCCTCGTGGATCGCGCCGTCCACCCCGCCGCCGCCGAGGAGCGATTCGTTCGCCGCGTTGGCGATGGCGTCGACGCCCAGTGCCGTAGGCAGCGCGGTGATGTCACCCACGTGGACCGAGATCCGCGCCAGCGGGTCGTCGAGCGCGTGGTCGGCCGGGGTTTGTGGGAGGGGGAGGTCCATGGGTGTAGGCACCACCCACGGATAAAACCCGTGGGCTTCGCAGCGTCGCGCTTCTCAAGGCACGCCAGCTAGTCGCGCAATGCGACGGGTTTGTCGAGGATTTCTTTGAGCACTATCGCCTGCCGCAGCGAGCGGTGGCTGAGCTTGCTGAAGTCGATCAACGAATTCCGGCGCTTCGCTCGGCTGGCCGGGGCATGCATTTTTTCCTGTCGCCGCACAGCCTTGTCCCGTCGCGCCGTCTTGTGAACCCGCTCATGTGACTCACTGTGCTTGCGCGCTTCGCGCTGCTTGATCTGCGAGAGCGATTGCTTCGCCGCGGCCTTCTGGGCACGCTGCTGCCTCAGGCTCTGCGCGGGCTGGGGCTGCCTGGCCTGCGACTGCTGTTGTTGGCGGCGGGCCTGTTGCTGTCGTTGTTGCTGCTGCCGTTGCTGCTGCTGTTGCAGTTGCTGTTGACGCAGACGCTCCTGCTGCATTTGCTGCTGGCGAAGCGCCTGGGACTGCAGGTCGATATCCGGGCGGCCGCCCTGCTGCTGCGCCGCGCGCTGCCGGGCGATCTCGATACGCTCGGCCATGCTCAACGACGAGAGGTCACGCTGCCCGACTTGTGTCGTATCGACCCGTTGCTGCTGGGCTTGCTGCTGAAGCTCCGCCATACGGCGTGCGGCGAGTTCATCGTAGTCGGGTCGCTGACGACGCTTCTCGTTCTTCGCCTTGCTCTCGTTGATCGCGGTGACGGCCTTGATGATCCACCCGCCGACAACGATGACCAGAATGATGATGGGTCCTATACCGCTCATAGCCCGTTCCTCGCGTCGGTTGTGTCGGCGTCACTTGGAGCCGGAGGCATTGTAGCGGCGTTTGCGCCTAAGCCAACGACGAGTGTCGGCCGCCCCGCCGGGTCAGCCGCGTCGGGCGGCTGTTCGCGAAGCACAACCCCATAGACCGGGGCGAGCACCTCGGGCGTCAGAACATCGTGCCAAGGCCCGGCCTCAACGAGTCGGCCCCGGTCAAGCAGCCAGCAGTCGTCCGCATAGCGCAGCGCAAGGTTGAGGTCGTGAATGACAACGAGCACGGCAAGCCCCTCCGCGGCACGCTCGCGCAGGCCGAGCATAGTCGTATGTGCATGACGCAGGTCGAGGTGGCTGGCGGGTTCATCCAGGAGCATGACCCGCCCCCCGCCCAGGGCCTGTGCCTGGGCGCGTGCCAGCAGGACACGCTGCTGCTGGCCCCCAGAGAGCTGCGCATAGGGACGGTCGGCAACGTCTTGGAGATCGGCATCGTCGAGGATCTCTTCGATCGCGTGTTCGTGCTTCGCCCAATCACCCGCGGCAAAACGGCCCATCGCGACGATCTGCCGGACAGTAAAACCAAAGCGGACCCCGGCACGCTGCGGGACATAGCTGATCCACCGGGCACGGTCGGCCGGGCGGAGCTTGGCGACATCGAGCCCGGCCAGTGTGGCCTTCCCCCGGGTCGGGCGCAATGCCCCGAGCAGGACGCGCATGAGTGTGGACTTCCCCGCGGCATTGGGGCCGACGAGCGCGGTCACCCGCCCGGCGTGCAGGGTCGCGCTGATCTCCCGCAGGACAGGCCGGGCCCGGCTGTAGTGGAAGCCGACCTGATCGACGTGCATCACGGGCACGAGGTCGGCCACAGGGGGATCGTACTTCTCAGCGTTTTCAGGCTCGGCGTTTTCGGACATCGTTCAATCCATCTGTCCCGGACGGCGGCCCGGAGCGTCTGGTGTAGATGCTCCGGACCCACCGTGCAAGCGCGGTTGTGTGGATTTTACCTTCCATGCCACTTAGGTCGCCCTGTCAACGGTCCGATGTTCAAGAAGTCGAGCGCCCTCGCATTTTTCTCGGCATCCTCAAATCCCCTAATGGTGGCCCATGGGACAGAAAGAAAACAACTCAACGTCCGCACCCGAATCCGCCCCCCAAGCGGAAGGTGTTCCCCAACCCCTCAACCTCCTGAGCGACCTGGAAGAACGTCTGGGCCAACTCCGCGACTGGCAGGCACAAACCGACCAGCAGCTTCGAGCGATCCAGGAAGAGTCGCAGCGCATCGAGACAACACGAGCGCAGACGCAGGAACTCAAGGACGAGATCGACCGTCGACAAGACGAACTCGATCAGCAGAAAGAGTCGCTGGTCCACGACCGTGAAGCACTCGCCAAGGAGCGTGCGCAGGTCGCGGACGAACGCAAAGCGATCGAAGACGAGCTCAACACCCTTGACGCCCTGCGTGAAGAACTGGAGCGTGACCGCGAGCAGGCCCAGCACGACCGCGAAACATTGGGCCAGCGCCAGCAGGAGCTCGAAGCATCCTGGGCCGCGCTGCGAGAACGCGAGCAAGACGCCGAGCAACGCAGCCAGGCACTCGACCAGCGGCACGGCGAGATGGACCAGTGGCAGCTCAGCCTCCAGGACCGTCAGAAGCAGCTCGACGCCGACCGCGAAGAGCTCGACCGCTGCTTCGACAAACTCGACCAGGCCAAGCAGGAGTTCGCCCAGCAGCGCGAACTACTCGAAGACGATCGACGCGCTCTTGCAGAAGCTCGGGCCGGTTTCGAGGACGAGCAGGTCGAGTTTGAAAACCAGAAAGAGAAGTACAACCAGTCACGCGAGCACCTCGAGAAACAGAAGCTCGACCTCAAGCTACGGCTTGAAGCGCTCGAAGCCCAGCAGGAGATCCTCAACAAGGCCCGCCAGGAACTCTCCGAGCAGGCGGTGATCCTGCCTGAAGACGCTGAGCAACACGTCGCCGAGATCCAGCAACAGCGTGAGACACTCAACGAGGCCCGCGCCGAGTTGGAGCAGGAACGCGTGAGCCTGCAGTCTGCACGCGAGCAGCTCAGCGAAATGGAAGCCGAGCTGGTGAAGCGCGAAGAGGCACTCTTCGAACAGGGCACGGCCGACCAGGAACTATCCGAAGAGATGAAGGCCCGGCTTGCGGAGCTCGAAGCGCGCGACGCCGAGGCCCAGGCGGTCCTTGCGGATGCACAGGCCCAGGCCGAGTTCGCCCGTGAACAGGTCGCCGAGCTTGAAAGCCGACAGGCCGAGTTTGAAGAGAAGCGTGCACAGTTCAAGCAGACGCTGCAGGAAAGCCACCAGCAGGTTGAAGCCGAGCGTGAGCACCTTCGTCTCAAGGAAGAGGCCGTTGACCAGCGGGCTAGCGAGATCGAGTCGTTCAAGCAGAAGTACGAGTCGAGAAAACAGAAGATCCAGGCCGCGAACGAGGCGTTGCAAAGCCGTCGAGCGAAGCTGCACCGCTACCGCAAGCTGCTGCGCAAGCGCTCGAGCGCTTTGCAGGACGCCGAGCTTCGTGTGCAGTCGTCGAGCCAGCAGTACACCGGGCTTGAGAAAGAGCGGCAGATGCTGGCCGAGGTCAAGAAGTTCCTCGAAGCCAGCGAGGGGGAGATGGTCAAGCGATGGGCGACCACCCGCGCGTCGACCCTCCTGGTCGGTGCGGTGATCGCGCTGGTGCTGATGGCCGGGGCGAGCTACTTCGCGGGCAAGCAGCTCGTCCAGCCCGAGTGGCGTGCGACAAGCGCGATCCAGGTCACGCTGCCCGAAGGCGAACCCGTGCCCAGTGACGAGGCGTGGCTGCAAGGTTTCCAGGCGACAGCGCTCAGCGACGAGGTCCTCACGAGCACGCTCACGTTCCTCGACCGGGCCGACAGCGGGGCTGTGCGGATCGCGAGCAACACCGAACAGCTCGCCGCACATCTTCACGAACATCTGACGGTCAGCGGCTCGGCAGGCCGGGGCGAGCTCATCTACCAGAGCCCGCACAAAGACGAGACCAAGCCCGTGCTCGAGGCGCTCACCAAGGCCACCGCCATCGCGATGACCATCCAGGACAACGAAGAGCACGGCGAGCCGCGCACGGAAGTCATCCAGTCGGCCGCAACGATCAACCGCCCGATCGCCAACGGCGCGGGCAGCCAGCTATCGATGTCGGGCATGATCTTTGCCGGGCTCGTGCTGCTTGGCGCAACCGTCTGGTTCATCCTCCGGGCACTGCTGCTACGCAACAAGCGGATGTTCGGCGATGACCAGATGCCCCAGCTCACGCTCCTGGATAAGCCGGAGACTTGGTCACCCCTGCCTGCGGGTGAATCGGCCAACGAATAGTAAACAAGCCATTCATCTCAAGAATTGTGCCACCACGGGGGGCCTGGGTCGGAGGGGACCCGGCCCCCCGTCTTTCATTAGTCAAGGACAGGCAATGAATTAGGGCCTAAACTGCTGGCCACGGGCAGGCGAGTCCGAACAGCCCTCACCTTGACACCGGCCGGGCCTTCGCTACACTACGCGGCTCGCCCTGGCGCCTACGCCTTGGCGGCGCGCGGTCCTGTTGGGTGCAAACCGCACCCCCAAAGACCGCTCATTACACGCCTAGTGCGTTTTTCAGCAGCACCGCCGCGACGCACCGCACACGCGGAACCGCATCGACCGGCGAACCGGACCGACGACATGAACCGCCAAACCACCCACGCCAAGAACAACGAGGTCCCCCGCAACTGGGTCCAGGTCGACGCCACCGACCAGGTGCTCGGCCGCCTCGCCACCGAAATCGCCATGGTCCTCATGGGCAAGAACAAGCCCGAGTACACCCCGCACCACGACGTGGGTGATTTCGTCGTCGTCACCAACTGCGACAAGATCAAGCTCACCGGCAAGAAGCTGGACCAGAAGCACCTGCGCCGCTTCTCGGGCCACCCGTCGGGCCAGAAGCTCACCAGCTACCGCGACGTGCTGGCCGACAAGCCCGAGCGGCTGATCGAAAACGCCGTCCGCCGCATGCTGCCCAAGAACAAGCTCGGCGCACGCATGATCACCAAGCTGAAGGTGTACCCCGGCACCGACCACCCGCACACCGCGCAGAACCCCAAGACACTCGAACTGCAATCCGCCTAAGCATCTGACGAAGATAGGTCTGACTAAGCATGAGCGAAGAAGCCAACACCCCCGGACTCGAACCCGCCGTTGAAACCCTGGACACCTCGGTCCTGGCGGTCGCCGAAGAAGAAGCGCCCGTCGAGCAGGTCCGCCCGCTCGCCGAGCCCGCCACGCCCGACGCCGGCGGATTCGTCTGGGGCACCGGCCGACGCAAGTCCTCCGTCGCACGCGTCCGGGTCAAGCCCGGCAGCGGCACATTCCAGATCAAGGGCAAGGAAGTCAACGACTTCTTCTCCGAGCCCCAGCACCAGGCCCAGTGCCTCGCGCCCCTCAAGGCCACCGACACCGAGGGCAAGCTCGACATCTACGTCAACGTCACCGGCGGCGGCATCACCGGCCAGGCCGGGGCCATCATGCTCGGCCTCGCCCGCGCACTCAAGGGCTACGACCCCACCCTCGAACAAGCCCTCCGCGACGAAAACTTCCTCACCCGCGACCCCCGCGAAGTCGAACGCAAGAAGTACGGCCAACGCGGCGCCCGTCGCAAGTTCCAGTTCTCGAAGCGCTAATCACGCAACGACAACGCCAAACAACCACGAAGCCCACGCTCAACGAGCGTGGGCTTTTTCTTTCCCAGTATACTCATCGCCCTACGAGTAACTTCTTCCCCGACGCACGGAAAGCCGCTTCTGCGAGTTGGGTGATCCCTCTCGGCGCATTTGGATTCTCATTTTGTATCAGCAACTCGTCTCGGGAAATGGAGATGCCACACGTGATGGCCTTCATCAACGCGGGTGTCTTTCTTCTGCTTTGCTGTGCAGGACTGACCCTCGCGATCATTGCGCTCGTCAGCGTCTTCCGAGGGGGCCAAACTAGAGCGGTACTAACACCCGCCATTTTGGGAGTTCTCTTGAATCTAGGCGCACTCTCACTATTCGGCCTCGGCGTCGCGCTCGCAGTAAACGCTAATCGACCTACAACACCGAACGACACATGGGCACTCTATACCGATCACGCCAACCAATTCCAAATCGACCTCAAAGGAACTCCGTCCAAAAAACTAAGTACGATAGGACCAAGTGACCAAACATTTTCGATTTCGTGTGTCGAGGCAAAATCAGTCAACGGCCGAGTACTGATGTCGGTCGAACATATCGCCCTGCCTGCGTCACTAAACCTAGCAACAGATGAAGCCATTATCACGCACTTCGTTGAAGAGTCCCTCGATCATTACAAAGCCCAGGAAATGTCAAGGCAAGTGATTTCAACTGATGACCCGAGAACGATCGTCAGGGGAACCATGTCAGATCCCCCTGGAGACATCATCCTCGTCGCGAGACGCGACGGGCAAAGCCTCTTCTTCCTCGGATACATGGCCAACGCCCATGTTGTAGATGAGGCAGACGCTTCTCGGTTTTTCGATTCTTTTCAACGCTTGGAACCGACAAGCACCGACTAACCAACCATCCCTCGCCGCACGTTCTCCATCGTCCCGCGTTCGGTGACCTGGCCTGTGCGGAGCATGAGGGTGACGAGGGCCATGAGCGAGGCGATGGTGAAGCCGAAGGCGAGGACGGTCGCCGCGCCGCGGAGGCCGAGGACCTGGAAGAAGCCGCCCGCCGTCGGGTCGCGGCCGATGGCGAACAAGACATCGACAGGCTCGAGCGACGCCACCGCCTTGCGGGCCAGCGCGAGCTGGCGGTCGGCCTCGTGCTGCTCGGCGTCGGCAAACGCGGTCTGCGACTGCTCGTCACGCGTCAACGGATCGGGCACCTCGATCGACGCCGGGTCGAGCGCCACCGCGTCGAGATACGCGATATCGATCCGGTAGCGCCCGGCCTCGGGCACCTGCATCGTCCAGACGCCGGCCCCCTGCCGATCGTCGCGGCGGTAGATCACCTCGACATCGCGGTCCTTATCGAACTCGGCAGGCGCATCACCCGTCTGCCCAAGCAGGCGGACATGCAGCGCATCCCCCGCGTCGGCGGGAGAAACCTTGCATGTCATCGCGGGCATCGTCGGCGTCGTCCAGACCTGATGCCGGGGCGTGTCAAATGCCCGCCCCTCGAACGTACCGAGGTTTTCGTAGTACACGACATACTCGCCAGGCTCGGCAAGCTCGACAACGACACTGCCCCCCGCTGTCGGCCCGACAAAGCGCTGCATCGAATCGATCCGCGACCACGACCGGCTACGGCCATCCATCACGGCGGCGACAAACACACCGGCCGAGACCAACAAGATCAACAACGCCAGCAGGTACCATCCCCGCGACGGCCGCCGGCGCGGGGCGCCTTGCTCTTCTTTCGTGTTGTCAGGACCGGGCGATTGCTCCACACTCAACCTCCATCCGCCGGCAAGGGGCCGGGCACGTTGCCACTATCGAACTCAGCGTCCGTTTGGCTTTCGCTATCTGCTCCGGCAACTTCTGCGCCCAGCGTGTAATGCCGGGAAATGTCGTCGACTGTATTCAACTGCCCATCGGGGCCGGCGCTGAGCAGCTCGTAGTCCTTGCCGCTGCCCTCGTTGTAGCGCAGCGTGTTGCCCCACTCGTCGACGAAGCGGGTGCCCATGAAGGTCTCCACGCGGAGCCAGTCCGGGCAGTTGTATTCGCCCTTGTAGGCCTGTTCGATTTCACGATGCGCCTGGTCGATCACTTGCTCGGTCGTGACGACTCCCATGGCCGGGCCACCTGCGTAAGCGCTAGCGTTGTACGGCGTATAGGTGCGAGCCTGGTCGTCGGCCGTGCCCAACTGCTGGTCAGGGCCTGCGCTGATGAGTTCGTAGTTCTGCGCGTCGATCCGGCGGTAGGACAACGGCGTGCCCCACTGGTCGTCGTAGATGCCGACCAGTTGGTTGCCTGTCGCGTCGTCGGGGAGCGCATTGTTGCTGTAGTAGTAGCCGTCGATTTCCATCTCGGCGTTCCACAGGTTGCTGCTGGCCGACAACGTACTGGAGTAGATGACGAATAAGACCCAGAGCAGGCCCCACAGCAGCGTGCCGAGGACACCGATGATCAGCCCGGCGACCGCGAACCCGCGCGGCGGCTTGAACGCGGCGGGCAGACTCATCAACGCACCGATCGGGCACAAGGCCCCCAGGCACACCACCATCCCGACGATCGAAACGATGAACCCGGCGAGCCCGAGCCCATTCGTCGGTGGGCGGGGCGGCGGCGCATAGGGCCGAGCGGGTTGCGGGTATGGGGATTGCGTCATGGCAGGTCGCTCAGCTCGCCCGGATCAGACATCCAGGTTCTTCGCCTCGAGCGCGTGGTCCTCGATGTACTTGCGCCGGGGCTCGACGTTCTCGCCCATCAGGACCGAGAACAGCTTCTCCGCCTCGCTCGCCGCGTCCCAAGACACACGCAGCAGCACACGGTTCTCCGGGTTCATCGTGGTCTCCCACAACTGCTCGGCGTCCATCTCGCCCAGCCCCTTGAAACGCTTGATGTCCATCCCACGTTTACCGGCCGCGTGGATCGCACCCATGAGGTCACGCAAGTTCACGACCGACACGACACCGGAGTTCTCGGCGGCCGCCGCGTCTTCGCCTTCGCCACCACCCGCGGGGACCGCCTGCTTCGCGGCTGCTTTGGCGTCGACGATCAATTCGTACTTCGTCGGCTCGGGCAGCCCCGTGACCGAACGCGTCTTCTCCAGGACATAGTCCTCGATCGGCAAGTCCATCTCGGCAAGCTTGGCGATCTGTTTTTCCAGGTCGCGTACCTCGTGAAGCTCCTTACGAATCGATGGCCGCAGCGCGTTGTCCACGGGCTTGCCATCGATCACCTCGTCAAGCTCGTCGTCCTGGGTGCCAAGGCGGTGTGTCTCGCGGAAAGCGGCCTCGGCCTCTTCGGACCAGAAGAAGTGATCGCCCGCGATCGCGCTGCTGTCTGCGGCTTCACCGTCCGCCACTTCGATCGGCGGGACCGTCAGGCGGATACGCGGCATCCGGCCTTCGCCAGCGGGGTCTTTCTCACGCAGAGCAAGCAGGTCTTCGAGCGTGATCCCCCGGCGCTCGGCGATCTGCACCAGGTCCGCGATCACTTCGAGGATCGATAGCAGCTGCGCCAACCCATCGCCCACGACGCGCTGCTGCTCGCTGCGGTCGGGGTTGTAGACCACCAGCGTCGTGCCGTCGACCCCGAGCCGGCCGAGCACCTCGCGCATCTTCCGCTCGTTGAGGACGTACTCGCTCTTTTTGCGCCGGGTCACCTGGTACAGCGGGGGCTGGGCGATGAA
>JBCCWH010000006.1:0-69197 GCA_039193915.1 Planctomycetota bacterium
CCGCCCCGTTCATCGGCTGGTTCGTGATGATCGGGGCGGTCTTCGCCGGCTACGTCGAGCACTGCTTGACGCCTTCGCTTCGGCCCGGCGACGTGGTGGTCATGGACAACCTCAGCTGTCACCGGTCGGGCGATGTGGTGCGTGCGATCGAGGCCGCGGACGCGAGCGTGTGGTACCTGCCGCCCTATTCACCGGACCTCAACCCGATCGAGAAGCTCTGGAGCAAGGTGAAGTCGTGGCTGCGTCGGGTGTCGGCGGCGAGCGTGGAGGCGATACACGACGCGATCGCCGAGGCCCTGCGAGCCGTCGGCCCCGAGGAGTGCGAGAACTACTTCAAGGCGTGCGGGTATGGAGATTCTTGAGGAAAGTTGCTCTAGAGATCGAGAACGCTCTGCTTCGGATCGAAAACGCGCCGTTCTGGATCGAGAACTCGGCGTTCTGGATTGAAAACGACGCGTTATGGATCGAAAACCGGGCGTTCTCGATCCATAACGCGGCGCATAGTCTGAATAACTCGGTGATCCGGCGGGATTTGGAAGGAGGACAGGCATTCCTGCCTGTCGCAGGCCGAAGGCCTGATACAAGGGGCTTGCGTTTCGGCTGCCGCCGAATGACAGGCAGGAATGCCTGTCCCCCCTGATCAGCAAGGCGCCCACACTTCAAGGCCGGGCGTTCCCCGATCCCTTGGGATCGCGGCGCAATGCCACGGTAGCCCGTGCAGATAGTAGGTATCCGTCGTTACATCATCCCACTCAGCATCCATGTAGCGGATGAGCCAGTTCAGGGCCCGATGCCGCTCGCGGATGATTCCTTCGTCCACATGCGGTGAAGTTTCGCCGTTCAGGCGTAGTTCAATCGCAGCCCAATGGAGCCGGTAGTACAGATCGGCTGCGTCGAGGATTTCATCAATATCTCTTAGGCTGGCGTTTTCAACAAAAGCGTCTGCCCCGAGTTCTCGAACGAGAGCGACTTCAGTGGGGACATCGCAGATCGTGTTTGGCGGCTGAAGTTCGTCAAGGTGGCCTAGAGCCCACAGCAGTACGTGTACGCATTCATAGCCCCAACTGTTATCGAGGTACTCCTGCGGAGTTGGATCAGAATCTGCCATGAAATCAGATTCGTTTGGCGAGAAGTAGGGGGCTGCCGACCATTCCTCTACAAGGTCTGGGATGAACGCGTCGTCAACGCCTCGGAGTTCACCTTTGACCGCGCACATCAACAAAGCAATGCAACGTTGAGCGACCTCCTGTGCATCCCGTGGATCGACCTGGGCAGCATCCTCAACCACCGGCAGATGCTCGATGTAGGGCAAATCAAGGTCCTTGACGATCTCAATACTTCTAGCTTTGCGGTCAAGTTGGGCTTGGGTCGGATCAGGATGATCGAGATTTGTTCTTGCGATTCCCTGTACTACTTCTTCGGAAACTGTGGGGTATTGCTCCCTGGTCGCATGCTGCTCTTCTGCCACTTGCTGTTCTTTAGCGGTCTGCTTTTCTTCCCCGCACGAGCATAGACAAAGCCCGACCAGTGCGAGGCTGGCAAAACGGATGGTTGGCATAGCAAGTGCCTCGTCTTTTATCGCAACAAGTGATTGGTAAATCAGTTTGTGAACCCTACAACCCCGCCGCTTTCTTGAACTTGTTGGCGAGGTCGGTTTTTTCCCAGGTGAATGTCTCGTGCTTCTTGCCGTTGATGGTGACGGTGCCGGGTTTGCGGCCGAAGTGGCCGTGGGACGCGGTGGGGGAGAAGATCGGGGCGCGGAGCTTGAGGTGCTTGAGGATACCGGCGGGGGTGAGGGGGACGAGGTCGCGGACGAGCTGGGTGATCTGGGGCTCGGGGATGCGGCCGGTCTTGTAGGTGTCGACGTGGATGGAGGTGGGCTCGGCGACGCCGATGGCGTAGGAGAGCTGGACCTCGCAGACGTCGCAGATGCCGGACTTGACGAGGTTTTTGGCGATGTAGCGGGCCATGTAGGCGGCGGAGCGGTCGACCTTGGAGGGGTCTTTGCCGGAGAACGCGCCGCCGCCGTGTCGGCCGCGCCCGCCGTAGGTGTCGACGATGATCTTCCGGCCGGTGAGCCCGACGTCGCCGTGGGGCCCGCCGATCTCGAACTGGCCGGTGGGGTTGACGAAGACTTTCAGCGCGCCCTTGGGGACGCGGGTCTTGGCGGTGGGGTTGAAGACGAGCTTCGTTGTCTTGGCGTTGTACAACTTCTTAGGCAGGCACGGCTCGATGATGTGCTTGAAGACTTCCTGGCCGAGCTTCTTTTGTTTCGCGTCGCCGTTCCAGTCGGCGGTGTGCTGGGTGGAGAGGACGACGGCGTCGATGCGGACGGGCTTGTTGTTGATGTCGTACTCGACGGTGACCTGGCTCTTGGCGTCGGGGCGGAGCCCTTTGATTTTGGGGGACTTGGCCGAGCGGACGGCGGCGTGCCTGGCGACCATCTTGTGGGAGAGGTCGATGGGCAGGGGCATGAGGTCGGCGGTTTCCTTGCAGGCGTAGCCGAACATGAGCCCTTGGTCGCCGGCACCCTGTTCCTTGTCGACGCCTTCGCCGGCGGTGACGCCCTGGGAGATGTCGGCGGACTGGCTGTGCATGGTACGGACGACGCCGCAGTTGTCGGCGTCGAACTTCATGCCGAGGTCGCCGGTGTAGCCGATGCGGCGGATTGTTTCGCGGGCGGTGTGTTCGGCGTCGGCCAGGGCGCGTTCGGCGGCGATGTTGTGGACGGTGATCTCCCCGCCGATGACGACCAGGCCGGTGGTGACGAAGGTCTCGCAGGCGACGCGGGCCTGGGGGTCGTGGGTGAGGAGGGAGTCGAGCACGGCGTCGGAGACGGCGTCGGCGACCTTGTCGGGGTGGCCCATGGAGACGGATTCGGAGGTGAAGAAGTAGTGCTCGTCGGGGCGCTGGGTCTTGGGCATGGTGTGGTTTCTGGGGTGCGGCCGTTGGCGTTGTGTGCCGGGAGCCGGGGTGGTTGTGGTGTGGGGCGGTTGCTTGCGATCCGTCGCAGGCAGAGCCCTGTTTTTTAGCGGTTTTTGTTGATATCCGCAAACGCTCGAGGGTTTTGCACGGGGGTTCGGGTTGGCTGTAATTGGGTGGGTTGTTGCCGCGTCGGGTTCTTCCTCGCCGTATCGCATGGGCGGCACGGCATCCCTTTCACCGCAGGCCTGTTCGGCTGCCGGGGTACTCGCTATGTCAAAGCTCAAGACCACGCTGCTCGTCGCCGTCCTGCTGCTCAACACCGCGCTAGCGGGCGCGGCGTTGTACGTCGCCAACCTGTCCAAGCCGGCGGACTACGGCGACACGTTGGGCCTGCTTGCGCAGGGCGCAGGCGATATCGCGCAGGTCGCGGGGTACACGGTCGATCCCGCGGCGGGGGACGTCGTGGTCCCGCTCAAGGCGATGCAGCGCGGCGGGAATTTCCGCATCGACTTCACAGCCGGGAAGGCGACGTCGTTTGGCCGGGAGGAGCACGAGGGCACATGGGACGAGCTGGCCGGGGCGGTGGTGTATCGACCGGGGCAAGGCGAGCAGCCTGGGGAGCTTGCCGCGATCGAGGTGACGTTCGCGATCACCTCGCTGCGGACGGATGCGCTGCCGCTGACGAACACCGTGCTGGCGGGGGAGAAGTGGTTCGACTACGAGAACCACCCGACGGCGGTGTTTGTGTGCGACACGATTGTGCCCCATCTGCGGGTCGAGGATGAGGGGTCGCATTACCTACAAGGTCAGTTTTCCCTCAACGGCATCACGAAAGACCTGACGATCCCCGCGACGCTTGTGTTCTCCGGACAGACGCTGACGCTCGACGCTTCGTTTGAACTGCTGCGTAGTGACTACGAAGTCGAGAAGCGAGAGGGTTCACTGGCCGGCAGTGCCGGCGGGATGGTGTCGGAGGTGGATGATGCGGTACAACTGCATGTGCGGATGACGGTATCACCCGACCCAACGGCGGTGATCGCGGAATTGGCGGGGGTGGTGGAAGCGCAGTCATTAGAGCTCAGCAAAGTCAGCCAGCTACTGGAACGACTCGAAAATCGGATGCGGAATGTTGAAGCTTGGGAATCCCGGATCGGGACATCTTCGCCGACCACCCCGATCGATACGGCAAATCTTCCCTCGGAATTCAGGGATTTCTCTCCCGAGTATGCAATGCTTACGCACGAGGACGGGACCGAAGAGCCGGGCGTCAAGAACTTCTCTCCTTTTGAAATGGTGCTGGTCCCCGGCGATGCTGCACAGGGGATAGCACCTTTTTACATGTCGCGACTAGAGGTGACATGGGCGATGTTTGAGGCGTGGAGCTATTGCCGTGACATCGCAGATGTACAAGAAAAAGAGCGGTTGATCGAAGTTGCTCGGCTACGTCCTTCGCCGCTCTATGGCGATCCGAACGAATTGGTTCAGATGGACATCCCCGGGAATCCGGCACGGGCGATCTCTCGGCTTACTGCAGAGGCATTCTGTAAATGGTTGAGCGATCAAACCGGTCGGCGGTATCGGTTGCCGACTGAAGCAGAGTGGGAGCACGCGTTTACGCTAGGCGGAGGCGTGCCTAGTGACTTGGATGCGCATGCGTGGTACTACGAGAACGCGCCGTACGACGAGTTCTTTGGGGATCCACCTGCCAGCCCTGAAGCGGTCGAGGAGGTACCGTTGGCCGGGAGCAAACTGCCTAACGCCTTGGGTATCCACGACATGCTCGGGAGTGTGTCGGAATGGGTGATCCCGTCGAACCCTGCGGAGCGTGCGCTTCGCGGCGGAAACATGCAGACCCGGATGGCAGACCTTACATCGGATTGGCGTGATGTTGAAGACCCGGTTGCATGGCATGCGCTATACCCACAAGCAGAGAGTGAGTATTGGTACCCCTCGTATCAGTTCGGTGGAATCCGTCTTGTCTGCGAAGCGCAGAGCGTTCAGGACTACCCACCCACGGGGCGTGCGCCGCAGGAATAGTTGTGGGGCGTGGATGAATAGCCGCGTCGCCACGCGACGCCGGTGCATCAAAGACGGTTGCGCACTCACCGGCGTTGCGTAGCAACGCGGCTATTGCATGTCGTGCATGTTCTGATCCGCAGGGGCGTAACACACCGCCTTAGAACAGCCCGACGACTTCGTTGTTTTCGTCGAGGTCGATGACCTCGGCGGCGGGCTGCTTGGGCAGGCCCGGCATCGTCATGATGTCGCCGGTGAGGACGACGACGAAGCCCGCGCCGGCCGAGAGCCGGACGTCGCTGATCGGGACGTTGAACCCGGTGGGGCGGTTGCGGAGCTTGGCGTCGGTCGACAGCGAGTACTGCGTCTTGGCCATGCAGACGGGCAGCTCGCCGTAGCCGTCGGCTTCGAGCTGCTTGATCTTGTTGCGGACGCGGAAGTCGGCCTCGATGTCGTCGGCGCCGTAGATGTTCTGCGCGATCGACTTGACCTTGTCCCACAAGCCCGACTCGTTCTCGTAGGTGAGCTTGAGGTCGGCCTTGCCCGACTCGGCGAGCTCGACGACGTGCTTGGCGAGGTCTTCGGCACCGGCGCCGCCGTGCTCCCAGTGGCGTGACTGGATCACCTCGACGCCGAGCTTGCCGGCCGCGTTGCGGATAGCGGCGACTTCCTCGTCCGTATCGCTGACAAACGTGTTGATGCAGACCACGCAGGGGATGCCGAAGCTCTGCACGTTCTCGACGTGCTTGGTCAGGTTGCCCAGCCCCTTGGTGACCGCGTCGACGTTCGGGGTGTTGAGGTCGGCCTTCTCGACCCCGCCGTGGCTCTTGAGCGCGCGGACGGTCGCGACGATCACGGCCGCATCGGGCGACAGCCCGGACTTACGGCACTTGATGTTCATGAACTTCTCAGCCCCGAGGTCTGCGCCGAAGCCGGCCTCGGTGACGACGAAGTCGGCGCAGCGCAGCGCGAGCTTGGTGGCCATGACGCTGTTGCAGCCGTGCGCGATGTTGGCGAACGGC
This sequence comes from Planctomycetota bacterium, assembly GCA_039193915.1. GTDB lineage: Bacteria > Planctomycetota > Phycisphaerae > Phycisphaerales > Phycisphaeraceae > JAHQVV01. Next base: position 5,964 of record JBCCWH010000006.1, read on the forward strand.
CCGCCGTGGACGAGGGCGGGCGTGCCTTCGAGGGTCTGCACCAGGTTGGGCGCGAAGGCGTCTTTGAGCAACACAGTCATCGCGCCGTGGACCTTGAGGTCGGCCGCGCGGATGGGGGTGCGGTCGCGGGTGTAGGCGACAATGATCTCGCCCAGACGCTTTTTCATCTCGTCGAGGGTCTGCGCGAGGCAGAAGATGGCCATGACTTCCGAGGCGACGGTGATGTCGTAGCCGTCTTGGCGGACGTACCCGTTGCCGACACCGCCGAGCCCGACGGTGACGTTGCGGAGCGCGCGGTCGTTCATGTCGACGACACGTCGCCAGACGATGCGTCGGGTGTCGATGCCGAGTGTGTTGCCGTGGTGGATGTGGTTGTCGATGGCGGCGGCGAGGAGGTTGTTGGCCAGGCCGATGGCGTGGAAGTCGCCGGTGAAGTGGAGGTTGATGTCCTCCATGGGGACGACCTGGCTGTAGCCGCCCCCGGCCGCGCCGCCTTTCATCCCAAAGCACGGCCCGAGTGAAGGCTCGCGCAGGCAGATGCAGGTCTGTTTACCGATCTTGGACAGTGCATCGCCCAGCCCGACCGTCGTCGTTGTCTTGCCTTCGCCGGCGGGCGTCGGGCTGATGGCGGTGACGAGGACGAGTTTGCCCATCGGCTTGTCGGCCCGTGCCTCGCAGGCGGCGAGGGTGACCTTGGCCTTGGTCTTGCCGTAGAGGTCGATGTCGTCCTCGCCGAGGCCGAGCTTGGCGGCGACCTCGGGGATCGGGCGCAGGGTGGCGGCACGGGCGATGTCGATATCGGGGAGGTAGGTCTTGTCGGCCATGATCTTCCTTCGGGCGGGTGGCATATTGTTAGGAATCAGAGGGTATAGCACGGATCGGCGCGTTCTGGGGGCGGATTCACTGCGCAATACGCGATATGACGGGTTCAATGCGCATTGTGGCCGGCGTTCTGCCCGGTCAGCCCGTAGCGCTTGAGCAACGGCCCGACCGTCAGCCCGCCGACGAGGATCGAGAAGGCGACGACGACGTAGGCCATCGTGAGCAGGGCGTTGCCGGCCGCGGCGTCGGTTTCGCTGCCGTGGCTGAGCCCGTCCTTGAGCGACAGGGCCATCGCGATCGAGATGCCGCCACGCAGCCCGCCCCAGGTGACGATCTTCACGGCGTTGGGCGTGAAGCTGCGTTTGGTCTTGAGCACACTCATCACCCCGCCGACCGAGATGAACCTTGCGAGTAGCGCCGCCGGCACCGCCAACGCCCCGGCCAAGAGGTACTTGCCCTCGAACGACAAGACCAACACCTCCAGCCCGATCAAGACAAACAGCACCGCGTTGAGCAGCTCATCGACGAGTTCCCAGAATGTGTCCAAGTGGTCCCGGGTCTTGTCGCTCATCGCCAGCGCCCGGCCGTGGTTGCCCAGCAGCAACCCCGCGACGACCATTGCCAGCGGGCCCGAGACGTGCAGCTTGTACGCCAGCGCGTACCCGCCGGTGACGACAGCGAGGGACAAGAGGATCTCGGTCGTGTAGTGGTCGATCGAGCGGATGAGCGTGAAGGCGATCACGCCGAGCAGGAACCCGAGCGCGATCCCGCCGCCGGCTTCGAGGGCGAAGAGTTTGGCGATCTCGCCCCAGCGGACCACAGCTTCAGCAGTGTCGGCGATCTCCCGGTGTGTTTCGTGTTCGAGCGGCGGCACGATGGTGTTCGCACCCGGATCGTATGGAGCGGGAACATCGACGATCGTGTCCGCTATCTGCTCTGCTTCTCGACGCTCGACGGACTCCCCGTCGATCAGCACCTCGCCGACTTCAACCTCTGAAAACGTACCGGTCTCGAAGTCAAACACCGCTCGCAGGCCGTCTATATCGACCCGGCGAGGCGTTGTCTCTGCTTCATTTTCATCTTCTGGTATCCCGATGGCCCCGATCCCATACGCATCCTGTATCTGGTTCACGGTGGTTTCGTGCGATTCGGGCTCGTGTGCCTCTCCATGCCCGCCCCCCAACCCCGCGATGCCCATCAGCGCGATGAACACGACCACGCCGACGCCGTCATTGAACAGCGACTCGCCAGCGATCTTCGTTTCGAGCGACTTAGGCGCGCCGAGTTTCTTCACAATCGACAGCACCGCGATCGGGTCGGTCGGGGCGATGACGCTGCCGAAGATCAGGCAGTGGAGGAACTTGACCTCGATGCCCAGGAGCTGCGTGATGCCATAGGCGAAGCCGCCTACGAGGAAGGTGGTGATGAGGACGCCGATCGTCGCGAGCAGGGCGATGAGGAGTTTTTGTTGCTTGAGGTCGGCGAGGTTGACGTGGAGTGCGCCTGCGAAGAGCAGGTAGCCGAGCATGCCGTGCATGAGGGTCTGGTTGAAGTCGATCGAGCCGATGAGGTTCTGGGCGCTCTGGATCGCGGGGGGGTAGACCTGCCCGAGGGCGAGCACGACGCCGGCGTTGATGAGCGCCAGGAGCATGAGCCCGACGGTTGTGGGCAGCCTCAGGAACCGGTGGTTGATGTACGCCAGCGCGGCCGCGAGCGCGACCAGGACGCCCATGATGTCGAGTATGCCCATCGTGAATCCCTCGTGTGCCCGATAACACCCTGCCGGGCCGCGGTGGGCCGGGGTATCTCATCGTCCAGCGCGTGGTACTGCGACGGGGTCGGGCGTCGTGCCGATAAGTCCAACGTCTCCCCGCAACGCGCGGGCCGGTATTGTGACCGATCGTGGAGTTTCTGTCGTGCCCGATGTCTTGCCAGCCCAAGTTTCTGACTCACACCCCGAACCCGCCGCCTCGGCGGAGACGACCCGCGCGCTCATCCGTGAGCTCCACGCCGCCGCCGACCGGGCCCGGGACGAACGGCTACGCCTCGCCCAGGCCCAGAAACAGCAGCGTGCCCACCTCGATACGCAGGGCGGCCCCGCGCCGGCCGACCAGGTCGTCAAACTCACCGACAAGATCCAGCAGCTCGACCGCGTCGTGCAAGACCGGCTCGACACCCTCGCCCAGACGCAGCACGAGATCGACATCCGCACCGAGCGGGTGAACGCGATGCGGCACGTGATCCAGGCCGCGACCGACGCCTTTGCCGCGCAGGTCGAGCACGCTCAGCAGTTCAAGTGTGACATTGATGCGGCGAAGCAGGCCGTGCAGGCCTGTGCGGGCGAGGTCGCCGAAGAAGTCCGCCAGCACCTGGCGCAGACCGAGGAGCCGATCGCGACGCGTCTGAAGCAGCTCGTCGAGATGGACCGCGCGATCGACAAGCGCGTCGCCCGTATGCAGCAGATGCACAAGCAGGCGGCCGAGGCGGTCGACAAGCACCTGGCCCGCGCGCTCAACGATGCGAAAGAGCAGGCCACGGAGCTGGCGGCGCCGATCAAGGCCGAGCTGGACCGGCACCTGGTCGAGCGCACCGGCGCGCTGGAGCAGGCGGTGCAGGCGAAGATCGCCGAGCTCGATGTCGATGTCGAGGATGCGCTCGCGCCGTTGACCCGTCGGTTTGATGCGGTGGTCGCCGACGCGGGCCGGCGGGTCGATACGCTCGCGGCGTCCCTGCCCGAGCGGGTGGACGACGTGCTGCAACGCCGCATCACGCAGGGCCTCGCTGACCTCGACAAGCAGGCGCAGGCCCAGCTCGCCGGGCTCGAAGCCGACGCCGCCAAGCGTGTGACGTCAATCACGCGTATCGCCCAGGCCTCGGGCCAGTCTTTGGCCGCGGCGCTCGCGAAACTCGCCGACGAATCTCGTGGCAAGGCGGAGCAGGCCGAGCAAGACATCCGCCGCCGGGCCGTCGAACTGCGTAAGCAGTCACAGCACGCGGCGGGCCTCAGTGTTCAGCAGGCCGACCGGCCGCGCCCCGTCGTGCCCCGTCAACACCCGTTGCCCGGGGGGCAGCCGGCCCCAACGCTCGATCCGCGCTACACGTTTTCGGTCGACCTGGAATCGACCGTGACGCCGGTCATCCAGGGCTCCATCGTCGCCGAGTCGCTCGACGCCTACAGCAAACGTGCCGGACGCACACCGCGCACCGCGACACAGGACGCCGCCTAGATCGCCGGCTACTCCGGGAGGTCTTCACCCTCGACGATGACATCTTCTGCTGCCGGGTCTTCAGCACCCGAGGATGGATCGACAGGCATGGCGGGCGGGGCGGCCTGAACGGGCGCAGATCGTGTTGGAGATAACTGGGCAGGCTTGGAGATGCTGGAGGGCCTTGCAGCGAACAGCCAACTAAACGCCCCCATCCCACAGCACGAAAGCAGCAGCAGCCCGCAGACAATGGTCAGGATGATGCCGGCCGTGCGTTTGCCCGCCGACCCGCCGCTGTGGATGCCGACTGTGCGCAGGTCCGCGCCGCACTCGGGGCAGTTGAGCTGCTCAAGCCCGCGCACCGAGTAGCCGCACCCGCCGCACGCCATCTCGCCGCCGCCCCTCGTCTTGCCGGCCGTCAGCCAGAGCACCAGCCCGGTGACGAGCCCGAACACCACAAGCACCAGCAGCAAGAGCACGATGATCGATGCAAAGCTCGCAGCAGCCATGAAGGCCCCCTTTCGGCGAAGGAACGATTCCGCCTAACGCGTGCGCAACCTATGCGTCTTGCGCCAGAACACGTTTGACAGGAAAGCATACACCTCATGCCGCTGCCGCGTGTGACACGCCAGCATCCGTTTTCTGCCGGGCTGACGACGACGCGAAAGACTACGATTACCCGATGCGCATCCTCATCGCACCCGACAGCTTCAAAGACGCGCTGCCCGCCGCAGATGCCGCCAAAGCCATCGCCGACGGGATTGCCCAGGCCCTCGACGACGCCGCCTACATCGCCGACACCCTCGCCATGTCCGACGGCGGCGAGGGGTTTGTCCAGGCGATGGCCTACAGCCTCGGCGAGTCGCAGATGCAGCGTGTCGAAACCACCGACCCGCTGGGCCGACCGATCCACGCACGCTACGCGCTCGCCTCGGCGACCGACCGCCGGCCGAGTACCGCCGTCATCGAACTCGCCGACGCGTCCGGCCTCGAACGCCTCGCACGCCACGAACGCGACCCTACAAAGACCACGACCTTCGGCACCGGCACGCTCATCCGCCACGCCCTCGACCACGGCGCGCAGCGTATCCTCCTCGGCATCGGCGGCAGCGCCACCACCGACGCCGCGCTCGGCATCGCGCAGGCCCTCGGCCTCCCCCTGCAAGACGAAGCCGGGCATACCATCAACCGTCCCGTCACCGGCGGCGACCTCACCGCCGTCGCAAACAGCAACACCGACTGGCGCTGCCACGACCCGCGCATCCACCACGCCTCGGCCGACCGGCCCGCCACCCTCCGCATCGCCTGCGACGTCAGCAACCCGCTGCACGGCCCCAACGGCGCAGCGCACGTCTACGGCCCGCAGAAAGGCGCTTCCCCCGAACAAGTCGAACAACTCGACGCCGGCCTGCGCGACCTCGCTATTGCTTGGCGCACGGCCGGGCTGCCCGACGTCGCCCAACTGCCCGGCGCAGGCGCCGCCGGTGGTGTCGGCGGGGGGCTGGTCGCGATGCTGGGCGCAGAGCTCGACCCCGGCGCGCAGTTGGTGCTTGACGCTATTGGCTTCGACCGCCACCTCGCACAGGCCGACCTCGTCATCACCGGCGAGGGCCGGCTCGACCGCCAGTCGCTCCAGGGCAAGGCCGTGATAGCTGTCGCCAAACGGGCAAAAGCCGCCGGCGTCCCCTGTATCGCCCTCGTAGGCTGCGTCGGCGAAGGCGCAGAACTCGCCCTCGAACACGGCCTCACCGGCTACCACGTCATCGGCGAAGGGCTCATGCCCGAACAATCCATCGCGCAAACCGCCCAACTCCTTGCCAAAACCACGGCCCAGATCATCGAGCAGCTCAACAATCGCTAGCCGAAGCCCACAGATTCTATCAGTGGGTCTGTCTTGTACCGCAGCGGCAACGCCCACCCCCACGCGATATCCTTTAGATCACATGCGTGACCACCTGCCCAAGATCGTCATCGTCCTCCTGCTGGTCGTCATCGTCGGCCTGCCGGTGCTGCTCCGGCCGGGCAAGGGCGAGACCGGGTCACTCGCCTCCTCGAACAAGGCCGATGCGCCCCGGCTGGTGATCTTCACCCCGCACAACGAGCAGATCCGTTTCGAGCTCGGCCAGGCCTACAACCGCTGGCGCACCGAGCAGGGGCTGCCCGCCGTGAAGTTCGACTGGCGAAGCCCCGGCGGCACGAGCGACATCCGCAAGAGCATCCTCAGCCAGTACCAGGCCATGATCGACCGCGGGGCCGACCTCGACGAGGGCATCGGTGCAGACCTCTTCTTCGGCGGCGGCGACTACGACCACGGCAAGATCGCCGGCGGCATCAAGGTCACGGCTGGCGGCAACGAAACGATGATCCGCATCGTCGACGACCCGCTCATCGACGACGCGCTCTTCGCGGCCGCGTTCCCCGCGCCACGCATCGGCGGCGAGCGGCTCTACCGGCGGTACACCTTTGTCGAAGACGGCCAAGACATCGAAGTGCTCGGCTGGACCGGCGTCACACTCTCCAGCTTCGGCATCGTCTACAACCGCGATGTCCTGGAACGGATCGGGGCCGAGGAACCGACCACCTGGTCCGACCTCGCCGCGCCCGAGTACCGCGGCTGGATCGCGCTGGCCGACCCCGGGCACAGCGGGTCGATCGCCTCGACCTTCAACACGCTCGTCAAGCGCCAGGGCTGGACCCAGGGCTGGCAGACCCTCCGCCGAACATTCGCCAACGCACGCTACTTCACCACGAGTTCGAGCACTGTGCCCAACGACGTCGCGCGCGGTGATGCCGCAGCCGGGATGTGTATCGACTTCTACGCCCGCTACCAGGCCGGAATCATCGGCGGTGACCGCATGGGCTACGCCGACCCCATCGAGGACGGTAAGAGCACCACCGCGACGACCGCCGACCCGATCACGCTGCTGCGCGGCGCGCCCGAGCCCGACCTCGCCCGCGAGTTCATTAGTTGGCTGCTGAGCACCGACGCCCAGGGCATCTGGCAGCGCGCGATCGAACTGACAGCAGGGGAGGGCAGCGGGGCGACAGGCGACCTCGTCCGCCCGACACGCTACGAGCTTCGCCGCAAACCCATCCGCAGCGACATGTATCACGACGCCGAGCGTGCCGCGTGGGTCGACCGTGAGGTTGATCCGTTCCCCACTGCGGTGCCGTTCCCCGACGCAACCCCCAACTACTTCGGCGCGATCGCGCCCATCACGCAGGCGATGGCGATCGACATCCACGGCGAACTCGTCGCCGCGTGGGAAGCCCTTATCCGAGCCAGCGACCCGCAGCACCCACAGCACAGCCGATACGCCGAGATGCTCGCGCTCTTCGACGCGATGCCCGAAGAACTCACACTCACCTGGCCCGACGCCGAACTCGCCGCGCAGTGGCAGGCCATCCAGCTCGACCCCGAGCACGACCGGCATGGTGAAGTCGTCGCCACCCTCAACGCCTTCGACGCCCACCTCAGCGCCCTGCTCGACGACAAGCACCTCATCGAAGCCAAACGCATCGTCTGGCGCAAGTTCTTCCAGAACAACTACCGCGAAGTCGTACGCATCGAACGCGGCGGTTGAACTGCAATCGGCGTAGGGTGGGTGGAGCGAGCACAGCGAGCGTAACCCACCGGGAGCTGACAATAGATTTGTTTCATCGCGGTGGGTTGCGCTCGCGGACTCGCCCCACCCACCCTACGCCTGATCGGACCAGCGTCCGTAGGCCGCCGGCTGACCAACGCATTGCACGACTCGAATCCGCCCTACGCCTCGACCTCGACTGGCTCTTCCTCAACCCCATCGGCCTGTGCGGTGTCCCCGTTGTCCACCGCCTCTGACTCGCCCGGCTTCGGGTCCGACGCCTCACGCTCGGGCCTTGCCACGATCGCCGCGCCTTCCTTGGGCGTGATCTGCGCAAGTACGGTCACACCGCCGACGACCTTCTGGCCCTGGCGGACCTGGACCTGCGGGGCGAGGTCGTGGGCGATGTAGAGCTCGGTCGTCGAGCCGAGCTTGATGAGCCCGATGCGTTGGCCGCGTTGGAGGACCTGCCCCTCGTGGGCCGAGCAGACGATCGTCCGGGCGAGCATGCCCGCGACCTGACGCACCGCCGCCATCGGGTAGCCGCGCGTCGGGTGCACCAGCACGATCAGGTTCGACTCGTTGTCCTCGGCCGACTCGGGCTTGAGCGTGTTGAGGTGCGCGCCGTCTTTGTGCGCGATCGAGGCGACTTCGCTGTGGTACGGGCTGTAGTTGATGTGGCCGTCGAACACGCTCATGAAGATGCGGATGCAGGTCGCCGGGCCGTCGAGCGGTCCGTAGTGTTTGAGTTCGTGGACGGAGCTGATCCGGCCGTCGGAGGGGGCGGTCATGACGCCGCGCTGGGTCGGGGTCCGGCGGTCGGTATCCCGGAAAAACGCGAGCAGCGCGATCGTGGCCAGCGCAATCACAGGGATCAGCCACCACCACCAAAGCAGCAATGCCGCGGCCGACAGCAGCACACCGACCGCCGTGATCGTCATCGTTTCCTGTTTGGCAAGCGGGCTGAGCATGGTCGGCTTGATGTCCTTGTCACGTCATCGGGGCCTCGGCCGTCGCGGCAGCCGAGGCAGATTGGGCATTGTAGCCGGGCGAGCGTATAGCAGCGCTTTCCACAAGCCATGCCAGCGAAGCGTTGATGGGTTGTTCGAATCACTTCAATCGCTGCTCAAGCAAAAAACAAGCCGACCTGATGGCCGGCTTGCTGGAGTTCGTTTGGATCGTGCGGCTGCACGACTAGGCGTCGGGTTTACTTGGAAGTGGCTTTGCCCACGACCATGCCGATGACGCCGAAGACGATGCTGACCAGCAGCAGGACGCCGGCGAGGATGTAAACGTTGTTGGGCTTTTCGATCGGGTTGATCGTTTCGAGCAGCTTGCTCTCGACGCCGCCGAGGATCGGGATAACAACGGCGATGCCGATGATCATCGCGGCGATGACGCCAAAGAGCATCCCCGCACCAAAGCCGCTGCCGGCCGGGTCATGCTCCTCTGCTTCGTAGGTGGCGGCTGCGGCAGCGCCCGCGCCTGTGCCCGCCGCGGCTACCGCGGGGCCGGTGGACAGGTTCTCGAGCCCCGAGGGGCCGGACTGCCCGGTCTCCATCGAGATCGCGCCGTCGAAGACGCCGGAGGAGCCGACGGCTGAGTCCATCGCCATGCCCGTGCCGGTGCCCATGCCCGTGTCGCCGCCGCCGGGGTAGATCTCGTCAAGGAGTTCGGCACCCAGCGAGGTGTCGTCCGACTCGCGGGTGAGGTCGAGCAGGCCCGAGCCCGAGCCGACCGACTCGAGGGCGAGGTCTTCGTCGTCGATGACCGGCTGGGTCACCTGCGTCTGGGCCAGGGGGTCGGCGAGTTCAACTTCGTTCGCGTCGAACACGCTCACGCCGGTCGCTTCGCGGCTGTCTTCCAGTGGGGCGACGGTGTCGGCCTTGAGGTCGATCGCGTCGTTGATCGCGGAGTCTGCCAGCGGGATCGGGCCATCCGAGGCGCCGCCCGAGGACTTCGCGTCGATCTGGTCGCGCTTGAACATGAGCTTGTCGCCGTCGCGGAACTGCTGGAGTTCGTTGCGGGCGGCCATGTCCTTGACGGTCTGCTCATCGACGCCGAGTTTGCTGGCGGCCTCTTCGAGCGTGTAAAACATCTTCGCCATCGCGCTGGCTCCTGGCTGGAGGGGGGAGGTATCCAAGACCGCTCGGCGGGCAGTGGGGCGGCATCAACAGCCAGCCCGCATCCAACCCTGCGGTCCGCAACCCCTACAAGATAAGGACTTGCGGTGATCCTGGCAAGCAATGCGCCGCTATCATGCCGCCATGCCACTCGCCTACGGCCTCACCGAATCCGTCGACGTCGGCCACCCCGCCATCCCCGCCTCCTTTTCGGGCGGATCCCGCTCCAAAAGAGCCGTTTCTGGCGGGGCGGGCCTCAGGGTCGCCCATCTCACCGACCTCCACATCGTCAAACCCACCCAGCGCCTTAGCCGGCTTGCCTACCAGCTCAACAAAGTCCGCCTCGACCTCGGCCTGCTCACCGGCGACTACATGATCCGCCATCGCCCACCTGACGCGGCGCTGCGGTACCTCAAGGAATTGACCCAAGCCGTCCAGCCCGTCCACGGCTGGTTCGGCGTCTTGGGCAATCACGACACCCCCGAGTTCATCGAACAGGCCGCCGAACTCCCGATCCAGTGGCTGATGGATGATGCGGTGTCGCTGGATGACCTGCCCATCGATCTCATCGGCCTGGGGCGCGAAGGCCGTAAACGCCGTCCCGACGGAACACGGGCTGCGCTCGCTGTCGGGGCGCTGCTCGACGATCAAGATGCGACAGGCAACACCCCCGAACGCCTGCGCATCGCACTCACCCACCGGCCCGACGACCTCCCGCTCTGCGCCGACCTTGGCGCCCACCTCGCCTTCGCCGGCCACAACCACGGCGGGCAGGTCCGATTCCCTGGGATCACCCGCCCGCTCTTCAACGCCTCCGACCTGCCCCTCAGCCTCAATGCCGGGATGATCCGCCACCGCGACACACTCATGCTCATCCCCCGCGGCATCGGCTCCACCGACCTCCTCAAGCTCCCGGTCTACCCCCGGGTCTTCTGCCCGCCCCACGCCCCAATCTACACCCTCCGCAACGCCATCCTCCCCGGCGAGCACACCGACGACATCACCTCCATCTGGAAGTGGTAGCCCCAAAGCCCTGCGATATCGCGCACAACATCCGTGTCACGCTTCTTTTTTCTTTTCTATTTTTCTCTCTCGCATCACACACGCATCTGCATTGGCGCGCACACGCCCGCTCCGCGCCACGCGCAACTCGGCAGCCGCTGCTTCACACCGCGATAGCCGGAATCCGCAAACAGCAGGGCGCCCCGCCCCAGCCCGCGCCGCCTCACCCCCGAAGCTATCATGGCGCCTGCACCGCGTCTCCCCAGTCGCAACAACACGGCTCGACCTCTCACCCCATTACCGCCACATCCAACTCCCCCGGAGCGAGCATGCACTACGCCTACCAGGAACGACGCATCATCCGCCCACTCCTGATCGTCCTGCTCTGGATCCAGTTCGCCTTAGGGCTCGGCTACGCCTGCATCGTCATGGGCATGATGGCTACCGACCCGGCACCGCTCATCGACGACACCATACAGCTCAGCGACCCCCAGCTCGCGGCCCTGATCAGCATCTTCGGCCTCGCCATCCTCGACCTGCTTTGCTACATCCCCTCCGTCGTCTTCTTCTGCATGTGGATCCACCGCGCCAACCGCAACGCCCGCGCGCTCGGCGCGCACACCATGACCTACTCACCGGGCTGGTCCGTCGGCTGGTTCTTCATCCCGATCGCCAACCTCGTCATGCCCTGCCTCGTCACCTGCGAGATCGCACGCGCCAGCGACCCCAACACGACCGGCGACCGCTGGCACCTCGGCGTCCTCCCCGGCATCATCCCGCTCTGGTGGGTCGTGTGGGTCCTCGGCGGGCTCCTGACCCAGATCAGTTGGCGGCTCGACGGCTCGCCCGACCTCCTCGCGATGGGCGTATGGGTCGACGCCTTCGGCTCGCTCCTCGGCGCGGGCGCTGCCTTGCTCGCCATCCTCGTCATCCAGCGCATCACCAAAGACCAGCGCGAAAAAGCCCGCCGCACCCCCGACGTCGCCGGCGGCGTCTGCATGAACTGCGCCTACGACCTCCGCGGCTCCAACGGCACCCACTGCCCCGAGTGCGGCACCCCCATCCCCGGCCGCGACGACTTCACCATCTACCCTGCCGACGAGCAACCACCTGACCCCTACGCGAGTTACTGACCCAATGCCTGGCTGCCACACAACTGCCCTGTCCGCAGGGCTGCTGTGTGCGGGGGTTCTGCCGACAGCATCGTGTGTTTGGCGTGCAACAACCCCACGCGCAGCCCGTTGGGCGGTCGGCTAAACAAGCATCACGCAATTGCAGCAATGCTCACGCGCTGAATGCTTCGCGCAGCAGCGCCAAAGACTTGGGCACCGCCGTGCGCACGTCTTCCTGCCCCTCGAACTCCAGCGACACATACCCGCGGTAGTCCACTTCGCGCAGCGTCTGCACGACCCGCGCGTAGTCGATATCCAGCTCGTACCACACCCCGCCGCCGAAGTATGTTTTCGCCTGCACAAACACCGCCGCCGCGGCCAGCCGGCGGTACTGCGCGTACTGGTCCTCGAGGAAGTTGCCCGTGTCCAGCGTCGCCTGCAGCCAGGGCGAATCGACCGCCTCGATCACCCGCAGCACCCCCTCGGCCGTGCGCCCGAGCCCCCAGTGGTTTTCGAGCCCCATCACGATCCCGAGCTTCTCCGCGACCCGCGCGAGCTCGCCGTACGCATCGATCACCCACGCAAACCCCTGGTCGTCCGTGTACCCCTCCAGCGTCGGCTCGATCCCCTTGTTCTCCATCAACTCGTCGAAGCTACCGCTCGTCCCCCAACGCCCGGTGTTCACGCGGATCGTCGGGATGCCTAGCGCGTAGGCGAGTTCGAGCGACGCCGTCGTCCGCTCGATATTCGCCCGCCGATACGCGCGGTCCGGCGACACAAACCCCTGGTGCGTGCTCATCCCGCACAGGTCCAGACCCGCAACCATCGCCTGCCGCTTGAGCACGTTGAGGTACTGCCTGTCCTTGCGCTGCATCTGCACTTCAAGGAGCTCGACCCCATCAAACCCCATCTCCGACGCCTGCCGAATGCAGAAGTCCATCCCCGGCGGCGTCCCCTCCGCAAACCGCCAGAACGAATACGTCGAAACCGCGATCGGGTTGCTCGCCCGCGCACCACCGGAACGGTCGCCGGCCTGTTTGCAAGCGGGGGTGGAAGCCGTCTTGGCACGGGCAAGAGGCACCCCCAGTGCGGTGGCTGCGGCGGCGGCAGAGCCAGCCAGGAACGAACGTCGGTCTGGGTTGGGCATGCTGTTTCCTCTCGAGGGACAACAGCATACCGTTGCGGACGACACACGCGACTAGCCTCGGCTTACCCCTGACTCAATGCGTCACACGTTGAAGTACTTCGCCTGCGGGTGGTGGCAGATGATGGCGCTGGTGGACTGCTCGGGGTCGATCTGCCAGTTCTCCGTCAGCACGCAGCCGATGCGCTCGGGTTTCATCAGACGCCAAAGTATGTCCTGGTCGGACATGTCCGGGCAGGCGGGGTAGCCGAAGCTGTAGCGGCTGCCGCGGTACTTCTGCGTGAAGAGCTGCGTGATCTTGCTGGCGTCGTCGGTCGCGATGCCCAGCTCCTGCCGGATGCGCTTGTGCCAGAGCTCGGCCAGGGCCTCGGCGCATTCGACGCCCATGCCGTGGACGTAGAGGTACTCGCGGTAGTTGTTGGCCTTGAACAGCTCGCCGGCCACCTCGCTGACCTTCTGGCCCATCGTCACGCACTGCACGGGGAGCACATCCTTCTTGCCCGAACCCAGCGGCGCGAAGTAGTCGCTGATGCACAGCTTCTTGCGGATGTCCTGGCGGGGGAAAGTGAAACGCTCGATCTCTTTGTCGTGGTCGACAGGGTCGAAGACGATGAGGTCGTTGGGTTTCTCGGGGTCGGAGTTGCAGGGGAAGTAGCCGTAGGTGACTTTGCCGTCGAGGACATCGTCGTCGCGTAGCTGCTGCTTGAGGCGGTCGAAGATCGGCTGGACCTCGTACTTGAGCTGGTCTTCGTAGGTCTTGGTGTCGCGGTCGCCGCGGACGAACTGCCACTGGGTCTTGAACAGGGCGTTGGTGTTGATGTAGGCGTAGACGGCGTCGAGGTCGACATCTTCGACCACGCGGTCGCCCCAGAAGGGGGGGGTGGGGATGTCGATGTCGGTGTCTACGCTCGACGAACGGACCGGGGCGGGGAGCAGGGCGGTCGCGGAGTTGGGGGAGCCGGGGGCTGAAGCCCCCTCCGCCGAGGCGTCGGACTTCGCTTTGAGGGCGTCGATCTTTTGCTGCTTGCCTTCGCGTTCGGTGTTGCGGGCGTCGATCTCGGCGTTGAGCTCGTCGATGCTGCCGGCACAGATCATGTCCATGAGGCGGAGGCCCTCGAAGGCGTCCTTGCCGTGGAACACGCTGCCGTCGTAGACGCTGCGGAGGTGGCCTTCGCAGTAGTTCTTGGCCAGCGCGGCGCCGCCGAGCAGGACGGGCGGGAGCGCGCCGTGCGTGTTCATCTCGCCGAGGTTTTCTTCCATCACGTTGACGGACTTGACGAGCAGGCCCGACATACCGATCGCGTCGGCCTTGGTTTCGTTCCACTTGTCGAGGATCGCGTTGATCGGCTGCTTGATGCCGATGTTGTGGACGGTGTAGCCGTTGTTGGTGAGGATGATGTCGACGAGGTTCTTGCCGATGTCGTGCACGTCGCCGCGCACGGTGGCGAGGACGATCGAGCCCTTGGTCGAGCCCTCGACCTTCTCCATGTGCGGTTCGAGGTGCGCGACGGCCATCTTCATCACCTCGGCGGATTGCAGCACGAACGGGAGCTGCATCTGCCCGCTGCCGAACAACTCGCCGACGACCTTCATCCCTTCGAGCAGGTGGTCGTTGACGATCTCCAGCGGCTTGTACTTGGTGAGCGCCTCGTCGAGCGTGGTGTCGAGCGCCTTCTTTTCGCCGTCGATGATGTGTTTCTGCAGGCGTTCTTCGAGCGGCAGCTCGGCGATGTCGACCTTGGTCGACTGCACGGCCGCGTCGTCGGGGAACAGGTTGATGAAGATCTGCAGCGGGTCGGTCGTCTGAGCGCCGTCCTCAAGCGTCACGGGCTCGGCGGCGGGGCGGTTGTAGATCAGGTCGAGCGCCGCGTCCCACTGGTCCTCGGGGATGCGTTGCTTGGGCAGGATCTTGCTGACGTGCACGATCGCGCTGGTCAGGCCGGCCTGCTGGAGTTCGTACAGGAACACCGAGTTGAGCACCTGCCGTGCCGCGGGCTTCAGGCCGAAGCTGATGTTGGAGAGCCCGACGGTCGTCTGGCATTCGGGCATCTGCTCGGCGATGCGGCGGACGCCTTCGATGGTTTCGAGGCCCGACCGCCGGTCCTTGTCCATGCCCGTTGAGATCGGCAGGACGAGCGGGTCGAACATCAGGTCAGCGGGTTTGAGCCGGTACTTGTTGACCGCGAGGTCGTACATGCGTTTCGCGATTGCGATCTTCCGGTCGGCGGTGCGGGCCATCGCCTCTTCGGGGTCTTCGTCGATCGTGCCCAGCACGAGCCCGGCCTGGTACTTGCGTGCCAGCCCGCACATCTCGGCGAACTTTTCTTCTCCGTCTTCGAGGTTGCCCGAGTTGATCAGGCACTTGCCGCCCGCGGCGCGGAGGCCGGCCTCGATCGTCTTGGGCTGGGTGGAGTCGAGCATCAGCGGCGCATCGACCTGACGCACCAGACGCGACACGACCTCGTACATGTCGCGCGCGTTGTCGCGGCCGGCGTAGTCCACGTTGACGTCGAGCACGTGCGAGCCCTCGCGCATCTGCTCCCGGCCCAGCGAGACGATCTCGTCCCAGTCCTCGGCCTCGAGCAGCCGCTTGAACTTCCGCGAGCCGGACGAGTTGCAGCGCTCGCCGACGTTCAAGAGCGACAGGTCCTGCCGGTACTCGGTCGGGCTGTAGAGCGAGGTGACGGAGGGGACGAGCGGTTTTTTCTTTTGCTTCTCGGCCAATCGCTCGCCGATCGCCTTGCGCGTCGCGCCGATGTGTTGCGGGGTGGTGCCGCAGCAGCCGCCGACGATCGACAGGCCAAAGCGGTCGGCAAACTTCGTCATCGTCTGCGCGAACGGCTCGGGCTGGAGCGGGTAGACCGTCTCCCCGGCCACAAGCGTCGGCAGCCCGGCGTTGGGCAGCACCGAGATGTGCCTGGGCCAGTGTTGCCCGAGGAACTTGATGTGCTCGGCCATGTCCTCGGGCCCGGTCGCGCAGTTCATCCCGATCGACGCGATGGGGAAGCCCGCAAGCACGTGCGCCGCCGCGCCGATATCCGTCCCCGTCAGCATCGTGCCGGTGTTCTCGATCGTCACCTGCACCATGATCGGCAGCCCGCCCGCCGCGTTTTCCTCCGCAGTCACGGCCGGCTTCACGCCCATCTCGTCCATCGCGTCAAGCACGGCATTGAGCGCGCACTTGATCATCAGGATGTCCTGGCACGTCTCCATCAGGATCACATCCGCGCCGCCCTCGATCAGCCCCTTGGCCTGGGCGAGGTACGAGGCGTACAGCGTGTCCCAGTCCACCTGCCCCAGCGAGATGAGCTTCGTGCCCGGGCCCATCGAGCCGATCACATAGCGCGGGTTCTCCGGCGTCGCGTACTTGTCACAGGCCTCGCGCGCAAGCTCGCAGGCCTTGACGTTGATCTCCCGGCAGCGGTCCTGCAGATCAAACTCGCAAAGCACGTGCGGCATCGCGCCGAACGTATCGGTCTCGACCCCGTCGGCCCCGGCGGCGAGGTACTCTTCATGGATCGTCCGGATCGCGTCGGGCCGGGTGAGCACGAGCACCTCGGTGCAGTTTTCTTTGCCGAGGTAGTCGGTCTCCAGGTCGAGGTCGAGCTTGTGGATCGACGTGCCCATCGCCCCGTCGAGGAAGACGACGCGCTGCTCAAGCAGTTCAAGAAAGGTCAGGCCGGGGCGGGTGTCAGGCATCGTGGTGGCGTTCCGGGGGCGTGGGGCGGCTTGGATACATCCGTTTATCCGGATGATTGGATTGTAGATTGGTGGGGCAGAAACAGCAATTCGCGAAAGCCCGTCCAGCATTATGATCCAACAGGTCGAATGAGCGGCCGCTATGGAGTTTTCTATGCCCACGGGTTTTTCGCAAGAGGTGGTGGACCGTTTGCACACTTATGTGTATCGCCTGATCGATCCGCGAAACGGGGAGACTTTCTACGTAGGTAAGGGCAAAGGCAATCGGGTGTTCGCTCATGTGCAGGCAGATATCGACGGGGATGATCCTGCGGACAAGCTGAGACGTATCCGTGAGATACGCTTGGCGGGCTTCGAAGTTGCGCACGTGATACACCGGCATGGGATGGATGATCGCACCGCATACGAGGTCGAGGCGGCCCTGATCGATGCATACCCCGGCCTCACCAATGCCGTCGTCGGGGCGGGCAGCAATGACTTCGGCGCGATGCACGCGGATGAAATCGTCCGTCGGTATCAGGCCGCCCCTGCCGTGTTCCGGCATCGCGTGATTTTGATCAATGTGAATCACAGCTCGTCTGAGACATCTCTCTACGAAGCAACGCGGTACGCCTGGCGGATCAGCCCAAAGAAGGCCGCCCGTGCCGAGGTTGTGCTGGCGGTCAGGCGTGGTGTGATAGTGGATGCCTTTGTTGCGGAGCAGTGGCAGCCTGCAACCGCCGATCACTTTCCGGGGCGCGAACCGGTTCCTGGGCGGCATGGGTTCGCCGGGCATCAAGCGCCGGAAAGTTTGTACGCCGAGTATGTTGGGAAGCGGATACCAGACGAATACCGGAAAAGAGGGGCGGCCAACCCGATCAAGTATACCTACCGGTGAAAGTCCGACGTCCGTAGGCCGCCGGCTAAACAGTTGCTACATACTTCATTTTCAGACGTGTTTCGATGTCAAAGCATTGGATTGAAGTATCTGCTCTGCCGCTACACTCCCCCCCGCACATTGGCCGATAGGGTAGGGGCCGGGCGCTGGGGCCGGTTTGTTTTTTCTCGGACGGATGGATCGTATGGATTGGTGGCAGGCCGTCATCCTGGGCATCGTCGAAGGGCTCACCGAGTACCTCCCGGTCAGCTCGACCGGGCACCTGATCCTCGCGTCGTGGGCACTCGGGCTCAGCGGCGATACGGCCGACACCAAGCGGGCGATCGACAGCTTCAACATCGTGATCCAGGCCGGCGCGATCGCAGCGGTGCTCGGGCTCTACCGCGCCCGCGTCGCGCAGATGTGCCGGGGGCTCATCGGCCAAGACACGGAAGGGCGGCGGCTCGCGATCAACCTGATGATCGCGTTCCTCCCGGCTGCGGTGCTGGGCCCACTGCTCAACGACACGATCGAGGAAGCGCTCTTCAAGCCCTGGCCCGTCATCGGCGCGCTGTTCGTCGGCGCCTGGCTGATGCTCGCCGTCGCGTGGAACCAAAAACTTTTGGAAGGGCGGTCCGACCTCGAGATCGAGGATGTCAACTGGCGCATCGCGCTCCTGATCGGGTTTGGCCAGTGCATCGCGATGTGGCCCGGCACCAGCCGGAGCATGATGACCATCGTCGCCGCGCTGCTGCTTGGGCTGCGTGCCAAGGCGGCCGCCGAGTTCAGCTTCCTGCTCGGGCTCATCACCCTGAGCGCCGCGACCGGCTACTCCGCGATGCGGGGCGGCGAAGAAATGATCACCGAGTTTGGGTGGGTCCCCATCGTCATCGGCTTCGTCGCCGCGACCTTCTCCGCCGCGCTGGCCGTCAAGTGGTTCGTCGGCTTCCTCACCCGCCGCGGCCTCGCGCCCTTCGGCTGGTACCGGCTCGCCCTGGCGATCGGGCTGGGTATCCTGATCTACACCGGCATCATGGACATGTAGCAGCGGAGCGGCCGCACTCTTGAATCAGCAAACCCCAGAAGCCCACAGATTTCATCTGTGGGTGATCGATGCCCCTCCACACATCTGCCCCTACACCTCCAACAACACCTTCAACACCCCCGGCTTCCGCGCCGCCTCCAACAGCCCCGCGCCGTCCGCCAGCTTCATCCGCCGGCTGATCAGCGATACCACATCCACCTCGCCCGCCGACAACGCCTCGACCGCCGTCGCGAACGGGCCGCACCGGCTGCCTACCACGCTGACCTCGTTGATCACGATCGGCGACAGGTCCGGCGGTGGGGGGGTCGCGCCGCCCGCACCCGTAACGGCGGGGGGGGCGACCGTCGTCTTTAGCACGATCGTCCCGCGCGGCCGCACCATCGCCGCCGCCGTCGCCAATCCCTCGGCCGAGCCCGTGCAGTCCACCACGATGTCCTGGTCCTGCCGCAGCCCGACATCCGAAAGTAGCCGGTGCTTCACGCCCCATTTCTCGCAGTGCGCGAGTTTGCTCTCGTGCTTGCCGATACAGCGCACCGTCGCGTTGAGCTTCGCGAGCACCTGCGCGCAGAGCAGGCCAAGCCGGCCATCCCCGAGCACCGTGATGTATGGCCGACCCTGGATCGTCAACTGACGCAGGATCTGATACGCCGCCGCCAACGGCTCAACAAACACCGCGTGATCATCATCCACACCGTCCGGCACGGCGTGCAGGTTCGCCGCAGGCAACACAAACCGCTCCGCGAAACAACCGTCGCGCCCGGCGATCCCCAGCACCGTCCGCTGACGGCAGTGTTCCTTCAGGCCCGCACGGCAAAGGTCGCACGCGCCGCACACACAGTTGATCTCGCCCACAACGCGCTGCTTGAGCCACGCCTTGTCGACCCCCTTGCCGACCTCTTCAACAACGCCGACAAACTCGTGCCCGAGCACGCCGGAGAAGTCCATGTACCCGCGGGCCAGCTCAAGGTCCGTCGCGCAGACCCCCATCCGCGTCGGCCGAATCAACACCTCGCCGGCGGGGGGGCTCGGGTCCGCATACCCCGTATCCAGATCAACCCCGTCCGGCCCTAATACCAACGCACGCATAAAACATCTCCGAGCGAAGCCCACAGTTTCCATCCGCGGGTACATACTCCGCCCGCGCATCCTACTACAATCCACGCCATGCCCAACGAGCCACACCACAATCACGACGACGACAACCCCCTCCAGGGCTACTTCGACTGGCAGGTCACCACCCTCATGCTCGCCCGCGACCTCGAAGACCCCATCGCCGCCGGCGACGAAGACGCCCAACACCAGCGCCGACACGAAACCGAAAACCTCGTGCGCGAGCTCACCCTCGGCGTCCTGCCCGAGCAGTACAAGCACGACGCCACGCTCGCCTGGCCCCCCGAAATCATGATGCAGATCACACGCACGACCCTCAAGCAGGCCGCCAAGATCGCCAACGTCTAACCAAGCCCCTACACCCCCTCCTAAAGCCCGGCCGAAGCCTCGGCCGGGTTACGTACGACGCACGTCCCCCTCAGCCCGTCGTCCCGCGCTTGAGATACAGCCGAATGCAGTGTCCCGCCACCTGCTTCTCGCAGATGCGCCCGACGATAAAGAGGATGACGCCGCCGATAAACATCCCGATCCCCAGCGCGATCTCTGGGATAGCGCTCCCGCTCGCGCTGCGTCCTTGCGTCGGGTCCTGCAGGAAGAAGATCGTGGTCACGACACCCGAGACCACAAGGGTCAGGCCCGCCAGGTATCCCACGAAGATCAGGTGCGCAAGCAGCGAAAACAGGACGCCCACGACGCCGCCGCACCGCGCATAGACCCAGGCCAGCATCCCGGTCCAGCCCGCGAGCACGAATATCGAAAGCAGCATCGTGATGAGCATCATCGTCGTGCCGCCAGCGCTGCTGTGTGCCGCGTTCACCAAGCCGAACGCGACAAGCGATCCGACGCTCGCAAGCAGCAAGAACGCGACCGGCCCGGTGATCAGGTTGACCCCCGGGGCCTTGTACCAGGGCCGATCCCAGCGGCGCTGTGCCAATTGCCCCAAGTCGCTCCGGACGCCGCATTCCGGGCAGTCCACCAGCAGCGTTGCCGACCCCGCCGCGCCCGCTGTAACAAACGGCAGCCCACGCAGGTTGTACCCACACTCCGGACACCCCAGGTCCGTCGTCCAGGCCCCAGCCGCCACCGGCACAGCCGGCACAGGCCCTGCAGGCGTCACAGCCGGTACCGCCGGCATAACCGGACCCGCCGGTGGTTTGTCCGGGCTTTCAGCCGCCCCCAACTCAGGATTCACGTCCAAGTCACGCACCCGACCTTTCGTGAATGGCGATCATGCCTTTGCGGGCAAATCTGTGCCTGCGAGCTATTGCAAAGGGTTGAATTGAACATAACCTATCTTCTCGGACCTAGCCCTTGCCATAACGGAAGCGGCGGTCGAGCTTTGTACTTTGTGCCGGTGGTTCTGACGGCAATGCTACCGGCTTCTCCGCCGTCAGACGAACCCGCGAGGGGCCGACCTCACCGGGCCTTGTTCATCGGAGTCCTTTGATTCTAAGAGCAGGCCAAGCAGCAGGATACCATACTCAGACTTAGAGACGATGACGCATTCTTGTGACAAATGCGGAGGCCGAACTGTTGATTAGCTCATTCCAAAAACTGGTTGAAGAACTGATTCAGAACAGCCTGATCGACGCTTCAGATTTTCAGAAGGCCTATCCGGGGCTTCGCCACGGTCCGACACTTGGTGACATGTACGAAGATATCACGCGTAAGGCCCTAAAGGCTTCGATGCTCGAAAGTTTTGACTTGAATGTTGTGGATGGTTTTATTCAGTGGGATGATAAAACACTTAGCTCTCAACAAGACACAATGATCGTCTTAGGCAGCGGCACGCGGATTCCGGGTACCAATCGGTCTGTTTACCAAGCTCAGAATGTGATCGCAACCGTCGAAGTGAAAAAAACTCTAGCCCGAAAAAACCTTGAAGAATCTCTGGCTAAATTCTGCACCCTAAGCATGGATCACGTTAGGAAGTTCATGTTTAAAAGCGATGGACCTTTCACAAATGGATATAGTCGTCTGTACTATCACGCATGCAGATACATGTTGCGCCGCAGTATGCCACTTAGCTCAAAACCGCCGGACTACTCAAGCCGAGACTCAGTAATTTCCACCGCCATCGCATTGTGTAGTATCACCCCGCTAAAGATTGTCTGGGGTTTCGATGGGTACAAAACCGAACATGGACTTGCGAAAGCCTTTGTTGAGATAGTCCAAGAAATCCTGGGAAACGAGTCAATCTGCCCGCCAGGTGACTTAACCCTCAGGCTTAATGCCTTCCCTGACTTAGTTATATCAAATGAAGTGAGTATAGTTAGGGCAAATGGGATGCCATTCGCTGCGACGAGTGACGTCGACAATGCAGTATGTCTATATGGGTCGCATCACGTAAACCCAATATTCTGCCTGTTGAACATCCTGTGGTACCGTATTCTTCTGTTAACATCGACTCAAGGGTTTTCTGATCTTGGTAATGGTCAAGTCCCTACGTTAAAAGAACTGGTTGTTTTAGTGCCTGCAGATCCACCGGTCCATGGTGTGCAACAGCCTGTAAAGCTACTTTTTCAAGATGATTTTTCATGGGAAAGGAATCATCTTCCTGACTATGAGGCGAGCCCGATGCTGAAAACAGGGCCGGTGCCATACGTAACATTGCGTTATGCTGGGTCCGCAGAACACAAAAGTACGGGCATTGATATATCCGACCCGGATGCTTTCCTAGAAGGACTTCGACGTCGTCTGCATAGCTTGCAAAGTACGTACTTTGAACCCTTTTTTCCGGATTATAACAGAGCAGCGTTTAGTCGTGCACAGGCGTCAACTTATGAGGAGTGCATTGCTGAACTTCTGGCCACAAATCTGTTTTACATAGTCAACGATAGGCTTTATACGTGTGCAGCTCAGTCTGCAGCAGTGATTTCAGCCGATGGTGAAATAACAATAGGTGATGTTAGATTCGGAGGTCTTGGCAAGTGGTTCTTTGATGCGGCAAAGACAGTGTCGAAAAATCCTTCAGATGATTTTTCTCGAGGGTAATCATAAGAAATTCGCTAAAGCCGTCCATTCACCGTAACGACTTACTCGGATTCGTCCGCGTTGGTGTCGTCATCGGCGGATAGGCGACCCGCTACGTGATCGTTTTCTTCTTCATCGCCCGCTTCGTCGGTGTTGTCTGTTTCATCGGCTTCGACTTCCTCGGCCAGCAATGCCTGGATGGCTTCTTCGAGGTTGGCGTGGTTGAGGTCGGCGATGCGCAGGTGGCCTTGCTTGTCGAGGAGGTAATAGTCGGGGAAGCCGTTGGGGCCGTAGGCCCGGTTGGTGCGGTTGTCGACATCGACGCAGGCGGGGAAGGCGAGGTTGTATTCCTCGGCGACGTTGGCGAGGGCGAATCCTTCGAGCGTTGCGCAGATGCCGATAACGACGAGGCCCTGGTCGCTGTAGGTCTCATGGAGTGTGTTGAGTTCTTCGATGGTGTTGAGCCAGGGTGCGGCCCATGTCGCGCCGAAGGAGAGGAGGACGACCTTGCCTTCGAGGTCTTCGGGGGCGAGGCCGGTGTCGCCGGCGTTCACCCACTGGTCGACTTCGAGAGCCGGGGGCGAGTCGGCGTTTTCTTCGAGGTTACGGAGGCGGTCGCGTGAGTTGGCGTCGCCTTCGAGCCAGTTGCGTGGGATGCGTACGCGGCCGGCGTTTTCGGCCTGTTCGTCGAGGAGCGCGTCGACGACCTGCTCGACGGCGTCGGGCTTCAGGCCGATCGCGCGGACGGTGCCCGTCGCATCGACGACGGCGTAGGTCGGGAAAAACGCGATGGGCCAGTCGGTGTTGACCTGGTCGCCATCGACGAACGCGGCGGGGTATTCGGCGCCGTTTTGTTCGAGGATGCCGGGCATCTGCCCCGGGTCGCCGCTGGCGCAGACGGCGACGAAGCGGACGCCCTCTTTGGCGTAGGCCTCCATGATCTCGTTGTTGTGCGGGATGGAGGCGATGCACGGGCCGCACCAGGTGGCCCAGAAATCGATCACGACGATGTGGCCTTCCATGTCTTCGGGCGTGAGTTCGCCGTTGACCCAGTCGGTGAGGCTGAGCGCGGGGGCGTTGGCACCTTCGAACTGGGTGTGGTCGCGGGGGCGTTCGCCGTTGTTTTCGGTGAAGAACCACTCGTCGGGGAACTCGCCGGCCAGGGCGGGCGATGCGCAGAGCGCGGCGGCGAGGAGGGTTCGGCAGGCGGCGGCAAAGATGGGTTTGAGCATGGGTTTCCCTTGCGGATAGCGTCATGGAAGGCGATACCCATTGTACCTCGCGGGGGTGGCTGGGGTTCGTTTTTAGGGCTTATGGAGCGGTCCGGCTTGTAGTCGGGCGTTTGACTCGCCGATGAAACCGGTAAGCCATGAGGAAATCGAAGCACGATGATCAGACCCACCGATATCATTCCCGACATGTCGCTTGAACTTCTATTCCTTGGGACGGGGACCAGCACGGGCGTGCCGATGATCGGCTGCCGATGCGGGGTGTGTACGTCCGACGACCCGCGCGACCGGCGGACGAGGCCCAGCGTCCTGGTTAGCTACCCCCGCCCCACCGACGCCCCGCTGCCGCCCCGCCTGAGCGAAGGTGGCCGACGGCTCCTGGGCACGGCCGGCTCGGCATCGAGCAGCGCCGACCCCGCGCACGCACGGACCGCCCCACCCGATCGCGTGCAGGTCCTCGTCGATGTCACGCCCGACATCCGCAACCAGGCGCTGCGTGAAGGGCTGGACTGGCTCGACGCCGTCATGCTCACCCACGCCCACGCCGACCACACCATGGGCATCGACGACCTGCGCCGATTCAACGCGATCATGGACACCCCGATCGATGTCTACGCCGAGCCCGGCGTCCACGAACAGCTTGGCCAGTCCTTCGGCTACATCTTCAACCCGTCGCGCCACGGGAAAGAATCCTTCGTCGCCAACCTGCTGCCCTTCCCGGTCGAGGTGCACCAGCCCGTCGAGTTGCATCGCGCGACGTGGACGCCGATCCGCCTGATGCACGGCCGGATGCCGATCGTCGGCTACCGCGTGGATTGGAACGGCCGATCGATCGCGTACTGCACGGATGTCTCGACCATCCCGCCCGAGACCTGGCCGATGCTGGAAGGGCTCGATGTGTTTGTCGTCGATGGCTTGCGGTATCGGCACCACCCGACACACATGACCATCGACCGCGCGATCGAGGTCTGCGAGCAGGTTGGTGCAGAGCGGAGTTTTCTCACGCACATGTCGCACGATGTGAGCCATGCCGAGCAAGACGCGGCGATGCCTCCGGGGATCGCGCTGGCGCACGACGGGCTGAGTGTCTCCGTGAGCGCGGCCGGTGCGGTGCGCTGCGCGGGGTAGGCGGCGTGGTGTGATCGCTACTCGTGGATCCCGTAAAACACCGGGTCCGCGTCGGCGACGTCTTCATGGGGTTGGCGTGTCACCAGGAAACCCAAGCCACGCAGGCTGTCCGACGAACCGAAGTACAGCCCGCCGTCGGGTCCGATCGCCGGGCTGGCCCAGTCGATCTGCCCTGCGACTTCGTACGACCACAGCACGTCGAACCGGTCATCGCGCGGGATTAGCGCATACATCCGGCCCGGCACTTCTTCGCTCACCAGCGTCTGCCATCGCCCGCGCACGCCGACGTACACCACGCCGCCGGCATCCACCGTCACATCCGTCAGGCCGCCAAGGCACGCGGGCTCGGCCTCGCTCGGGTCCCACGACACAAACGTCTCGCCGGTCTGCGGGTTGATGCGGTGCAGCATGCCGCCCTGTGTATTCACATCGCGCAGCGCGGTCGTACTCACATAGAGCATCCCCACCTTCCCCTCGGCTTCGAGCAGCGCGATCCCGCCCGCCCAATGCGTCTGTGGGCGAACGCCTTCGAGCATCGTCGGCCCCCACTTGATTTCCCCCCGGTCGCCATGATCGATCACCGCCGCAGCGATCGGTGTCGAGCCCAGCCGGCCCTCCAGGTTCCCCGCGATGTAGATGACACCATCGATGCCCACGGCCATGTCGATGCCGCCCCACCGCGTCAGCTCAAGCCGCCACTTCAGCTCGCCCGTCTCCGTGTCAAGCGCAAGCAGCTCGCACGGCTCATCGCGCGTCGGCAGCGCCGTCACGGCGTAGCACGTCCGCTCATCCGCCGACACCGCGACCGGGGCGCTGAAGACCTGCTCCAGCGTGCCCTCCTCGGGGTAGCGCCAGCGCATCCGCCCGCGCCGATCGACGGCATACACGGCGTTGGTTTCATGCCGTACCAGACGCGGCGGGTTCGGGCGGTGCGGCGCAGCCCAGGTCGCAAAGAGGATCAGCCCGCTCTCGGTGATGAGCGGCCCGCCCACGATCTCGCCGCCGCCTTCGGGGTCGTCGGGGCGTGCGGGGTCGAGCGTGGTGAAGACCCACCGGTTTTCGCCGCGCTCGCGATCGACGCAGTAGAGCTTGCCATCGCCACGGCCTACGTACATCACGCTGCGGTTCGGGTCGAGGCAAGGCGTGCCTTCGACCGTGCCGTTGTAGAAGTTCCAGTGCAGCCCGCGCCCGGCGGGTTGGTCCTGCGGTCCGGGGGCGCGTTCGTCGTAGCGGTAGGCGTAGGGGTTGAAGCCCGGGTGCAGGGGCTCCCAGAGCGGCCTGCCGTTGGCGGGGTCGAGGCCATAGATGCGGCCGTCGAACTTGTCCCATTTCTCGCGCTGCTGCCCCCGCCCGCGCATCACGCCCCAGGTGCCGAAGAAGACGCCGTCTGCATCGACGGCGGCCTCGATGTTGATCACTACGCCGTCGTTGGCGGTATAGGTCCAGACATCGCCGACGGCACGCGGGCCGTTGTTGCCTGACCGGCCGGTGCGTCGCGCGTCGTGGCTCCGCATCGGCCAGTTGTCTGCGGCGGGTTCGTCGCCTTGGGCATCACCGTGGGCCGCGCCGACCCCTACAAGCAGCGTGAGCGCAACGAGGAAAACACACGAAAGAAAAACGACGCAGGGGTGGGAAGTCCGCATGCCCTGGCATACCGCTCTGTCCTCGCGCCGGTTGCGTGGGCCGTCGCGGCGCTCTGCCCCTGCTGTTGAACTCGATCCCGCCAGCGTCATGCCCAGGCCATGTGAAAACACACGCCGCGATCAGTCGCAGTAGTGGTAGTCGTGGTCGTAGTGGTGTGAGCTGTGATGCGAGTAATGGTGGCCGTGGTGATAGCCGTGGTGATAGCCGTGGTGGTGGCGGTGGTCGTCGTGGTCGTCGACGATCAGCGCGGTCGCGATAATCGCCCCGCCGACAAGCAGGGCGCCGGTCGTGCGGTCGCAGCCCGTGGAGAGTGTCGCAAAGCCGAGGAGCATCGCGGCGAGAGTGAGCTTGCGGAAGCGTCGCATGGTTTTTCCTTTCGAAAACACGCGGGTGCCTGAGGCATCCGTCGGGGTATCACGCCGACAAGTCGGCACAAAGACCTATGCGTGTTAAGGACGCGGAAGGGGCCAGGTTTGTTTCGAAGACGCCGGTAATGAACCCGAAAAACCCGACTAACCCCAGGCGGAGGGCGGTTCACCGCCCGTCTCCCCGCCCGCTATCCGCCCGTCTCCCCGCCCCCCGATTCCCCGTCCGCACGCACTTCCGGGGCTGGCTTCTCGATGCTGATCCGCCCAAGCTTGCCGCCACGCATCTCGCGCAGCAGCAGCTCGCCCGCCCGGTTCAGGTCCACCTCCCCCCCGCCGACCAGGCAGCCGCGCTTCTTGCCGATGGCTTCCAGCAGCGCGACCGGCTCGTCGGGCAGCGTCGCCAGCTTGTAGCGTTCTTTCAGCGCCGCCGGGTACTCTGCGAGCAGCCAGCGCGCGGCAAACACCGCCACGTCGTCGTAGTCGATTGCCGTGTCCTTGATCGCCCCGCTCACCGCCAGCCGGTAGCCGACCAAGGGGTCCTCGAACTTGGGCCAGAGGATGCCCGGCGTGTCGACCAGCACGATCCCCCCCGCCCCCCCGCCGGCAGGCTTGAGCACGATCTCCTGCTTGCCGCGCGTCACTGCCGGCTCGTCGCCAACGTTCGCGACCTTCTTGCCCCTGAGCGCGTTGATGATCGTCGACTTCCCCGCGTTCGGGATCCCCACCACCATCACGCGCACCTTCTGATCCTTCTTCACCCGCTGCTTAGCGAACCGGCGGATCATCTTCGGCAGGTCCTTCACCGCCCCCGGCTTCGTCGCGATCAGTGTCAGCGTCTTCACCCCCCGCTCTTCTTCAAACACATCCCGCCACGCCCGCGTCACCGCCGGGTCCGCCAGGTCGTGCTTGTTGAGCAGCGTGATGCACGGCACGTCCCCCGGCGTCCCGTTCTCCCCCTTGCCCTGCACGCCCCGCCGCAGTTCGTCGAGTAGCGGGTTGCGCGACGAGTCGGGCAGGCGCGCGTCGAGCACCTCGACGACGACATCGGTCTGGGACATCATCGCGGCGAGCTGCTGCCGCGTCTTGTGCATATGGCCGGGGAACCAGTTGATGGGCATGGGGAGAGTGTAGCGGGTGATGTAGAAGGGATTTTTCCCGGGATGATAGGGTGCTATGCGGCCTTGATCGGTATGCTTATTGTTAGCCGTGCCACTATCTGCCGTTCAATTCGTCGCTATGGGCTGGGGTGATTCCAACCTCAAGGGGTATGCGTGGCACAATGACGGCAAAGATCTTTGGCTTGATCTGATTCATGGATCGGGGCAGAGAGGAACTGTTCGCTGTTCTTGGGTTGGAGGATTCGAGATTAATATTCAGTATGCTGAAAATCGAAGTGGACCAACGATTTCGCGACACGCCAAGTTCACAAAGCATGAGAAACGATGGACAGTCATGTGGGATTTTGCAAGTGACGGCTTGTTACGTTTCACATGCCAAGACATGATCTATGTGCGGCAGGACGGCTAGCCCAACCGGTACGGTATTCCGGCGAAGCCCGCGAATAGAACGTTGTTGCCGCTCGCGGTGGGTATCGCTCGCGGACTCGCTCCACCCACCCTACGTTTCGTTGCCGATCAGTTCCGCCAGCGCTTGGCCCGGGTCGGGTTGTTTCATCAGGTGTTCGCCGACGAGGACGCGGTGGACGCCGTGCTCGGCAAGACGCTGCACATCCTCGTGCGTGCGGATGCCCGACTCGCTCACCAGGATCGACTTGTCGGGCACCTCGTGCAGCACGTCCGTCGTGTGGGCGAGGTAGGTGGTCATCGTCTTCAGGTTGCGGTTGTTGATGCCCAGCAGGGTGTACTGGGCCTTGGGGAAGCCGATGTGGTGGCGGACCTGGATGAGCGATTCGAGGTCGTGCACCTCGACGAGCGTCGACAGCTTCAGCTCCGTCGCGAGGATGAGCAGGTCGATCAGCAGCGGCTCGGTCAGGCACTCGGCGATCAGCAGCACCGCGTCTGCCCCGGCCGCGCGGGCCTCGTAAACCTGGTACGGGTCGACGATGAAGTCCTTGCGCAAGACCGGCAGCGACACGGCCGACTTGATTGCCGTGAGGTAGTCGAGCTTGCCCTGGAAGTACTTTTCATCGGTGAGGCAGGAGATCGCGGCCGCACCGTGGGCTTCGTAGGCCTTTGCGATGGCGACGGGGTCGAAGTCTTCGCGGATGACCCCGGCCGAGGGGCTGGCCTTCTTGACCTCGGCGATGACGCGGAGGGTGTCCTTGGGCCGGGTGAGCGCGGTGAAGAAGTTGCGCGGGGTCGGCGTGTCCTGTGCCCGGCGTTTCAACTCGTCCAGCGGCTCGGCCTGCTGCGCTTGGGCGACCTCGCCCCGCTTGTGTTCGACGATCTCGTGGAGGATAGTGCTCACAACCAACACACCGGTACATGCTGAAGAACGCGTGACCCGGCCGACGCCCGGCCCGATCGCAACGCGGAAGCATACCAAACCCGTCCCGAAAGGAACGCCGACGTGACACGAATGGGCCTGCTCTCCGACTCCCACGGCGACGCCGACGTGACCCGCCGCGCCGTCCAGATGCTCCTCGACGCCGGGGCGGACCGGCTGCTGCACCTGGGCGATGTCAATACCGTACAGGTGCTCGACGCTTTGGCGGTACACTTCCCCGAGGGCCATCCGGAAGCTGGGCAGCGCGTGCCGGTGCACGTGGTCTTTGGCAACACGGACTACGACGCGGCCTCTTTCGCCCGGTATGCCGCCGGCCTCGGGCTGATCGTCGACCACCCCACAGGCCGGCTGATGCTTGAGGGCAAGCTCATCGCCTTTACCCACGGCCACCTCGGCGCTGATATGGATGCCGCCGTCGCCGACGGTTGCGACTACCTGCTGCACGGCCACACCCATCTTGCCGACGACCGCACGGTCCGCGGGACCCGTGTCATCTGCCCGGGCGCGCTCACCCGGGCGAGCCCACTCACCGCCGCCACACTCGACCTTAAGAGCGGAAAGCTGGACATGATCACGGTCCCCGGCGGGCGGGGCTGATCCGTGTTAAAATGGACCGGCTCCGAAGCGTGGCCTTGCAACAGGCCTCAAAACGTCGCCACGAGCCCCCAGGCCCCATTCCGGGGAAAGCCGCCGATGTCCACCCAGCCCACACCACCCGCCGATTCACACGAAGGCCTCCGCGTCCGCTCTTACGAGAAGCAGGACCAGGCCGATGTCGCCAAGCTGTACGACGAGGGGCTGCTCGCGGGGCAGATCGCGCCCAACGACTCGGGTGCCGACCTCGACTATATCCAAGAGGCCTACTTCGACGACGTCCGCCACCACTTCTGGGTCGCCGAGCTCGAGGGCAAGATCCTCGGCATGATCGGGGTTGCCTCCGACGAAGAACACACGGCCGAGATACGCCGGCTACGCGTCGCGGCCCAGTACCAGGGCACCGGCATCGCCGCGGTCCTGCTCGAGACCGCGATCGCTCACTGCAAGCATCACAGTTACCTCAAGATCCGCCTCGACACCCGCTTCGAGAAAGACGCGGCGGTCGATATCTTCGAACGCGTCGGCTTCCAACACACACGCACCCGCCCGTCGCCCGGCAAAGAGATGCTCGAGTTCTACCTCGACCTCTACCGCAAGGAAGACGACGAAGACCCGGCCCACGCCGGCGCGGGGGTCTAGCCTGGGGGCATCGCCCGGGATCATGCACGGTTAGGTTGGCATTATGTCGGGGGGCAACCGCGACGAGGTCGCCGCTGTCCGTAGACCGCTGGCGGTTCTGCGCCCCGAAACCTCGCTACAATCCAGCACGCCCTATCGGCGTGTCGATTCCGCTTCCAGTGAAAGAGAAACACCATGTCTGTGATCGAATCCAACGACCCCGCCACCTCGAAACCGGCGTCGGATGCGGCCCTGAGCCCCGGCCGGCTCGCCGCGCTGCGCGAGGCCTTCGCCCAGGACCCGCGCAACACGCTCGCGCAGAACGCGGTGACGCAGACGACGATCGACGACATCGCGCTCAACCGCGCGGTGGTCACGGGCACCGACCACACGTTTAGCCATCACCTCGACGACTGGGAGGTCACCAACCAGAAGGCCTCGGGCCGGTGCTGGCTCTTCGCGGGGCTCAACCTGATCCGGCAGGGCGCGATGCAGAAGATGAACCTCAAGAACTTCGAGTTCAGCCAGAACTACGCCATGTTCTGGGACAAGCTCGAGCGGGCCAACTACTTCCTCGAGCAGATCATCGCCACCGCGGATCGGGACGTCGACGACCGCGTCGTTGCGCACCTGCTGCAAGGGCCGATCGACGACGGCGGGCAGTGGAACATGTTCGTCAACATCGTCAAGAAGCACGGCCTGGTGCCCAAGTCCGCCATGCCCGAGACGCAGAGCTCCTCGAACACCCGCAAGATGAACAGCGCGCTGCTCAATGTCCTGCGCGAAGGCGCGGCGGCGCTGCGCTCACTCATCGAGAGCGGCGCGGCGCAGGCCGACGTTAGCGCGAAGAAGGACGCGGTCGTCGCGACGGCCCACCGGGTGCTGTGCATCCACCTCGGTACCCCGCCGACCGAGTTCGACTGGCAGTGGAAGGATAAAGACAACGTCTTCCACCGCGACGGCACGATGACGCCGCAGCAGTTCGCCGAAAAGTACTGCACGATCCCGCTGGAGGACTATGCCTGCCTCGTGCACGACCCGCGTGACTCCAGCCCGTACGGCAAGACCTTTACCGTCGCGCACCTGGGCAATGTCATCGGCGGCGAGCGGGTGAAGTACCTCAACGTCGAGATCGACGTGATGAAGCAGGCGACCCAGCAGGCGATCGTTGGCGGCGAGCCCGTGTGGATGGGCTGTGACGTCGGCAAGATGATGCGGCGCGACCTCGGCATCTGGGACGCCGAGCTTTTCGATTACGCGTCGGTGTACCAGGCCGAATTCGCGCACGATAAGGCCGAGCGTCTGCTCTACCACCAGACCCAGATGACCCACGCGATGCTATTCACCGGCGTCGATGTCGGCGAAGACGGCAGCCCGCGCCGCTGGCGTGTCGAGAATAGCTGGGGCGACAGCGGCGGGGTCAAGGGCTTCTACGTCATGAACGACTCGTGGTTCGACGAGTACATGTTCGAGGTCGCGATCCATAAGGACCTGCTGCCTGCGGCGCTACGTGATGCGCTCGACACCGAGCCGATCGTGCTGCCGGCCTGGGACCCGATGGGGGCGTTGGCGCGGTGAAGGGGTGGGGTGACTGCCCGCTGAAGCGGGCAGTCCGAGCGGGCTTAGCCGTCCTGCTCGTAGGCGGCGAGTGCCTCGTTGATCGTGAAGCAGTTCTCGTAGAGCGACTTGCCGATGATCGCGCCTTGCAGTGTGAGCGGGCGCAGGGCACGGAGGTGGTCGAGTGTGCCCACGCCGCCCGACGCGACGATCGGGACGTCGGTCGCTTCCGACATCTCGCGCGTCGCCTCGACGTTGGGGCCGGCAAGCATCCCGTCCACCGCGATGTCGGTGTAGACGATCGCGGCGAGCGGCCAGCCGTTGACACGCTTGGCGATATCGACCGCGCGGGCGTCCGAGGTCTGCTCCCACCCGTCGCTCGCGGCGTGTCCGTCTTTCGTGTCCAGGCCGAGCACGACCTTGTGGCGGTAGCGTTCGTTATGCACGAGCTTCTCAAACCACGGCCAGTCCTTGAGCGCCGCGGTGCCTACGACCACACGCTCAACCCCCACGCCGAGCAGCGCGTCGATGACCGCCCCCGACCGCACCCCCCCGCCGACCTCGACCTTGAGCTTCGTGCCTTCGCAGATCGCCCCGATGATCGGCAGGTGCGTCAGCGCGCCCGAGCGTGCGCCGTCGAGGTCCACCACGTGGAGCCAGGTCGCCCCGGCCGACTCGAAGATGCGGGCCTGTGCGAGCGGGTCCTCGCCGTAGGTCGTCTGCTGGTCGTACTTGCCCTGTGTCAGGCGAACGACCCGGCCTTCGCGGAGGTCGATCGCGGGGAACAGGTAGCGGGCGGGCGATGTCGGTGTGGGTGGGGATGGCTGCGTCATGGGCGGGGATTGTAGGGCCTGAGGCGAGTTGCGTTACTAGGCTCTGTCTGAAAACCAAAGGTGGGATGGGCGTCGCGCCCGTCACGAATCTCAATCGACGGCCGAGACGGCCATCCCACCGTTTTCGAACAGAGCCTAGATTCGCCCTGATCGGCCGATTCGCACACGGCACAACTTCTCCCTTGACTTCCGCCTGTACGGTGGAATAATTAGGGACTACCCCAGTCTTTTAGTTTCAGAGGCGGAAGGACACCGTATGTTGCGATCGAGTCAGACGTTCCTGGCGATTGGCACCCTCGTCCTCGCGTCCAGCGTTCCCGGCGTGGCCTACGCCCATGGTGAAAACAGCGACCTCACCTACGAAACCGTCGGCGGGCAGATCCTCACCCACGACACAACGGTTTCCCTGGTCCGGATCTTCGGCCCCCACTTCGGCACCGAGCAAACCGGCCCCGACCGCATGATCGTCAACTCGCCCTGGTTTGTGCCCGGGCCCACGGTGGACCCCGGCTCCTTCGCGGCTAACTTCGAAGCCCTACACGTCTGGAACGGCTCGGGCTTTGTCGACCCCGGCACCGAGTCCATCAGCGTCATCCACGCCAACGGCACACACGAGATCACCGCCTCCCTCGGCGGCTCGTTCGACCTCGACCTCCTCGACCCCGAACTCACCTGGCAGATCAACGGCAACAACGGCGGGGCCGACCCCGACCGCGGCGTCTACCTCGTCGAGTTCACGATCAGCGACAACGACCCCGCCAGCACCTTCGACGACTCGCGCCCCGTGTTCTTCGCCTTCGACTTCGAGAGCGGCTACACCCCCGAGAACCCGAACTACATCAGCGACGACTACAACCACCACCACCACCACATGTCCCGGCAGTACATCCAGAACAACCTTGTCAACATCCCCGAGCCCGGCTCGCTGGCGCTGCTGGGGATCGGTGGCCTGGCGCTGCTGCGGCGCCGTCGGTAGGCATACGGTTCCTGCGAAAAACAGAGGCGTGCTATCGGGGTGCCACACAACTGGCCGTAGGCCTGCTGTGCGCCGACTTGCCGATCATCGCATCATGGCCGATTAACCCGCGGCTTCCCCCACCGGCTGCAGGGTCGGCTCTGACTCGCCGCGCTGGCAGCGGTCATGCACGCGGTACGACGCCTCCGGCTGCGGGAAGTCGAGCCGGTAGTGCGTGCCCCGGCTTTCGCGACGCCAGGCCGCCGACGCGCTGATCAACGCGCCGATCGTCAAGAGGTTCTGCACCTCCCAGCCCATACGGTCGTCGAAGATTTTGTCCAGCGTGTACCGCGCCCAGAACTCGAACATCTCCTGCACCTCGGCCAAGTGGTCGCCTTCGCGCTCGATCCCGACGTGACGCCACATCACACTCCGCAGCGACCGTCGCACATCCGCGAGGTCGAGCTCGCTTCGGCCCGACGGGCGGATATCCGACACGGTCTTGTACGGGCGGGCCGTGGGCGGCTCGGCGTCCTGCCCGCCGGGCGCATCTCCATTGGGACGCAAACGCTCGAGGCAGACCCGGCCCGCGACCTCGCCGAAAACGAGCCCCTCCAAGAGCGAGTTGCTCGCCAGCCGGTTCGCGCCGTGCAGCCCGGTGCACGACGCCTCGCCGCAGGCGTACAGCCCCGGCAGTGTCGACCGTGCCTCCGCGTCCGTCGCGACCCCGCCGATCATGTAGTGCGCCGAGGGGTGCACGGGGATCGGCGTCGTCGCCGGGTCGATGCCGAACTGCTCAACGAGCTTGGCGATCCCGGGGAAACGCTTGTTGAACTTGTCGATGCCGATCGGCCGGACGTCGAGGTAGACGTGGCTGTGGTCGGTCTTGGCCATCTGCGCAAGGATGCCGCGCGACACGATGTCCCGCGGCGCAAGCTCCCCGCGCTCGTCGTAGTCCGGCATGAACCGATGCCC
Organism: Planctomycetota bacterium; assembly: GCA_039193915.1. Lineage (GTDB taxonomy): Bacteria > Planctomycetota > Phycisphaerae > Phycisphaerales > Phycisphaeraceae > JAHQVV01. Next base: position 41,010 of record JBCCWH010000006.1, read on the forward strand.
GGCCTTGTCCACCAGGATCGCGCCCTCGCCACGCACCGCCTCGGTGATCAGCGAACGCGAAGCGCCCGCGATGTACAGCGTCGTCGGGTGGAACTGCACAAACGCCATGTCCTGCAACGCCGCGCCGGCCCGGTACGCCATCGCGATGCCGTCGCCCGTCGCGACCGTCGGGTTCGTCGACTCGCGGTAGACCTGCCCGCACCCGCCGGCCGCGAGGATCGTCGCGCGGGCCCAGATCACCTGCAGGCCGTACTTCGGGTGGTGCGTGATCGCGCCGACGCACTCGCCCGCCCCGCCGCCGGGGGCCGGGTTCGTGATGAGGTCCAGCACGAAGCAGTCCTCGAACAGCCGGATGCGTTCGTGTTCGCGGAGCTGCTCGTTGAGGGTCGTCGCCAGCGACTTGCCCGTCGCGTCGCCGTCGGTGTGCACGATGCGGAAGTGGCTGTGCCCGCCCTCGCGCCCGAACTTCAGCTCGCCCAGCTCGTCGCGGTCCAGCCGCATGCCCGAGGTGATCAGCTCACGCACCCGGGCCGGGCCGTCCTCGACCACCGCCCGCACGATGTCGGCGTCGCACAGCCCCGCCCCGGCCGTGAGCGTGTCCTCGATATGCGACTGCGTCGAGTCCGCGTCGTCAAGCACCGCCGCGATCCCGCCCTGTGCCCAGTACGTGTTGCTGTCCTGCACCTGCCCCTTGGCCGCGATGATGACGTCGGCGTTGGCGTCGTTACGCACCGCCGACAGCGCCGCACACGCCCCCGCCACCCCGGCACCGACCACCAGCACATCCGTGAAGATCTGCGGGAGCAGCGCCGCACGGAACGGGATCAGATACCGACGCTCATCGAAAGCAGCGTGCATGGGAAACCAGAGAAAAAAGAAAACAGGCGAAAAGAAAAAGATGCAGCGTCCAACCGCGTTGCCGCCACGGCCGCGCCGCGCTAAGGCGTGGGCTGCTCAAGGCCGGTGCCCTGCACCACCCCTTGCCCCTCAAACACCGCCCGCGGCAGCGGTACACCGATGTCCGTAAACACCCGGCGAAGCTGCCCCTCGGGCTGGAACACCACCGTGCCCCGGACCGAGTACCGTCGGCCCGCCAGGTCGCCGCCCAGGACCGCGGCCGGCAGCGTTACGAACTGCTCCCCGCCGTCCCGCGCCCCCGGGGCCGTCGCGTAAGGCACATCCGTAAACGTGAACCGGCCCGCGCCGTCCACATCCAGGTCGCACGTCACCCGCGGCATCGCGAGCTCCTCAGCGTTGGGATTCATCACCCGCAGCGTCACCGCCAGCGACGCCCCCCCCGCCGACTGCTCCACCACACGCGCCTCGACCACCTCGACCGTCGGCTGCTCAATCCCCTGCAAGCCCGAACAGCCCGAGAGCAAGACCACAAAGACCGCCGCACACACGACATGGAGGAGTTTCATCATGCCGACATGATATCGGGTTTTGTTTGACGGGATAACGGGATGTGCGGGATCAACGGGATAAGCATTCGCTTGCATCGGATCCCGTGAATCTCGTAGATCCCGTTATCCCGTCAAAAACAAGTCACGGCGTATCCCCCTCGACCACCCCGCGCACCTTCGGGACCAACAACGCCGCCTCCACCAGCATCCACGCCTCCAGCGCCAGTGTCGCCAGCGCGATCGCGATCAAGACCCAGTTCGGCGATTCCGAAAACGCCCAGCCCGCTTTGCTCCCATCCCCGATGAAGATCAGCCACACCATCGCCCACGCCGGCATCACCAGCATAAACACCAACGGCAGCGCGATAAACCACACCGCCTTGCCCCGCCGCCACAGATAAAACGTAATCACCATGAACGCCAGCCCGCCCAAGAGCTGGTTCGTCGCCCCGAACATCGGCCAAAGGATCAGCCCGCCCTTCCCCGCGTTCGCCCATGACCATGCACTGCCCGGTAGAGGCATCGCCGCCATCGCCGCCGCGACCGTCACCGCGAACACCGTCGCCCCGTGCTTGTTCGCCAGCCACGTCAGCGGGTTGAGTGATATGGGATGCCCACCCTGCAGCTCTAGCCCCTGCCGCGAGGCAGGGGTTGACGCGGGCTGTAACCCCTGCCTCGCGGCAGGGGCTAGGGGTTCTTGAGTCTCGTCGATGATGAGCGTCCCACACTCCGGACACACCCCGCTCACATTCCCGCGCAGGTCATACCCACACGCCATACACCCCGGAAGCCCACGCTCAACGAGCGTGGGCGGCAGCAGACACCGCGCCAACTCCTGCACCACATACCGCTGCAGCCGGCAGGCCGTGTCCAGCGTCGTCCCCGCGAACGACGCCACCAGCACCCCCATCAACGCGATCGCGATATGCGCCGGAATCCCCATCGCCTTCAGGAAGTTCGCCGCGCCGTCCACAAACGCACCGACCTTCGCGCCCAGGCCGTTGGCGGAGGTCCAGGAGGCGTAGCGGGTGTTCCATGCAGTAGCGGAAACCAAGGCGGCCTCACCCTTTAGTTCAGGCGGAGGAACCGCGTATTCGATCTCGCCTGTCGATTCGTTCCACAGTATCCAATAGCCTTCCGCTGATGCAGCATCGGCGTATTCCCAAAGCGCATCGACTGAACCGATCCAGACTCCGCCCTCATCTATCAGTGTTGCTTGCCCGGTAACATGTGGAACTCTTGAGAGTGAAGATTCAACATCGCCGTCATTGCGAACAAGTTCGACTTGTTTACCATCTATGCCATCGGAGATAACAAGAGATGCTTGTTCTCCATTGGGTAATCGATACAGATCAGATTTTGCTTCGTCTGGAAAAACGGCTGAGAAATTCAGACTGGTCCCCAACCCCAACCCCGCGCAGCACGCCAGGATCACCAGCGTCGCGAGGAACCCCTCGGTCAGCATCGAGCCGAAGCCGACGAACTGTGCATCCGTCTCGGTCTTGAGCTGCTTGCTGGACGTGCCCGAACTGACCAGGCAGTGGAAGCCCGAGATCGCGCCGCAGGCGATGGTGATAAACAAAAACGGGAAGATCAGCGGCGCATCCGCCGGGTCCCACCGCACCATCGGCGCGACCAGCTCCAGCGGCTGCCGCGCCGCCCCCTCCACCGGCGGGGCACCCCCCGCGAACGCCGCGACGCCCAGCCCAACGACGATCAGCCCCAGCGCCGAGATGAGCTGCAGCGAGTTGATATAGTCGCGCGGCTGCAGCAGCGTCCACACCGGCAGCACGCTCGCCATGTACGAGTACACAAGCAGCACGATCACCCAGACCATCGTCGGCCAGCCGTTGCGCGTCGGGTCCGCTGGGTCACCGCCGAGCATCGTGTTGAAGTCGCCGATGATCGAGGCGTTGCCGTAGATCACCGTCAGGTACATCACCGCCAGCGCGATCAGCGACGGCAGCAGCAGGTGCACGCCCTTCCGATGCAGCCAGACGCCGATGCCCACCGCCAGCGGGATTTGCACGAGGCATGGGAAGATCGCGGCCGGGTACTGCTTGAACACCGCCGCGATGACCAGCCCGAAGATCGCCAGCACGATCGTCAGCGCCAAAAACAGCACGAGCAGAAACAGCAGCCGGACGCGTTTGTTCACGACCCGCCCCGCGACCTCGCCGACGGTCTGGCCCTGGTTACGTAGCGACACGACCAGCGCCCCGAAGTCGTGCACCGCGCCGATGAAGATCGACCCGAACACCACCCACAAGAGGGCCGGCAGCCAGCCCCACATCACCGCAATCGCCGGCCCCACGATCGGCCCGGTCCCCGCGATCGACGTGAAGTGGTGCCCGAACACCACGCCCTTGCTCGTCGGCACATAGTCCTGCCCGTCGGCGTGCGCGACCGACGGGCACACCGCCGACGCGGACAGCCGGAACACCTTCTTCCCCAGCCACCGCCCGTACGTGTGGTAAGCCACCACAAACGCGAGCCCGGCCGCCAAAGCGATGAGGAGCACCTGCATGAGCAGTATTCTAACTGCAGTCAGCCGCGATCGTCTCGCGTTGCGGGGGCTCGCTGCGATTGGCTGGGCTGTCACGCAAGATGTCAGAAGCCGCCTAGGTTGTGTCTGGCGACTCCTCATTGCCCCGTAGGGTGGCCGGGGTCAGGCGCAGCCTGCCCCCGGAACGGGCTGGTGAGTTGTTCCGGGGGTTCGCTGCGCTCAACCCCGGCCACCATGTGAGCCATCTGGCATAACCTAGTCGGACACCGGCGCGATTTCGCGTTCGCGGTAGTAGCGCAAGACGTCGCGGAGGAGCCGCCACAGGGGCTTGGGCTTGAGGCCGAGCTTTCGGTTGGCGTGGCCGATCTGGAAGCAAAGTTTCCACTGCCGGCGCAGGGTGCGCTGGGCGCGGAAGATGGACCAGCCCGGGTCGTAGATGTTGGTGGACTCGGAGGTGACGCCGTTGAGTTCGATCACCGCGAGGTCTTCGCCGCGTTTGAAACTGTCGGCATCGGTGTAGCGGACATCGATCCGGCCGAAGTAGTAGCCCTCCGGGATCTGGCGGCAAAGCGTGTCGATCGCGGCGGTGAGCTGCGGGGTGATGAGGTGTTGGCCGTCGGTGAACTTCGTGCCCTGCGCGTGGTTGCCCGCTTCGGCCAGACGCAGAGGCTCGCCCTTTCCGAGCACGCGCTGGAGGTCGTCCGCGAAGCGGGCGTGGAAGGTGTCGTGCTGGCATCGGTAGCGCTTGTGTTGCCAGATGAGTTGTTCGAGGGTGGACGTCCCGTCGCCCGTGATCTCGGGGAAGGTCTTGTCGGTGACGCTGAAGATCACACCTGTGTTTGCCTCACGCAAAGGCGCCAAGGCGCCAAGGTCGGAAGCCTCTTCATTGCTTAGCGCCTCTGCGTCTTTGCGTGCGGGATCTTGTTCCGGGGGGCTAGGCATGCGGACATAGAAGATGCCGGCTTCGTAGGGGCCGGGGTGGTAGCGTTGGAGCTGGGCGGGGCCGGGGTTTTGCTCGAAGTACTCGGCGAACTCAGCTTCGTTTTCAATCTTCGCGACACCCGCGCCGCGCTGGGCGGCGTCGGGTTTGAGGATGACCGGGTAGGTAAACGCGCGGTGTTCGTCGGCGTCGCTGGCCATGATGGCTTGGGCCTTGGCGATGCGTGCTTGCGTGTCTTCATCTTCAGGGATCAGGACGTGTGGGAGGACGGCGGGGTGGCTGATCTTGCTGAGCAGGTCGGACTTGCTTTCGCCGACAACCCCGCCGTCGGGCATGCAAGGGTCGGCCAGGGTCCACACCGTCGTCGAGCGGTAACGCAGGGCGAGGTAGACGAGGTACGGGACGAGCGGGAGGTAAAACAGCGCGCTGGGCCAGAACTCGTGGTGGCTGAGCTTCTGGATACGGATCGCGAGCTTGCGTCGGCCGTCCCTGCTCAGCAGCATGAGGGCTGTGTTCATGACGAACATCAGCACTAGGACAACGGCGACAAACGCGACCCAGCCGCCGCGGTCGAGCAGCGCCTGGAACGGGGACTTGGCGGCGTTGCCCAGGAGGATGACGCTGAACAGAATCACCGGCACCCAGATGCACACAGCCAGGAAGGTCCAGAGCATGAACCGCCCGGGCTTGTTGCCGGTCACCCCCGCGGCGACGTAAAGCGGCAGGCGCGTGCCGGGGATGAATCGGCTGGCGAGCACGGCCTTCCACCCCTTCTGGTCAAACCAGGCGCCCAGCGCATCGACCTGCCGGGTCGGGACGAACCGTGCGACAGGTTTCCACTTGAGCGCGCGTCGGCCGAGTACGAAGCCGATCATGTAGAGCCCGAGGTCGCCCAGGAAGATGCCGGTGAGTACGGCAAAGGTGCCCAGGAAAAAGTCGATCTGGCCGGCCTTGATGAATAGCCCGACGGCGATGGAGGTCGGGTCTTCGAGGATGAAGGTGCCGAGGATGATGACGCCGATCTTGACCCACGGGCTCATGACGCGGCGGAGTTCGAGGTTGCCGGGCAGGCGGAGCAGGTCCTTGGGGTGTTCGCTTGCGCGGTCGATCGGGTCGGCCGGGGTGAAGCCGACGACCGGGTCGGCGTGCTCGACGCGTTCCAAGAAAGAGAGGATCGGGTCGGTCGCGAGTGTGGTGCCGTTGTGGCTGGCGACCATCATGTGCTGGATGATGGGTGACGACTCGTCCGCGAAGTCGGCGTGGCCGTACATGACGAGCTCGGCCTGCTCGACGATGCGGTGGTGCTCGTAGGCCGCCCAGGCGCGGACAAGGGGGTCGCCCTCGGCGTGGACGATGAGCATGGGCTTGTCGAAGCATTCGAGGATCGCACGGTTGGGGCGTTGGTCGGTGTCCCAAAAGTTGCGCAGGAATCCGTTGCGTGCCGAACGGTCGCCGAGCGCGCCGAAGTGCGGGAGGAACTCGGGCAGGACGACGAAGCCGAGGAAGCCCAGGCCGTACTTGAGGTGCTCGAAGTGGTAGTCGCCCGAGCCCTCACCCTCCTGGACGCCGATGGCGGCGAAGAGGGTGATGCTGTCGACGCGGTCGGGGGCGAGGTCGTAGGCATGGATCGCGACGCCGCCGCCCATGGAGAAGCCGACGAGGTGGGCGTGGTCGATGTCGAGTTGATCGAGGAGCGCGAGGAGGTAGCGGGCGTGGGCGCGGTTGGAGTAGTCGGGGGCGTAAGGTTCGGAGTGGCCGAAGCCGGGCAGGTCGGGGACGACGACGCGGTATCCGGCGTCGGCGAGGCGGTGGGCCATCGAGGGGTGCTTGTTTTTTTCGTGATCTTCGACGGGCCGGGTGAGGTGGCGGCCGTTGCCGGGGCTGCCGTGCAGGAGGACGACGGCCGGGCCGTCGCGTGGGCCGAGCTGCTGGTAGGCGAGGGTGATGTCGGCCGGGCGTTTGGCGGTGAAGTCGGGGCGTTCGATGATGCGTTGTTCGATCGGGCCGGCGTAGCCTTGCGGCGCGAGTTCGACCGAGTCGTAGTTTTCCGGGGTTGGGCCGGGGCCGTCCGTGCGTGTCTGCACGAGGAACGACGCAAGCATGAGCGGCAGGTAGAGGTGCCACCAGCGTAGCCGGCGGCGTCTGCGCGGGGGATCGGCGGACGACTGGGTTGTACGGTCGATGCCAGTTTCGTTCGCTGAAACGCTACCGCGCGCTTCGTGTGGGTCGGCTGGCGCCAGCCCCGTCACGCGGACACCGGGGGCTTGGGCTTGCGCTGGAATTCAACTTCAATGTCGTCAGCAGGCAGGTCTGGCCGGTCGGGGTGGTAGCGCATTGAGATTCGATCGGGCGCGGCATCAATGACGGTGTAGCTGACAGTGCGTGCATCTTCGCGAGACATGGCGACACTCAAGTGCGGGCGGTCTTCCCAGCGGTGCTGGTGGAAGGTGAGTTGGCGGTCCGCGTACTGATCTCGGTCATCGCCGAACCAGCCATCAAACAATGCACGGCGAGGCGTTTCGACAAGGTGGTCCCCCAGGCCCGAGGAGGTGAACATGACCGGCATCCACAAGGGTACACCGGTCACACCCTCACCCAGCATGGGCGGCTCCGTGCTGCGCCAGACCATGACATGCCTGAAATCGCAAAGCACCAGGCGAAACGGCATCATGTTGGCCGTATCTAATGTAGGCAGCATCGCAACGGCCTCTACGACCGACGCACATCCGGCCAACGCGGGTATGACAGTGCCACGGCTCTGCGAGCGTCCTGAGGGGGGATCGGGGAGATTGTAGTTGAGTAGGGTCAACGCAAGCCCCGCATCATTTACCGCGACCCATGTGCCGTCGGACACGGGATCAACGGGCATGAGGTAGGCCCGACCATTCGCTGCGGCGCGTTGTTCGGGCGGACGGGCCGGGGCTCGGCCGTGTTGTTCATCACGGCTGCACGCCATGCGCCAACAGGCGTTCCTGGGCATCGGCACGATCGTTACTGTGCACATCCGCCGCCGTCCCGGTAGGCGATGGTTGAGGGTGCCATGCCAAAGTTTGGCGGCAACGTCAGGTCGAGTGCGCGGGCGATGGTCCCGATGATCGCGTTGTGGTGGACCGTGTGGCTGAAGACGAACGCCAGCTCACGCGCGTGCGTCGAGGGCAGACGCACCAGCGCGCCGTCATTGGTCATCGAGGTCAGCACAGCCACGGTCTTGGGCAGCGCCTCGCACGGCACCTGCGCGAGATCTGCCAAGCAGCGCGTGATGAGCTGCTCGGCGGTCCGGGGGTTGGTCTCGACATCGGTCCCCCGCTGCCGGTCGTCGTAGTTGACCGCCTCGCCATTGACGCCGTGCAGCCACGCGATGACGTGGTCGAGCGTGTGGCGGACATGCCCGCCGATCGCGCCGCACTTCGTCGTCTCGGGCTGGGTGGTGTAGGCCGTCGCGTCGAGCCCGGTGATGAGTTCGTTGAGTTGGGAGAGCAGCGCGCACAGCGGGCCGACCGTGACGGGGATCGTCTCCGTGGGGGCCGGGGTGTGGGTCGCAAACGTGTCCGAATCAGGCATCCATGGCCCCTGTGTACAGTCGTTGATGAATCATGTAGTTTCCCCGTGATCCGCCGATGTTGCAAGTCGCGCGGGCCGGTGATCGGCAAAACCCCGGCGAATCAGCCGAGGTCCGTACGCGTGGCAGATCGCCAAAGCCAGTAGTCTGACACCAAGGCCCTCGGCGGCGCGTAGAAAGGACAGGCCGTAGCTCGCCGACTCTTTCGCCGTTTCTTAGGGGGGAGCTGTGCCACAGCGGGTCCGGGCAGTGCCCGCCCTCGAGATGCAGCTACGGGATCGCCCGCGGGGTCAGATCGGCCAGTGTTCGCGCGGGATGGTGACGGCGGCAAAGGCCATGAGCAGGCTGATCGCGGCGCATAGCCCCATGACCCGAACGCCCAGCCGTACCGGCAGCACCATCTGGAAACGCAGCGCGTTGACCCATTCATTCAGAAGCATCATGCTCAGCAGCGAGCCGCCCACGCCCGCGATCATCAGCAGGACACCGGCCATCATCGTGGTGTTGTGGTCGACCAGCGAGAGCGCGAAGCCGGCCGAAAACAAGATTGTCGATCCCATCAGGATGAGCAGCAGATTGCCCAGCCCCGACGAGAAGAACCCGGGCGACATCTGTGCCGCGTGTGGGACGTCTGCCGGGATGTCGGCCTCGAAGACAAGCAAGGTCGAGCTTGGAGCTGCGGCAATCGGTTTGCAGCGTTTGGCGGCCGCGATCTCGTCGATGGCGTCGCGCGTGACCGGATACAGCGGCGGCACGGGCGGCGGCGCTAGCGGGTCCGCCTCCACCTCAGGCGGTGCATCGAGTGCGGGTGCGTGCGCGTGCGCATCATCTATCGCCGAGACCTGCGGGCGCGGCGTTGCCGTGGCCGGCTTGTGTTCCGGCAGGACGGCCGCCGGCGCTGGGCGCTGCGCCGGATACACCCGCACGGCTTTATGCGAAACGATGGGCTGAGCAGAAACAGGCAGAGGCATCGCTTTCGGCGGGTGGTCGGCGAGGGGGGCACGACTTTCCGTTTCAGGCTCGGCGTCGGCTGCTTCTCGCTGCTTGAGGGGCGCGGGTGCCTTGGAGGTCTGGGCAGCCTCGCTGAGGATGTCGGCGAAGGCTTTGAGCAGGCCGAAGGAGCAGCACCACAGGACCCTTGGCGTCCAGCGAGCCACCGTGAAGATGATGCTGAAAGTTGTGACGAGGCATCGCCGAATCCCGCGAGCCAGCGTGACGATCGGGTTGGGTTTGGGCTCTGCGTTGGGGGCAGGTGTCTCGGGCAAAGCCGCCGGAGTATCCGACACCTCGGGGTGCGCGGGATGCTGGCCCGGTGCGTTCACGGGTTCGCTGCTGTCATCGCCGGGTTCGTGCCAGTGCGATGGCCCGGCTGACGTGCGGCTTGCGGGTTCGACCGACGCGGGCGGGAGGATCGACTCGGGCGTGGTTGCGTGTGCGGGTGTTGAAGGTGCAGTATTCAGTGCGCGGTGGCGTTCCAGTAAACGCGCGGCCTGGTCGTTGGCCTCGGGGTCGTATCGGACAGATGGCGTCACGAGGTCGGCCGATCCCCCACCTGGCTGCGGGTAACTCGCTGGCGCATCACTGGGCAGGTAATCGCCCGTGCCCGGCCCGTCGTCGCCCGAAAAAACCGCCCGCGCCAATGAACACGGCAGCTTGATCACGAACAGCGGAGCCGCGAAGAGGGAGTTCCAAAAACCGGCGGCTGCTTTACCTGCGTGAAAGCCGTCGGTTGCTGCATACGTTGGGGTGGCCGTGTTCGCAGTAGTCTGGTGTGGCGCCACAGGCAGAAAGTCGATCTCATGATCGCCCGGCAGTTCGTGCCACTTGGAGGCGTCATGCGCAGGATCGGCGAGCGGCGTTTGGGCTTCGCGCGAAATGAGCGCACGGATCGAGGCCGGGTAACGCGTGCGCCCGGGTTGGCCGGCGATTCCACGGGCCTTGGCCGACGCGTGGGCCGCCTGGGTCGGGGTGACCGGCATGCGCGTCGGAAGCACCCCGGCCGGGTAGCCATGCGCATCACGCTCGACGCCCTGGGCGGAGCTGTGCAGTGGGTTGTGTTGTCCTTCTCCCGCAGTCAATGGGGTGCCTCTGGCGCTGTGTGAACCCGCCGGATCAGCGTCCCTGCCTGGCCGATCGCGCACTCCTAGCGCAGCCAACTCCTGCTAATTGTAACACCGGGATGACGAAAGGCCGCTCGATTTGACGAAAACCTGTGGCTGGCGGCCCACAGCGCTGCGTTAGTTTAGGAAAGCCAGGGCGGCTGCGAGCCAAGGCCGCGCGGATGGGCGGCATTTAGACGGGCGGATCAAGGAGGTAGGGATTCGTCGCGCGTTCCTGGCCGACGGTGGTCGCGGGCCCGTGGCCGGGGAGGACGCGCGTCGTGTCGGGGAGGGACATGAGCTGTTCGCGGATGGACTGCATCAGCATTGGGCCGTCGGACGTCGGGAAGTCGTACCGCCCGATCGACCCGGCGAAGAGTGTGTCGCCGACGATCGCGGTACCGGTCTCGTGGTGGATGAGCGAGACCCCGCCGGGGCTGTGTCCCGGGGTGTGGCGGACTTCGAACGTGTGCCCGGCCAAGTCGACCGTCTCGCCATGCGCGAGGAAGCCGGTCGCCTCGGGCGCGACGACCGGGCCGACGCCCGCCATCGCGCTGAGGTTGAGCGCGGTGTCGGTGAGGAACTCGGCCTCGTCCGCGTGGATCAGGATCGGCACCTCCGGGTAGCGTTCGCGCACGGCGTGCAGCCCGCCGATGTGGTCGAGGTGCGCGTGGGTGAGGAGGACCTTCTCGACGGTGAACGCCTGCTCTTCAATGAAGTCGAGCATCGGTGCGGGCTCGAAGCCGGCATCCACGATAGCGCATCGTTTACCCGATACGACGACGTAGCAGTTGGTCTGCCACGCGCCCAAAGGGAAGGTGTGGATCGTGAGTTCGGTCTGCGTGGTAGCGTCGTCGGTCATGCACGTATTGTAGAGCAAGCGCATACCAATAGCCGCGTCGCTACGCGACGCTGGGGGGACGCACGGCATGAATGGATTCGCAGCGCGGCGGTGGGTTGCGCTACGCTCCACCCACCCTACAAGCGAAGTGCTACAGCGGCTGCTTCTTCGGCACCCCCGGCAGCCGAGGGTAGGCCTTAGGTGTCGCGCGGTCCTTGATGATCGAGACGATCACCAGGTCGTTCTCAAACGTCTCGGGGTAGGCGTCGATCATCGCCAGTTCGCCGGCCCCGAGTTTGTCGAGCGCATCCCCCGCTTCGTCCAGTTCCTGCTCAACGCGCGGCCCCTTCATTGCTAACACACGCCCCCCCTCGCGCACCAGCGGCAGAGAGTACTCCAGCACCAGCGACATCGCCCCGACCGCCCGGCTCACCGCCGCGTCGTACTTCCCGCGATGCGCGATGTCCTGGCCCGCGGTCTCGGCGCGGGTCTGCAGGACCTCGGCGTTCTCCAGCCCAAGGGTCTCGATACAGCCACGGATGAAGTCGGCCTTTTTCCCCGTCGTTTCGAGCATCGTGACACGCACATCGGGCCTCGCGATCGCGATGGGCATGCCCGGCAGCCCCGCCCCACTGCCGATATCGATCACCTTCACCGCCGCACCCGTCGCGGACGTCAAGGCATCAATCCCCGGCAGCACACTGAGCGAATCGATGATCAGCCGACGCCACGCCGCGTCGGGCTCCTTGATCGCGGTGAGGTTCGTGCGGGTGTTGGCGTCGAGGAGGCGCGCGAGGTAACGCGCCAGTTGCGGGAGCGCGTCGTCACCGAGCTCGAGCTCCAGCGCGGCGAGGTCGTCGTGGACAAAGTCGGGGATGGTCATGGGCGGATCATAGGGCATTACGGGGGGCGCCTCACGCAAAGGCGCAAAGGCGCAAAGACGCAAAGCACTCAGGCACTGCAGCCCGCGAGAGAGCACCGCCCCAAGCTCCATCGCTCCGACACACAAAATAGACAGCCCGCCAGCCATACCATTCCAATCAAGATTGGAGGGGCTGTACGTCTTTGCGTGAGTGAATAGGCGACTTACGACAGCACCGCGTCACCCTTGCCCTTGCTCTTGCCGAATTCGAAGCTCGGGCGCGACAGGAGCTGCGGCCTTCGGCTGGCGAAGTTGATGACCAGGCCGACCATGATGAAGGTGAAGAGCAGGGACGACCCGCCGTAGGAGATGAACGGGAGGGTGATGCCGGTGATGGGCATGAGGCCGAGGGTCATGGCGATGTTGATGGTGGCCTGCGCGAAGATGAGCCCGGCGAAGCCCACGCACGACAGCCGGGCGAACGGGTCTTTGGACCGGCCGGCGACCCAGAGGATCGACCCGACGAGGACAAAGTAGAGCCCGAACACGGCCAGCGCCCCGAGCAAGCCCCAGCGGTTGACGATGACGGGGAAGATCATGTCGTTGTGGTCGTAGGGCAGCTTGTTGTATTCGATGATGGTGGCGGCGCGTTCCTTGCCGTAGCCCGTGATGCCGCCGGCCGCGACGAGGCGCATGGCGACGTCCTGCTGGTAGCCCTCGTCGTTGACCATGCGTTCGTCGCCGATGATCTGGTAGTAGAGCGCTTCGATCCGGACGCGCTGGTGGGGCTTGAGGATCTGGACGGATTCCGGGGCCCAGAGCACGACCGCGGCGTTGACCAGGACCACGGCCAGGGCGATCCCGAGCAGCGTGCCGAGGTGGCGCAGCTTCGCGCCCGCGGCGATGAGCATGACAAACAGCGCGGGCGGCAGGAGCAGCGCCGATCCCAGGTCGGGCTCCTTGAGGATCAGCAGCAGCGGGACGCACATGATGCCGAACGGGACGAGCAGGCCCTTGAGCCGGCGGTGAGTTTCGCGGTGGCGCAGGTACCAGGCGATCGTGAGGATGAGGACGACCTTCGCCATCTCCGAGGGCTGGAACATCATGAACCCGAGGTTGATCCAGGCGGTTGAGCCGTTACGGACAGGGACGATGGAGCGTGGCGCGAATGGGAGGATGACAAAGACGAGGACGGCGACCGTGAGGATCATCATTGGGTAGGCCATATCCCCCAGCCATCGCGGGTGCGGGAGGATGGCGGCGGCCATGCCGATGAGTGCGACGATGAGCCAGCGTGAGCCCTGGATGTCGGCGTGGGGCGGGGAGACGGTGTCGATCGCGGCAACCCCGAGCCAGGCGAGCGCAAGCGCCGCGGCGAGCGCATACCACGCCGGGTTGGGCCGGGCGAGCAGCTTGAGCTGGCTCAGGACGTGTTGCGGGTTCGTAGGCATCGGGTTCGTTTGAGCCGGTGTCGCGCTTATCGCACGGGGGGCCAGGCCAAGTACTGGTGGTGCTGGAGGGCGTGGACGATCTGGTTGACGATGGGGCCCGAGACATGCCCGCCCGAGCCGGCGTACTCGACGACGACGGCGATGGCGTGGGTCGGTCTTGCGGCGCCTTCGGGCTGGACCAACGCGACGACCCATGCGTGGTCGCGGGGGTCGGAAACGACCTCGCCCGGGTCGATCTCCCGATTGCCGTTGAGGTCGATGTGGCGTGAGCCCGGGTCGGCGGTGCCGGACTTGGCCATGATCGTGACGCCCTGGACGTTGAAGATCCGCTCGCGCTGGATGCCGTGTGCCGGGGTGTCGATCATGTACGCGGTGCCGCCGGACTCGTTGGCGACTTCGCGCATGCCTTCGGTTGCCATGCGTTGTGCGGCGGGCGACAGCGCGGTGGGCTCGCCGGGTGGCCGGTCGTGTTCTAGCTCAGGCGCGACGATCAGGCGTGGGCGATGCGCCATGTTGCCACTGACCAGCCGGGCGTATGCCGTGACGGCATGGAGCGGCGTCCACGACACCGGCCCCTGGCCAATCGCCATGAACTCGACATCGCTGCGTAGCGGGTCGCGGTTGCTTGGGCCGACCGCGCCGGGGACTTCTTCGGGCAGCCCGATGCCGTGCGTCTGCCCCATGCCGAACTGCTCGTACCACCACAGCATTCGGCCGAACGCGATCTGGTCCATCAGACGCTGAGCGAGGATGCCGAAGAATGGGTTGGAGGAGTACTTGACCGCCGCGACCCCATCGATCTCGCCGCGGGTGCGTTGGTACTTTTTCCAGTACCAGTCGCGGTAGACCATCGGGCGGGTGGGCCAGAGATAGCCGGGCGTATCGATGCGTTCGTGCTCGCCCAGGACGCCGTCGGTGATGGCGGAAACCAAGACGAGCGGCTTGACGGTAGAGCCCGGCGGGTAGGGCCGGGAGATCGCGCGGTTGACCATCGGCTCGTTGATCGGGTCTTCCCACAAGAGCGCGGGGTCGTCCTCGAGCAGGGCGCGCGGGGCGGCGGGCATCGTGACCGCCGCGAGGATGTCGCCCGAGGCGATGTCGATCACCACCGCCGCGCCGTTGAGCGGGTTGCCGATGAGGTGCTCGGGCACGTCGCCACTGTGCCAAGGCTGGGTGCGCATCAGCCCAAGCTCGGGCGACATGATCGCCTGGATGTGCGCCTGCAGCAGGATATCGATACTCAGCACAACATCGCGACCCGCCACAGGCATCGATTCATCGTCCTGGCTATCGACATGGACCCGGCGAAGCCCGCGTGCGCCACGCAGGGTGTCTTCCATCGATAGCTCGATGCCCGACCGCCCGATCTGGTCACCGACACGGTAGCCGCGCAGGTCGGGCGCACCGCCGCCGTCACGGAACGGGCGGTCCTCAACATCCTCACTCCACGTCTCACGCATCAGCCCGATGAGGTGGACCCCGACCCCGCTCACCCGCAACTCGATGGGCTCGCTGCTCGCCAGCGGGCTGGGCAGCGTCGAACGGTCGAGCTTGACCAGCATCGACTCCATCGGGTACTGCCGGACCGTCCGCCGGCGAAGCTCGACCTCACGCCAGACCCGCTGTGTGTTGACATCGCTACGCTCGGCGATCTGTCGGCCTTCTGCAATGAAACGCTCGATCGTCAGGCGCTGTTCCTCGCTGAGCCGGCTTACGATCACGTGGTGCTCAAACGCCTCGGCGATCGGCTGCGAAACTTCTTCAAGCGGGACGGGCTCGCCACGCTCCGCCTCTTTCTGCCGCTGCCAGATCCGCCAGAGGTGGTCCTGCAGCGTGTTGACGCCGTGGATGATCTTGTCCCGCCGTTCGCGTACTCGGTCTCGGCCATCACCCGACACCTCCGCGAGGATGGCGAACATCTCCTCGACCTGGCGTTCATACTCGCCACGCAGTTCGCCGACATACTGCTCGCGTTCCGCATCACCGAGCGATTCCCAGCGCAGCCGGTCCTTCTTCGCGTCACGGATGGCCTGACGCCCCGCCCATTCGCCCGTGATGACGTTGAAGTGGACCGCGACCTCCCAGCCCGGCTCGTCGTGGGCCAGCACCCGCCCGTTGCGGTCCAGGATCGCGCCGCGCCGGGTCGAAATGAGCTGGGTCGACGCAAGCTTCGCCTCGGATGTCGACCGCGCCTCGGCGAAAGACTGCCCCGTCGTCAGCCGAGCGGTCGCGACGCCAAGGATGAGCAGCAGCGCGACTGCGACCATCGCCAGCAGCAGAAGCCGGCGGTGAAACATGCTCGGGATGACATCGCGCAGGGTGTTACGCATGGCATGGGCACGGCAAGACGGAGCCGCGGCGCACCACGACACGGTGGGCACCTCGACGCCGTTATCGGACACATCTTAGTAGCAACAACACCCGCCGTCCGGCAGGCGTTGCATTCGAATCGAGGGGTAGAAGCCGGGCCGGCGCATCGGCCGGTCACGGATCAGGTCAGCCGCTGCATCGCGTGGGCGCGAGCTGTTTCGCGCTGTTTGCGGGCCGCCTCGGCGGGGCTCGCGGTCGTCAACGCCGTCGCGTCGGCCATCGCCTGCTCGGCCTCGGCCTTGGTCAGTTCGTCAAGCCCACGGGCCTCGTCGGTCAGCACCTCAACCGCCCCACCCTTGACCTGCGCGAACCCGCCGCCGACGAACATCGCCGTCTCCTGGCCGGCTTCGTCCTTGAGGCGGAGCGCACCGTAGCCGAGCTTCACCAGCAGCGGCGCGTGGTTGTCGAGGATCCCGACCTGCCCGTCGTGTGCCGGGAGGTCGACATACGTCACCTCACGGCTAAAAACCTCTTGCTCGGGTGTGGTCAGGGTGCAGTTGAAGGTGGTCGCCATAGTCAATGATCGCCTGTTCGGGGGAGGGTCAGGCATTCTAGCCCCGACCGCCCTATCGCATCAACTCGTGTGGATCGCGACGCCCCTAGGTTGCCGTGGCCATGCTGCCCTAATGCTCGTGCTCATCCGGCGGGGTCCAGCCGACCACTACATCAAAGTTCGCCGCGAGTTCGCCCGTGTCCGAGTCTTCGATCGGGGCGAAGTCCACCAGCACCGACTCGCGCTGGGCATCGTCGCGGATGCTGCGCAGGACGCCGTCGCGTGCGTTGAGCTCGTGGCCGCGCACGTAGCACTGCGTCGTCAGGAGGTGGTCCTCGCCCTTGCTGATCTTGTAGTGGATGTGCGGTGTGCGGCCGGGGTACGGCGTCGGCTTGATCGTGCGGAAGTAGTACTTGCCCTCGCGGTCGGTGGAGAACCGGCCATACGACTGGAAGTTCGGGTCGCGCTCGTCCTGGTCGCGGTCCTGGGTGTGGCGGTAGATGCCGTTGTTGTCGGTCTGCCAGATCTCAACGAGCGCGTTGCGGATCGGCTCGCCGTTGGCATCAAGGATCTGCCCCGTCAGGTGCGTCACCTCGCCCACGGCCGGGGTGATGCTGTCGTTGAGGATCAGCAGGTCGTTGTCCGTATCCAGCGGCATCCGGTCGGGATAGAACGGCCCCTCGGTCTGCGCGGGCGTCCGTGTCAACAGCTCCGCAAACACCCCGGGGGCGTACAACGCGGCGCAAGACGCGGTCGCGGTCCGGAGAAACCGTCGGCGGGACAACTCAGAGGGGGTGAGGATCATGACGTGCTCCTGGATTGGTGTAAGTCACAGACCCTCATCCTACGGCTTCGCCCGGCGGCGTGTTCGCTGCTGCAGGCCTTGCAGTATCACCCGATACCAGTGCCCGATGCCCGCGCGCGACTACCGCCTACGACGTGCTGCGTCGTAGGCGGTAGCGCGGATGTTGCGATGTGGTTAGCCGAAATCCCTAGCAGAGGATTTTGGAGCGTGTCGGGTCGTATGGGCAGGCGTCCAGGCGTTGGGCCTTGTACTCCTTGCCGAAGGCGGCGATGGTGTAGCCGTCGGTGTGCTTGGCGTCTTCGGTCGGGACATAGCCCATCGCGACCGTCTTGCCGACGCGGTGGCCGTAGCCGCCGCTGGTAAGGATCCCGAGGACCTTCCCGTCGCGGACGATCGGCTCGGAGCCGAACAGCTCGATCTCTTCATCGATCGTGAAGATGCACATGGTTTCCTTGGGGCCTTCGGCCTTGATCTTCTCGAGGACTTCCCGGCCGCGGAAATCGCCGCCAGACTTGAGGTGGACGTTGAAGCCGAGGTTGGCGTCGTAGGGGGTGTAGTCGGTGGTGATGTCGACGCCCCAGACGAAGTAGCCCTTTTCGAGTCGGCAGGACTCGAGCGCCCGGTAGCCGACGTTGGTGATGCCCATGTCCTTGCCGGCGTCCATGAGGGTTTCGTAGACGCTGGCGACGTACTCGGTCGGGATGTGGAGTTCCCAGCCCAGCTCGCCGTGGTAGCTGACACGCAGGGCCAGGACCGGGGCGGCACCGATGTAGATCGTCTTGCACGTGCCGAAGGCGAAGCCCTCGTGGCTGACATCGCCCTCGGCGACCTTCTCAAGCACCTTGCGTGCGTTGGGGCCGCAGAGGTTGAGCACACCGCGCGAGGAGGTGGCGTTGTAAGCGACGACATTGTCGCCGTCGTTGATGTTCTTGAGGATGTAGTCGAGGTCGTGGCCGACCAGTGCCGTGCCGGTGACGATGTAGAAGTGATCGTCGGCGAGGCGTGCGATGGTGAGGTCGGTCTCGATGCGGCCCTTGTCGTTACACATCTGGGTGTAGCTGAGCGTGCCGATGGGCTTGTCGATGTTGCGGGTGGACAGGCGCTGCAGGTGGGCGAACGCGTCTTTGCCGCGGACCTCGATCTTGCCGAAGGACGACTGGTCGAGGATCGCGACGTTGTCACGCATCGCCGCACACTCGCGGGCGACGTGGTCCTGCCAGTTGCCCCGGCCAAACGTCATCTCTTCCTTGGGCTCGACGCCTTCGGGCGCGAACCACTGGGCACGCTCCCAGCCAGACTTCTCGCCGAAGCAGGCGCCCTGGGCCTTGAGCGTTTCGTAGAGCGGGCTGCGGCGGAGGTTGCGCTCGGTCTTGGTCTGGTACATCGGCCAGGCGATGGTGTAGTGCTTGGGGTAGTACTCAAGCGAACGCTGGGCGACGTACTTCGTGCTGCGGTTGTGCGAGCTGGAGAAGCGGCGGATGTCCAGCGAGTAGATGTCGAGCGACGGCTCGCCCTCGATGATCCACTCGGCCATCATCTTGCCCACGCCGCCCGCGCCGGCGATGCCGTAGCAGTTCATACCCGCGGCGACGTAGAAGTTACGCAGCTCCGGCGCGAGGCCCAGCACGTACCCGCCGTCGGGCGAGTAGCCGTCGGGCCCGTTGATGAGCTGCCGCACGCCGACCTCGCCGAGCTTACTGGTCCGCATGATGGCGCGTTCGGCGAGCTGCTCGAACTGCTCGTAGTTGGGCTCGAGGAGCTGGCTGATGAAGTCCCACGACACACCCTCGATCGACCAGGGGATAGGGTTGGGCTCGAAGCCGCCCATGATGACCCCACCGACCTCGGGCCGGTAGTAGATCATGTTGTCGGGGTCGCGCGAGACGGGGAACTTGGGCGGCATGCCCTCGACCTTCTCGGAGACCATGTACTGGTGCTCGAGCGGGACGACGGGGACGTTGACGCCCGCCATCTTGCCGAGCTGGCGTGCCCACATGCCGGCACAGTTGACGACGATGTCGCACTTGATCGTGCCCTTTTCGGTGACGACTTCGGTCGCGCTGCCGTTCTCGACGGTGATGCCGAGCACCCGGTTGTTGGTGATGATGTTTGCGCCGCGGGAGCGTGCGCCGCGGGCGAGGGACTGGGTGAGCATGGACGGGTCGCAGTAGCCGTCGGTCTCGATGTAGGCCGACCCGACGACGCCGTCGAGGTTGTCGAGCAGCGGGAACTTGTCCTGCGTTTCCTTGGGCGAGAGCAGGTGCACGTCGAGGCCGAAGCTGCGCCCGGCGTTGGCGATCTTGCGGAGCTCCTGCATGCGCTGCTCGGAGGACGCGATGCGGATCGAGCCGACGCCCTGCCAGCCGGTGTCCTGCCCGGTTTCCGCTTCGAGCTCTTTGTAGAGCGAGGCGGAGTACTGGATCATGCGGGTGACGTTGCGCGAGGAGCGGAGCTGGCCGACGAGGCCCGCCGCGTGCCAGGTGGCACCGCTGGTGAGCTCGTTCTTATCGACGAGGACGACGTCCTTCCACCCCATCTTGGTCAGGTGGTAGATGAGCGAGACGCCGACAACACCGCCTCCGATGACAACGACGCGGGCATGCTTAGGGATGCTTTCTGACATGGCTGGTTCTTCCTGGCGGGTTATGTGTGGTTGGGTTCGGGGTCGGGTTCGAGAGCGGACTCATCGAGCAGCGCCTCGGCGAGGAGCTCGGCGATATCTTTGACCTGGACTTTCGGGTCGCGTGCGTTGACGCCATCGCTGACCATCGTCAGGCAGAACGGGCAGCCCACGGCGACGGTGTCCGCGCCGGTCGCAAGCAGTTCATCGATACGTTTTTGGCCGATGCGCTGGTCG
Organism: Planctomycetota bacterium; assembly: GCA_039193915.1. Taxonomy (GTDB): domain Bacteria; phylum Planctomycetota; class Phycisphaerae; order Phycisphaerales; family Phycisphaeraceae; genus JAHQVV01. Next base: position 61,199 of record JBCCWH010000006.1, read on the forward strand.
GGCTCGTCGTCAAACCACATGCGGCCGCCGCCCGCGCCACAGCAGGACGTCTGCTCGCCGCTGCGCTGGGCTTCTTCGAAAGCGCCGCCGCTGCCGGCCGTGACGGAGAGCTGTACGAGTGAGCGTGGCGCCTGGGTCTCCCGCGCGACGCGTGCGAGGTAGCACGGGTCGTGGTAGGTGACTTTCCCCGCGGCACCTGCCCCGCCACCGGTGCTTGAGGCGACGGGCTCGCGCGGGAGCTTGCCGTCTTCGATGAGCTGTTCGATCAGCGTGCTGTGGTGGATGACTTCGTAGTCGCCGCCGTACTGCGGGTAGTCCTGCCGCAGGGTGTTGAGGCAGTGCGGGCAGTGGGTGACGATCGTCTTGACCTTGTGCTGGTTGAGCGTGGCGATGTTGCCCTCGGCCAGCTCCATGAAGACAAACTCGTCGCCCATGCGGCGCGCCGATTCGCCGGTGCAGTTCTCTTCCGATCCCAGCACCGCGAAGTTGACGCCGGCGTGCTGGAACAGTTGCACGACCGCCCTGGCGACCTTCTGCACCCGGCGGTCATACGACGCGGCGCAGCCGACCCAGTAGAGCACCTCGAACCCCGGGTTGTCCTCGACGGTCGGCACCTCGATGCCTTGCGCCCAGTTGAAGCGTTCGGCCGTGGGCAGGCCCCAGGGGTTGCCTTGTCGCTGAGTTTTTTGCAGCGCGGTCGCGGGCGGGCCGGCAAGCTCGCCTTCGCCGATGAGGTGCCGCCGCATGTCGGTGATGAGGTTGACCGGGCTGACACCGAGCGGGCAGACGTCGTAGCACGCGTTGCAGGTGGTGCAGGACCAAAGGGTCTCGGCAGAGATCGCGTCGCCGTGCAGCTTCGGCTCGGTCGCCGTGGCTTCGTCTTCGTCCTTGCCGGCCTTGCGTGCGGCGAAGACGATCGGGCCGATGTGGTTGAGGTGGGCCTTGACGTCTTGGACCACATCGCGCGGCGAGAGGGGTTTGCCCGCCTCGAACGCCGGGCAGGCGTCTTCGCATCGGCCGCACGAGACGCAGGCGTCGAGCTCCAGGAGCTGGCGGTCGGTGAAATCCTGCACCCGGCCGACACCGAATCGCCCCGTTTCTTCGACCTCTTCCAGGTCGATCGCGCCGAGCTGGCCAAGGTGCTTCTGCTGGGTCGCGATGCTGAGCGAGCCCGCGACGACGTGCATCAGCCGGGAGTACGGGATCGCTGCGATCATCCCGAGGGCGACGATGGCGTGGACCCACCACAGCAGCAGGTGCGGCGTGTCAGCATTGCTTTGATCAATCCCGACCGCCTTGAAGGCAACGGCAAAGCCATAGCCGACGTACGAGAAGCCGGGCATCGCGGTGTCTTCGCGGATGATGCGCAGGCCCTCGATGACGTAGCCCGAGACGCCGAGGAACAGGATCGCGCCGACGATCAGCCAGTCGGCGGGTGTGTGCCCGATGCTGGCATTGCCCTTGGTGCGTCGGAGGATGAACCAGACGATCCCCGCGGTGAGCGCGAGGCCGAAGGTGTCCATAAAGACTTCGAAGATGGCGAAGTAGACGCCCTTGTGGAAGAGCGGCTCGCGTGCGTTGTAGCCGGGCAGGAGGTCGTGGGCCCAGTGCTCGATGCCGACGAGGATGGTGCCGATGGTGAGGACGATGAACCCGTAGAACAGCAAGGCGTGGGCGATTGTCGCGGCCGTCCGCTTGCGTGCGTTCTGTTTGCGTAGCGCGCGTTGGGTGAGGGCCCGCTGAACAAACTGCTTGAGCGCGGCGGCGGGGGCGAATTTGATGTGGCCGGGCCGGCCGATGCGCCACATGCGCCACCGGCGGTAGATGCCGTAGCAGAAGATGGCCATCGCGGCGACCGAGAAGACGTAGAACGCGATCTTGGAAGCGAGCGAGATGTTGCCGAAGATTTCGCGCGAGAGTTCAGAGTTCGCAAGCAGCGGGATCGTTTCGCGCATAGGAGGTGGGCGTGGTGAAGCGGTTGGCGAAACAGGCGAGGCGGGTCAGGCGCTTGCGCAGGTCCCCGCGAGTTTCTCGATGATCTGCGGGGTGAGTTCGTAGACGTCGCCGACGAGTCCGTAGTCGGAGACCAGGAAGATCGGTGCGTCTTTGTCGCTGTTGATCGCGGCGATGACCTTGGAGTTCTTCATACCCGCGAGGTGCTGGACAGCGCCGGAGATGCCAAGCGCGAGGTAGAGGTCCGGGGCCACGATCTTGCCGGTCTGGCCGACCTGGAGTTCGTTGGGCGTGATGCCTGCATCGACGAGGACGCGGGAGCTGCCCGCCGCCCCACCGACGGTGTCGGCGAGCTTGCCGACGTTGTTCTCGAAGTCTTCGCTGGTCTTCCACGCGCGGCCGCCGGAGACGACGATGCTCGCTTCCGTGACATCGGGGCGTCCCCCCGACTTGCTCGCAACGCCTTGGACATCGAGGCGGGCCGTGCCCGGGGTGACGTCGAGCGCCGAGATGGGCGAAGCGGCGTCATTGGGTGCGGGCGCGTCGTAGGCAGAGCTTCGGACGGTCACGACTTTGGGACCACCCAGGAGCTTGACCGTGGCGTTGACCGATCCCGCGAACATCGGCCGCTTGAGCAGGAGTTCGCCGTCGACCACCTCGTGGCCCACGACGTCGCTCGCCATGTACCCGCCGAGCAGCCCGGACGCGCGGCCAAGGGTGTCTTTGCCGTAGGTCGTGGCGGCGCCGACGACGAGGTCATAGCCTTGGGACTGGACGAGGTCGGCGATGACGGCGGCGTGGCGATCCGCCGTGGCGGGCGAGAGGTCGGCATGCTCAGCGACGTGCACGGGCGCGTACTGCGCGGCGTGTGCGGTGGCGGCGGACGCGTCGGCGCCAAGCAGCAGCAGTTCGCACGTGCCATCGGTCGCCTGGGCGACGCTCTTTGCCATGGCCGCGGCAGCAATGGATGCGCTGCGCAGCGCATCGTTTTCGTATTCAGCGATCAGCAAGACTTTCATCGGGTCTCTTCTTTGCGTTGAGCCGGTCGGCCCTGAGGTCTGTAGAGGCTAAAGCACCTGCGCTTCGTCACGCAGCTTCTGGATCAGTTCATCGACACTCGACAGCATCTGGCAGTCGCGTTTGGACGAGAGCACCTCGACGCCGACCATTTCGATGCGTGGCTGGGCCGTGACGCCGAGGTCGGCCAAAGCGATGCGCTCGACGGGCTTCTTCTTGGCCTTCATGATCTGGAGCATGGAGGCGTAGCGCGGCTCGTTGAGGCGGAGATCGACGGTGATCACGGCCGGGAGCTTGAGGGAGGCGGACTCGATGCCGGCGTCGGTTTCACGGTCGATCGTCGCGGCGCCGTCGGCGATCGCGATCTTCGAGATGAACGTTGCCTGGGGCCAGTCCAGCTTCGCGGCGAGGAACTGCCCGGCCTGGTTCGAGTCGTCGTCCACCGCCTGCTTGCCCATCAGGACAAGGTCGGGCTGCTCGCGTTCGATGACGGCCTGGAGCGCCGAAGCGACGTTCCACGGGTCGAGCAGTTCGTCGGTCTCGACGAGCAGCGCGCGGTCCGCGCCCATCGCGAGAGTCGTCCGCAGCTCTTTCTCGTAGTCATCGACGCCGATGCCGACCGTGACGACTTCGATCGACCCGTCGTTTTCACGGAGACGAAGCGCCTCTTCGATCGCGATCAGGTCGAACGGGTTGGGGACAAAGCTGACGCCATCGGTGTCGATCGCCCGGCCGTCAGCGGTGGGCTTGACGCGCTGGTCGGGGTCGGGGACGCGTTTCGTGGGAACAAGAATCTTCATCGTGGAGATCTTACTGTCGTAGAATAGTCGGGGCCATGCCAGGGGTTGACAAGTGGATGTATGGTAAGAATCGCGCGATGGGCCTGCATTGACCCATCGCGCAGATTGTATCCTACTTGGCGCATCGGCAGGCCATCGTGGCCGCGGATCACAACACAATTGCGCAGAGGGACGCGCTTCTGCCGACGTGATCAGCGTCTGCGACGCATCAGCAGTCCCGACAGGCTCGCCAGCACCAGCACCGACCCGGGCTCGGGGACGTTGGGGCTGGGCGGGGTGCCGTTGGACCAGTTGTTGATGACATTCGCGAGGTCGGCGTTGTTGACGACGCCGTCGGCGATCGCGTCACCGTGGATCAGTGCGCCTGTGGCGACGCTCTGCCCCCAATAGGCGAGGATGATGTCGAGGTCTTCAACCCCGACGAAGCCATCGCCGTTGAGGTCGCCCGAGATCCCGGTATCGGAGATGTAGCGGACGGTCAGCGACTGCGGGGTGCTGAGGCCCGGGGCGAGGTAGGAGAAGGAGAGGTCTTCCGCGCCGTTGATGCCGCCGGCATAGGTATGGCCGAGCGAGCGGGTGTCGTTGCTGCCTAGCGACGCGCTGTCGGTGAGGTTGAGTTCTGCGAGTTGCGTAGCCGAGGGGTTTGCTTCGGACCAGGTCCCGCCGTCGGCGTTGGTGTCGTCGAAGCTCTCCCAGGTCGAGGTATCAAACACACCGGCGGCAGACGTGATCTGGTAGCCACGCATGCTGACCGCCTCGAACGGGTTGTCGCTCGCGATCGTGACCTCGCCCGTGCGCTTGTTGACGACCAGCTCGGCCGTGCCGTAGGTCGGCCGGGCGTTGTACATCGCCGTGACTTCGCTCTGGGTGGCGCCGCCGTCGTAGATGCGGATGTAGTCGACGGCCCCGGCGACATTTTCCCCACCACTGTCGTCCTGGAAGAAGTGGATGATGTTGCCTGAGCCGGAGAAGACCGCGTTCTCGGTAAAGCCGTCGTTCAGGTTCCACTGTTCGACCCCATCAAGCCAGAAACGCAGGTCGTCGGTGCCGGGTTCGTCTCGGCTGAGGACGACGTGGTGGAACTGGCCCTGGCTGAATGCGCCCGAGGGCGGGCTCCCGTGGTTGACGTCGTACAAGACGGGCCGGTGGCCGCCGTTGACATTGCGGATGTAGAGCCCTTGGTCTTGGCTACGGTCTTTGAAGTCGATGAGCTTGCCGTATGCGCCGTTTCCAAAAACGTCGAGGCGGACGTAGAACTCGATCGTGTAGTCCTGCTGCGCGTCGGTGCCGCCGGGGACCCAGTTGGAGAGGGAGAGCCCCTGGCCCTGGCCGAAGGTGTAGCCGTTGCTGCCGACCGCCCCGCCGTTGGCGGTGAGCGAAGGCGTCCCGCCTGTCGCCAGGGAGTCGTTGAGGTTGCCGTTGAAAAGGTACTCGTGGATCGCGCTTGCGGCTTGGGCATCCTGCGTGGAGGTGAATGCCGCCGCAGACGCGAGGCAGGCGAGAAGCGTAGTGGTTTTAGAGTTTCGCATGTGGGTTTTCCAAACAAGGCTGCGGAGGCTTCCGCGTGGTGGTACAGAAATCAGTGGTTAGCGGGCGATGGAGCATTCAGACGCGTTAGGGTTTCGACGGCGGCGGCTCAGCAGGAGCGCACCCGTGGCGAGCAACACGAGCGACCCGGGCTCTGGGACAGAAAGCGGCGCGGAGCCGGGGTTGGTGATGGCGTACGCCGTGGCGAAGATATCGAAGTCAGCAAAGTCCACATCGCCGTCGAAGTCCATATCACCCAACGCAAACGTGGCCATGTCGCCGGAGATATCGAGCGTGTCGCCGAAATGCGCGAGCAAGGTGTCGAAGTCGTCCAGGTCGATGAAGCCGTCGAAGTCCATGTCGCCCACGAGCTGGCCGGCGGTGCCGGTGTCGTTGTTGAAGATCTGGACGTCGTCGATCAGCCCGGCAAAACCGTTGTCCCCGCCGAACGTCGAGCCGAGGGTGAGCGACCCGACACTGGTCCCCGAAGGCAGGTGCTCGAACGCGACGGTATCGCCGAGCTGCTGGCCATCGATGAAGAAGGTCACGGTCTTCGTGTCCGCATCACGGACGACCTGGATCTGGTGCCACTCGTCGAGCCCCGAGACCGCGACGGTCGAGACGGTGTCTTCCCACTGGAGGCGGGAGGCGTCGTCCCAATCGCCTTCGCGCCGATACTCCCAGGAAAGCCGGAGCCGGCCGTCGGGGTCGATCGAAAGGCGGTAGGCGTGGTTCTCGGCGGCCTGCTCGCGGTCGCCGGCACCGATCGTTGCGAGGAAGCCTTCGGCCCCGTAAGAAACCAGGACATTCTCGCCGTTACTGCCGCCGACGCTGGCGTTGTCGGCCTTGGCATAGAGGGAGATCGTCAGGTCGCCGAGGATCGCGAGGTTGTGGTCGCCGATGTTGTGGGTGCCCGCAAAGGCCCCGCCGCCGACATCGAGCACCTGCCCGCGTTGTGCGTCGTTGACCACTTGAGCGCCGCCCTCTAAGGAGAGGTTGAATCGCCGAGACAAGACATCGAGCGACGTATCGCGGTTTTCGTTGCCGGCGTCGAACTGGTAGCGGGTGAGCTGCCCCTGCTGGAGCGGGCCGGTGCCGGGGTCGATGACAAAACGGTCGAGGACTTCGTCGTACTGGCCGTCGCCATCGCCATCGCCCCAGAAGCGGGCGGTCATCCGGTCGCCATCGACCGCCACCTCGACAAAGCCGAAGTGCCGCATCCAGTCGTAGCCCTCCTGGTTGATGGTCCCGGTCCCGACGATGATTTCCTGGGTGTCGACGTTGGGGTCGGGCCGGCTTGGCCGGTACAGGTGCCAGTGTCCGGTGAAGACCGCGTCGGCGACCGCGCCGTTGTTGCCGTCTTGGCCGGTGATGGCCTGCCACCATTCACCCGCCGTGCCGCCCGTGTCGGTATCTCCACCCAGTGCGTCGATCGTGATCGGGCGGTGGGTGAATACCAGGACGTTATCCATCGCCTGGGTCGTGGGGTCCTGCATCACGCTCTGAAACCACTCGAGGTTCACCGGCGGGACCACGTTGGTTTCCTGGCCGGGCGTGCCGCCGTCGGTGGCGATCGAGATGATGCGGGTGTTGCCGAAGTCGACGTAGTAGTCGACGCCACGCCGGTCATTGAATGCCGCGCCGTTCTCAGGCCGGTTGCGCGGGTCGGCCAAGTCATACGCCGTCGTCGGCCCGACCTGCCCCGCCGCCGCAAGCTGGTCCACCCAGGGCAGGCCGCGGCTCGGGTTCGTCGTCGTGCTGAACGCCCGCTGCCAGTCGTCCCGGCTCTGTCCCCAGAACGGGTGCCAGTCGTGGTTGCCCGGCACGATGAAGCGGTTGTCGCCCAGCGACGCGGTCATATCAAGCCAATCGTTCCAGACCGAAGCGCTGCCGATCCCCGCCAGGTCACCGGGGAAGATGGTGAACGAGGGGTTGCGCGCCGCGATATCGCTGACCAGTTGCGGGACACGCGGGTCCATGCCCGCCTGGCCCTGGCCGTGCTGGGTGTCGGCCATGACGACAAACGAAAACTGAGTCGGGTTCGTTGCCCCACCTCGCAGCGGGTTAAATCCGGTCATCTGCCCTGCATCAGAAATCACCGACGGCATCACCCCGTCCAGATCACTGTGGACATGCGTGCCACAGCCGTCACACGCCAGCGCGTCGTAAGGTGACGCAAGGATCGCGGCTGCCAGGAGGCATGAGGTCTGGAATCGTGGGGAGAAAAACATGGAGGCTCCGGTGGGAGGGATCGCGATCGGGCTCGGGTTTGTTCAGTGCACACTCAACGTCGTCGACAACTCAGCAGCAAGCCCCCCAGCCCAAGCAATGCCAGCGACGTCGGCTCCGGGACCGACAGCGCCGCGGCGCCGGGGTTGGCGCTGGCGTAGGCCGCGGCGAAGAGGTCGAAGTCGAGGAAATCGACATCGCCATCGACGTCCATGTCACCCATCGCCAGGGTCGCGGCCGAGCCGTGCTCACCGACCTGGTCGCCGAAGTGGGCCAGGAGGATGTTGAAGTCGTCAAGGTCGATCTGGGTATCCCCGTTCATGTCGCCCGCTTCTAAGCCGACAAAGACCTGCCCGGGGAGGAGGACGTCGTTGTAGATCGTCAGCTCGTCGAGCATGCCGTCGAAGCTGCCGCTGCCGTAGAGCGACGAGCCGATGTGCAGGAAGCCCGAGGCCCCGCCGGTGGGCAGATCG
>JBCCWH010000007.1:0-64544 GCA_039193915.1 Planctomycetota bacterium
GAAACCTTCGGGCCAGCACCGCCCACGGCTTGGCCGAGTACGCGGCCACACCGCGCAACCGCTGTCGGAAAAAAACAAACCGCACCCGACGAGCCAGGTGCAGCCTGTCTTAGGAGGACTCTGTTTTCTATCCCTACCCGTCACGTCCCGTGCAGTTGCAGAAGACGACGTTGGGTGATGGTTCTTTCGATCACGCTAGGTATTGCGTCTCGAGCTGCCCGCGGATCTTTTCCATCGCGCGTTTCTGGATCTGCCGGACACGCTCCTTGGTCACGCCGATGATCTGGCCGACCTGCTGCAGCGTGAGCGGCTTGCCATCGGTCCGCAGCACGGGCGCGGGCGGGTCGTCCTTGATGTCCGGCGCGATCAGGTTGAAGCGGTGGCGGATCACCCGCTGCTCGATCTCGGAGAGGTCGGCCTGGTTGGTTTCGACGATCCGCTTAACCTCGTCGGCACAGTCCTCTTCGTGCTCGGCGTTTTTGAGCTCCTGATAGTTCGACTTCTCGAACTCCGGGTCGTACGCGGCCGGGAACACCGAGCGGTACTTGCTCAGCTTCATCCCCGCACGGCTAAACGCCTTGAGGATCGCCCGGCAGCCGTAGGTCGAGAACTTGAAGCCACGGCCGGCGTCGAACTTGTCGATCGCGCGTAGCAGCGCCATGTTCCCCTCGCTGACCATATCGCCGAAGTCGAGGTCGCTCATGCGTGTACGCTTCGCCATCGCAAGCACCAGCGCCAGGTTGGTCTGCGCGATCTGGTCGCGGTAGGCCTCGGCCCGGTGGTACCAGTGCAGCAGTTGCTCGGCCATGTCGAGGTCGATCGCCGACATGTCCTTGAGCTCATCACGGATCGCGCAGACGCGGAAACGACAGTAGTTGTACTGCACGAAAAGCGTGCGTTCCTGCTCCGCGGTGAGCACGACGCTGCCCATCTTGCGTGGCGTGGCGGCTGGCTTCTTACCCGCGTCCATCACCGGGTGGTACCAGGACACATCCGGCACCGGGACCTCCGGGGCATCGTCAAACACTTCCTTCATCGCCTGCTTCTCGGGCAAGGCAAAGACCTCGGCCGCGGTGTACTCGTACTTCTCTTCAAGCACGCGCTTCAGGTCGGCCGCGTCCTGCGGCGACAACTGCCGTCGCGCGTCGGCGATCGCCAAACCCTTACGCGCTGCCACACGGGCCAGCGGCGAGTTTTTGCGTGTGCGATTCTTCATGGTGAAACATCCTTTCTGAAAATCCCCTGAACACCCCCCCGGCGGTGATCCGCCAAACAACCCAGCGGCTCACCATTCCTTACTACCCTTATTAACGCTCGAATCCGAGATTAAGTTTCAGCTTTGTTTAGAATTGCTCGAAATAAGGCCTGCGCCTGAAAACACGCCTCTCATGCAACTCAGCCGCCTTTGCGTAAGGTTTTCACCCTAAAATTCAGCCTTCACTGCTTCAAAAACCGCGATTGACCCACAACGGAGGCAGGCCTACACTCGGCTAACGCCAAGCCAGAGGCACCCACCAAGGTCGCCCATAAATCTGGCTAACTCATTCCCCCCTAACGCCTTACAAGGAGCCGACCATGGCTTACAGCCTCCCCGACCTGCCCTACGCAAAAGATGCACTCGAGCCGGCGATCGACGCCAAGACGATGGAGATCCACCACGGCAAGCACCACGCCGGCTACGTCGCGAAGCTGAACGCGGCGATGGAAGGCCTCGAAGCCCCGGAATGCGTCTGGGAGCTGTGCGCGAACCTGGACAAGATCCCCGAGGACAAGCGCGGCGCCGTCCGCAACAACGGCGGGGGCCACGCCAACCACCAGCTCTTCTGGTCGATCCTCGCCCCAGCAGGCCAGGGCGGCGAGCCCTCGGCCGAGCTCGCCGCGGCCATCGACAAGGACCTGGGCGGCATGGACGCCTTCAAGAAACAGTTCGCCGACGCCGCCGCCACCCGCTTCGGCTCGGGCTGGGCCTGGCTGGGCGTCAAAGAGGACGGCACCCTCGGCGTCTGCTCCACCCCCAACCAGGACAACCCCATGATGCCAAGCTGCTGCGGCCACGGCGGGTGCTGCTGCAAGCCCATCCTCGGCCTCGACGTCTGGGAGCACGCCTACTACCTCAACTACCAGAACCGACGCCCCGACTACATCGACGCCTTCTTCAGCATCATCAACTGGGCCAAGGTCAGCGAGTACTACACCATGGTCACCACCGGCGAGTGGAAGTAACCCCCCGCAAGCCCACGGCTTGGACGCGAACATCGCAACCGGCAACGCCGTGGGATCGGACACAACAAAATCTCGAGAAAACCGCCGTGCGTCTGCGCGGCGGTTTTTCAATGGCTTCTCCGCTTGGGTCCGCCGACCAATCGCTCCAGCCAGGATTTATGCCACCTCATCGGCCCGCTCCGGTAGCATGAAGGACACGTCGCCTCCGAGAACTCCTATGAAACACACGATCCTCGCCGTCCTGCTCGCCCTCGCCTGCTCGATGCCAGCCGTTGCCCAGAACCGGCGAGACCGCCCGCAGACCGACCGGCACATCGTCTACGCCACACTCGACGACGGCACGGAGATGAAGCTCGACCTCTACCGCCCGCAAGGCATCAACGAAGACACACCCGAGGCCGATCGGCCCAAGCTCATCGTCTGGATTCACGGCGGGGCGTGGATGATGGGCAACCGCTGGCCCTGCCCGATGACGTTCCTCACCGAGCACGGCTACACCGTCGCCAGCGTCAGCTACCGCTTCTCCAACGTCGCACAGTACCCCGCACAGCTCCACGACTGCAAGGCCGCGATCCGTTTCCTGCGCGCAAGCGCCGACCAGTACGGCTACAACGCCGACCGCATCGGCGTCATCGGCGCTTCCGCTGGCGGGCACCTCGCGGCGCTCTTAGGCACGACCGGCAACGACCCCGACACCGAAGGCGAACTCGGCGAACACCTCGAAACCTCCAGCGCGGTCCACGCGGTCTACGACCTCTTCGGCCCGACCGACCTCGAAGCACTCAGCGCCGAGATCCCCGAGGAAAGTGGGCTCGCGGCGCACTCCCCGATCGCGATGCTGTTGGGCGCCGACCCGCGTGAGCGCCCCGACCTCGCCGACGCCGCCGACCCGGTGACCTACCTCGACGCCGAAGACCCGCCGGTGATGATCGCCCACGGCACCCGCGACCCGCTCGTCCCGCTCGCCCAGAGCGAATACTTCGCCGAGGCCCTCGAAGACGCCGGCGTCGAACACGAACTCGTCATCGTCGAAGGCGGCGGCCACGGCAGCCGACACTTCCACACCCCCGAGATGATCGCCCAACTCATCGCGTTTTTCGATGAGAATCTCGTGGAAGCGGAAGACGACGAGTAGCGCACGTCGCGTTCGTGTCAAACACGACGAATAGCTGCGACGCTACGTTTCGCTCGTGCTTGGCGTCTCTACAAGGCACCAGCGTTGCGTAGCAACGCGGCTATTGTCGTTGCTTCAGGCAAAAGCAAGGGTGCCACACAGCGAAGCTGTGTGACGGCAGCGATGAGTGTTTAGAGCAGCTTGGCACATAGCTTCGCTATGTGGCACCCATCATAAGCAGCGCGCTTCTATGCCGTCGCTTCGCGGTCGATGGTTTTGACCGCGTTGACCTTGGCCTTCGCGGTGATGTCGAGCATGCGGTTCAGGGCGACCAGCGCGTGCTTGCGGGCCTCGGGGTGGACGCTGATCTGGTTGACGACCTTGCCCTCGGCGAGGTTGTCCATCACCCACAGCATGTGTGGGCGGTCGATGCGGTACATCGTTGTACACAGGCACTGGCACTGCGACAGGATACGCGCATCGACGCCGCGCGCTTGCGCCGCGTTCGCGAGGCGGTTGACCAGGTGCACCTCCGTCGCGATGCGCCATCGGCTGCCGGGCTTGGCGCCTTCGATCGCCTGGATGATGCCCTCGGTGCTGCCGGTCATGTCGGCCTTCTGACAAAGCTCGTAGCAGCACTCGGGGTGGGCGATCACCGTCACGTCGGGCCACTCGGCCCGGGCCTCATCGACGTGCTCGGGGCGGAACAGCTTGTGCACCGAGCAGTGGCCCTTCCATAAAATGAACGTGCTGTCGAGCAGTTGTTGCTCGTCGTTGCCGCCGAGGTCTTTCTTCGGGTCCCACAGGCACATCTGCGTCGCTGGATCGAAACCCGCAGCCGCGCCGGTGTTACGGCCGAGATGCTGGTCGGGCAGGAACAGGATTTTCACCTGCTCGCCCTCGGCTAGCGGGGTGTCGCCGCCGGCGAGCGCCCAGTCGAAGATCGCGTCGCAGTTGGAGGAGGTGCACACCGCGCCGCCGTGCATCCCGCAGAAGGCCTTGATCGCGGCGCTCGAGTTCATGTAGCAGATGGGGATGACGCGGTACTTGGATGCCCCGGCCAAGGGACTTAGGTCCCTTGGCCCCGCGCTCTCGAACACCTCCGCAAGCTGTTCCCAGCACTCCACCGTCTGGTCGTAGTCCGCCATGTCCGCCATCGAGCAGCCCGCGCCCAGGTCGGGCAGCAGCACGGCGACGCCGTCGTCGGTCAGGATGTCGGCCGTCTCGGCCATGAAGTGCACGCCCGCGAAGATGACGTACTTCGCGTTGTTCTTCTTGACCTGCTCGGCCGCGAGCTGCGAGAGCTTGAACGAGTCGCCCGTGAAGTCGGCAAACGCGATCACGTCGTCCTGCTGGTAGTGGTGGCCGAGGATAACGAGGTCATCGCCCAGTTCGGCTTTACGCGCGGCGATGCGGGCGTCGAGCTGCTCGTCGGTGAGCTGCGTGTATTCGTCGGGGATCGCGGGCTGCCAAAGCATGGCGGGTCTCCTGTGGTGGACCACTCATTATAGGCGAGTGGGCGGACGGAACTGGCCCACAGATTCCGCAGATGGCACAGATTGGGAAAAGGCAAGCGGGCCCAGAGAGTTCTGGATGCTGGAGGGACCACCCGTGTTTCTGTTTTCTAACCGCTCACACCTGTTGGAAGATGCGATGCGGACATCACGGCAAGCCACTTCGTTTCTGAATCTGTGCCATCTGCGGAATCTGTGGGCAACTCCCCCTACTTCGCACCCGACAGCTTGCGGACGGTGTGGTCGAAGCCGCGGACCATGGCGGCGATCATGGCCCAGACGATCGTGGCGTAGCCGGCGCAGACCGCGACGGCGCCGATGAACAGGCTCACCCGGCCGACGGCCTGGGCCTCGGTGTACTGCTGCACCCATTTGGCGGGGTCGACGATCATGACGATGTTGGTCGTCGGGCTAAAGGCGTTGAGCACCGGGCCGATGAGCGGGATGTTGGCGGAGGCGGAGAGCCCGCAGAGTCCGAGGACGAGCGCCCCCGCGCCGATGATGGCGACGGACGGGACGACCGCGCCCAGGACGCCCTTGGCCTTGAGCGACCAGAACATCCCGACCCCGACGCACAGCGCGACAAAGGGCACGAGCATGAGGAGCATGAGGATGGGCGCTTCGGGGATCAGCAGCGGCAGGTGGTGGACCGTCGAAAACGGGTTGCCCATGTAGTCGTAGGTGATCTGGCTGTAGCCGACCGAGGCCTGGGACCAGCCGAGCATCTGGCCGACGAAGGTGTAGGCGGCGACGATCGCGAGGGTGATGACCGGCAGCGAGATCATGACGCTCAGGAAGCGGACAAGCCCGCGGAGCTTGCCCCAGACGTAGTAGCGCGGGGTGATCGGCGTGGTGAGCATGATGTCGAGCGTGCCGTCCTCGCGTTCTTTCGAGACGCTGCCGGCGGACATGTAGATCGCGACGAGGGTGATGACGGCGACCTCGGCGATGATGAGTGTCATCAGCGCGGGGTGGAACCACTCGGCGGGCCCGCGTGCGACCTGTGCGCCGGGCGTGGCGTTGGCTTGGCCGACCTGCCAGAACGGGTCGGTGTGGTAGTAGAACATCAGCAGCCCGAGGCCGATGAGCCCGAGGACGACGAAGCCGTAGCGGGCGATGATGCCGGCGGCGAGTTTGCCGCGGGTGTTGGCCTCGCGCCAGGCGATGGGGTTGCCGGTGCCGAGTTTGCGGGCGCTGCGGGTCCGGGCCGCGCCTTGCTCGGCCATGCGGAGCTTGCCCTTAATCCAGATCGTCGCCTTGCTGTCGCCCGCGCCGATGCGTCGGACCCAGAGCGAACAGAACAGCAGCATCAGGAAGCTCAACGCGACCGACAGGATGCTGAAAGTGGCGAGCGGCCTGGTGAGATAAAACGCGACGATGCCGGGGTACTTCGCTGCCTGCTCGGGCCCCGGCGTGGCGTAGTTCGCGCGGTTGATGGTGGCTTCGAGGACCAGCAGCGGGTGGATCGAGGTCACGACCGTGGTGTGGCCCTGTGTCGGGCCGAGGTTGCGCAGCAGGACCATATCGAGCGCGCCCACCACGACGAGGTACGCGGCGATCGAGATCACAAACACGAACACGGCCTTGCGTCCGCCGGCACGCATCACAGACAGCACTACCGCGACCGCGCCGACAAACAGGGCCGTCATCCCCGCGACGGCGAACGCCGCGAAAACACTGCTGACCGGCACGCCGCCAAACACAAGCATCACCGCGAACAGCGGCAGCCCGCTGAGCAGGATCGTGAGCACAAAGAAAAGCCGACCAAACAGCGAGCCCAGCACGATCTGCAGGTTCGACAGCGGCGTGGTGAGCAGAATGTTGTAGGTCTTGCCCGACTGCTCGGAAGCGATCGCCCCGGCCATGAAGATCGGCGCGAGCAGGCAGACGAGGATGACCTGGCCGTAGGCGATGACACGGAAGACCTGCGAGCCAGCCTTGGCGAGGTCGTTGAGGTCGACGGCCCCGCCCATACTCCCGGCCGAGAGCATGCCGATCGTGACCAGCGCGATGAGCGCGCCGAGGTAGCCCATACGCACAAAGGCGTGCTGTGTCCGTCGGCTACCGCCGTTGACGATCCGCACGACTTGCGGGTTGCCCGGAATCAGGCGCCAGAGCCATAGATACAGTGCCTGCATGTGCCACCATCATACCGAAACAAAAGCGGTAGGCGACAAAGAGCAGACACCGCGCCATACGGCCACACGACGCCTTACTCTGCGGCGAACGCGCGTGCCAACTCGCGTATGGCGACCTCGCCCTCACGCTCGTTGATCTGCCCCGCGAGCAAAGTCGCGGCGACACGCAACTCCAGCGTCTCCTCGGGCGTCTGTTCCAGGGGAGGCGTCTGGGCCTGATCCCGCAACGCCCGCGCCCGCGCCAGCGTCACGGCCGCACGGATGTCAGGCCAGACCTCGCCGACCAGATCACGCGCCAAACGCGCCTCGATCTCGTCGTCGCTGGGCAGGGTCCAGTAGCTGCGCTGCCACGTCGAGCCGACCACATACTGCTGGCGGTCCGTGTGTGAGACCCAACGGTTCGCGCTCCATCGGCGGACGACTTCGCCCGAGGCGGTGTCGGTCACGGTGATCGTGCAGTCCAGCGTCCCGCGTTTTTCCCACTGGGTGTGGCTGACCGCGTAGCTCGAGCTGTTGCCGTAGGCCGACTGCGTCGTGCGGGTTCGGCGGAGCTCGACGTCGGTGTCGTTGATCCGCACCTCTACGGCGTAGCGGGCATCGCCTTCATCTGCACGAGCCATGTACGCCGACAGCGACGCCCCGTCGAATTCGGCCTCTAGCGCTGCCGAGTCGACGCCGATCGCGGGCGCGTGCTCGGGCACATGGATCGCCAGGGTGACATCCATGTCCGACAGCATCTCACCCCGAGTCTGGCGGATCGCCTCGGCTACCGCGCCGCGGTCATGCGATTGGCCAGCGGTGAACGCCAACAGCGCCGCGCCGGGTCGGCCGTCTTGGAGCAGCGCTTCGCCCTGGGCGAGGTAGGCCTTCGCCATGCCGCGTCGGGCGTCGGGGTAGTGGCCGACATACGAAAACGCCTGGGCATACATCGCGCGGGCCGCGGCGAAGTCGCCGGACTCGAGATGCGCATCGCCCTGTGTGCAGCAGCGATCGGCCAGCCCGCGCTGCGCCTCTCGCACAACCCTGCGTGCGGCTTCATGTGAACGGTCGATCGTCGCAGCCGACTGCGCCAACGCCAGCGCCTGTTCGAGTTCACCCGACGCGTGCGCGTCAGACGCCTGGGTAGCCAGTGCCTCGGCCTCCGCGAACTTCGCCTGCGCCTGCTCGGCCAAAGCGCTGGCATCGGGGTGATAAGGCCAGATCGCCAACGCCGCCGCGAGCGACTCCACCGCCGGGCCCAGCCGATGCTGCTGCATCAGCGCGGCGCCTTGGTTGCCTAGCTCGATCGCGCGGTTTTCAAAGTGCGCTGCGCGTTGATGCGCTGCCCGGGCCGGGAGGTAGAGCGGCGCCGACTCGATCAGCGCCTCGAAACGCTCGCGTGCCAGCCGCCAGCTTCGGTCATCCGCCAGCGCCTTGGCCTGGGCGTAGGCCTGCTGCTGAGACGTCGAGAGGACTTCTTCGATCGGCTCGAACGACTGCGCGGCGGCGCGGATGTCCGGGCTATCGCCGTCGAATGCCAACGCCCGCTCCGCGTGCCGACGCGCGGCCACCAGGTCGCCTTCGTCTGCCGCACGGATCGCGAGCAGCAGACGATTCCGCGCGGCGCTCATCTGTGCATCGGTTAGCGCGGCGTACGCGCGTTGCAGCGCCGGGTCATGGCCGATCGCTTCGTAGAACAGTTCGACCGCCGCCTCGAACTCGCCCTCGCGGTGCAGCAGCAGGCCGGTCTCGTAGGCATGCGACGCATCGCGCCGGTCCTGGGCCGACGCCTGGGCCATACCCTGCGCAAAAGCACTGCCGACCCCCAGCCCCGACGGCACCGCTGCAATCAACACCCCACAAAACACCGCCCTACGGATCGCACCCACACCGCGCGGCCCCTTCGTCAAACGCGAGGACTTCAGCATCAGCAAACTCCTATAGGCAGGGAAAAACAGCGATCCCGATCCACCAGCATATCGGGCATCACCCCGCCAACCAAGAAGAATCGCGGCGAGAGACAGGTAGGTCTAACCCTTGGAACAAGGGTCGGGATGCAAATCCGGGTGCCACACAACTGCCCTGTCCGCAGGGCTGCTGTGTGTGGGACGTAACGATCTGCGTTCAATCACACACAGCAGCCCTTCGGGCAGTTGTGTGGCACCCCGCCTCGTACCAAAGTACTCCGCCTACTCCACGTTCGCCTCGCCCAGCCGACGCAGCACATTCGCGGATGCCCCGTCATCGACCATCCCCAGCAGCACGGCCGCGGCGACCTCGGTCTCTAGCGCCGCCTCAAGCTCGCCGTCTTCAAGCTGCTGGGCACCGACTGCGCGGACACGGTCCAGCTCGTACATCACGGCCGCCTCGATCGCGCGTCGCGTGACACGCTGCGCCGCGTCGTGCGCCAGCGAGCCCGCGACCGTGCTGTCGTCGGGCAGCGACAGCCCGTCACGCCGCAGTCCGATCTCGGGCCGGGCATTAGGGATGGTCGTGTCGGTATCCTCGAAGCTGGCCTCGTCGGTGAAGGTCTCGACCACCTCGCCCGTCGCGGTATCCATGAGGCGCGACTCGATGGTGAGCGACCCGGTCTTCGCGTGGGTTTCGACGGTGTAGCGGTAGTGGTGCTCGATCGGGACCATGATGGTCGCCGGCGTGTTGCGTAGCTGGCGCGTGGTCCGGCTGATCTGCCGCTGCTTGTCCTCGATGCGGCGGGCGATGCGGCTGAGGCTGCTGCACACGTGGCAGGCCGCGTCGTGGTGGTGGCCATGGTCGTGGCAGACCTGGCGATGGTAGTCGCGTTCGAGGCGGTCGAGTTCGTTCTGATACTGGTGAAGGCAGTCGACCAGCCGGGTGTACTCGGGGTTGGTCCGGGGCTCATCGATGCAGTAGGTGTGTGTCCGGGTCCGGCTGCTGACGCACTGCTGAGTGATGCGGGCCTCGGCTACCTCGGTCTCGATCACAAACCGCGGCTGCTCGTTGACGAGCGACAACCCCACCGGCGCGGCACGCTCGGCACGCTGCGCCAGCGCCCGGCCCATCCGATCGCCCGACACCGCAAGACCGCGCGGCGTGTCATCCACCGCCACCGCGAGTGTCATACCGAGCCCGTTGTAGATCCCCGCGAAGCTGCGCGACCGGCCCTCGGCGATCTCACGGGTCGCCATGTACTGTTGGCCACGGTTGTAGTGCAAAAGCGCTGCGCCCACGCGGCCGGCCCGCTCGTGGGCCTGGCCCCAGGTGTGGTAGACCGACGCCAGGCCGCGCTGGGCCGGGCGGTGCGGGTGCTTGTACGAAAGCGCCCGCAGGTACGCATCGCGCGCCGCTTCCAGTTCGCCGGCGTCCGCGTGCGCTGCGCCGCGCTCGGTGTGGTCCGTCGCCGCACGCACCGAGAGCTGGGGCCGAAGCTCGCGCAGCCGGGCGTGCGACTTATCCAGCACCAGCCCCGCGTCGGCGGCGGCGATTGCGGCGTCCCAGTCCGACGCCTCGCCGGCGGTCACGGCCTCGCTGAACTTCGCGTCCGCCTCCGCCAGCACCGTTCGGGCCTGTGTCAACGACGCCTGCGCCGGCTCATTGAAAGGCCAGACCGCTAACGCATTTTCGAGCAGCGGGATCGCGGCGCTGATGCGCGACTCCCGGATGCGGGCCGACCCGCTATCGGACAGACGCCGTGACTCGGCGAGTTGAGCCGTCGCCTCCGCCAGCGCCGCGCGGGCGGGGAGCATGTTGCGGTTCAGCCCGATCGATTCGCGATAGACCCCGGCCGCGGCGTCCCAACGGCGTTCCCCGGCGAGCGCGAGGCCGGACTCGAACTGCGCCAGCCCGAGCGTATTGGCCGGCAGGACTTCGAGCCGGAGTGACGCCATCGCCGCGACCACGTCTTCGTTCATCGCGTCGTGTGCCTGCGCGATGCGCAGGTGCTCGTTCGCGGCGTTGAGGTTGCCTCGGTCGGCCGACTCGATCGCCAAGGTGTAACGCTGCGTCGCCGCCTCTGCGTTGACTTGCCGCAGCAACTCCTGGGCCGCGCCGTAGCTCGGGTCGTAATCCAGCGACTCGTGCAGCTTGCGTGCGGACGCCTCGAAGTGCCCGCGCTGCCGAAGCGCGGACGCGTCTTCATAGGCCACACGCGACTGGGCGACACGCAGCTTGGCGACGAAGTCATCGTCGTCGGCCAGCGAATCCCGCGACGCCAGGGCACGCTCGTAGTAGTGCAGCGCCGACCGCATGTCGCCCGCCTCCGCGGCGGCGTCGCCACGGCGCAGGTGCCGCTGCGACGAGCAGCCCGCGACCAACAACGAAAACGCCAGCAACAGCACGGCAAGTCCCCGGGAACGCTTCCAACGGCTGAACATGGCGGTCTCCTTATACGAGGCCCAGATGCGGCAAGACGAGGCAGATTCGCTCGGCCCCGGGGTTCAAAGACGACATGCCCCGGGCCTGCATTACCAAACCGATTGTATCGCCGAGCAAAAATCACCCCAAGCTTTTCATCAAATGCAAGAAAGGACAGCCTGATGCGGACGGACGCCGATCGGAGGTAGGGTGGGTGGAGCGAGTCCGCGAGCGATACTTACCGTGGATACAAACGATGGGTGCCACACAACTGCCCGAAGGGCTGCTGTGTGCCCTGTTCCAATCATCTGGTTGCATCCGCACACAGCAGCCCTGCAAGCAGGGCAGTTGTGTGGCACCCGTCCTTGCGGTGGGTTTCGTTCGCGGACTCACTGCACCCACCCTACGCCCAGCGACCGGCGTCCGTCCGCCGCCGGCTGTCCCACTCGTTGACCGGTCACAATCTTCGGGCCGGGCGGGATGGAAAACGCCTACTGCGGTATCCTGTGCCGCGTGTACATCCTTAAGTCGAACAATCTAGTCAAACGGTACGCGGGGCGGACGGTCGTGGATCGTGTCTCGTTCGCCGTGGAAGAGGGCGAGATCGTCGGGCTGCTCGGGCGCAACGGCGCGGGCAAGACGACGAGCTTCCGCATGACGATGGGCATGGTCGTGCCCGACGAAGGCCAGGTCGTGTTCAACGGCCAGGACGTCTCGAAGCTCGCGATGTACCAGCGGGCCCAGCGCGGCATGGGCTACCTCGCGCAGGAGCCCAGCGTCTTCCAGCGTCTCACGGTCTACCAGAACCTGATGGCGATCCTCGAGACCCGCCCGATGCGCCGCCGCGAACGCAGAATGCGCGCGGCCCAGCTCATGGACCAGTTCGACCTCACCAAGACCCGCAAGCAGCAGGCACGCACCCTGTCGGGCGGCGAGCGGCGCAAACTTGAGATCGCGCGGGCGCTCGTCACCGAGCCGACGCTGATCCTGCTCGACGAGCCCTTCGCCGGTGTCGACCCTGTCGCGGTCGAAGAGTTGCAAGACGAGATCCGCCGGCTGCGCGACGAGTACGAGATCTCCATGCTCGTCACCGACCACAACGTCCACCACATCCTCGCGGTGTGCGACCGGGTCTATGTGGTCTCCGACGGCAGCATCTTCGCCGAGGGCACACCCAAAGAGATCATCAACAACGAGCGCGTGAAGCAGGCCTACCTCGGCTCGATGTTCAAGGGCGATGAGTTTGATTGATCGGGTACCGGGTTTCGGGTTTTGGGTTTCGGGGTCGCGTACAATGTCGTTCTTGCCAGGGCGTACTGCCACTTCGTCCTGGAACAATACCTAGACCCCAGACCCGGCACCCGAAACCCGATGTCCCACCACTACACCGACAACGCGCGCGGCATCCGCCTGCAGAAGGCCATGGCCGAGGCCGGGCTCGCGTCGCGGCGCGCCTGCGAGGAACTCATCGAAGCGGGCCGGGTCACGGTCAACGGCGAACGCGTCGCGGAACTGCCGGCCTGGGTCGACCCAACGACCGACACGATCAAGGTCGATGGCCAACCCCTGCCCCGCCCCCGCAAGGTGAAGGCCACGCCGGGTAAACGCCAGCGCGCTTCGACCGCACAGACCCTGCTGCCCGGGTCGCTCGCCTACCTCATGGTCAACAAGCCCCGCGGCGTCATCAGCACCAACGACGACCCCCACGGCCGAAAGCGCGTCCTCGACCTCATCGACCCCGGCCTCGCCGCGAAGATGCGCCTCTACCCCGTGGGCCGGCTCGACGCCGACTCCACCGGGCTGATGCTGCTGACCAACGACGGCGAACTCACGCACCGGCTCACGCACCCCAGCTTCGAGGTGCCCAAGCAGTACCGCGTCACCGTCAAGGGGAAGGTCGAGTTCGACGACCTCGAACGCCTCAAGAAAGGCATCTACCTCGCGACCCCCAAGTCGGTCGCGAAGACCAAGGCAGAAGAATCGAACCTGCACAAGCCGGGCGATGAGCGTAGCGAATCCCCGGATCAAAACACCGGTTCTCGATCCGACAAACCGGGCGCGAAGAAGGCCGCTGTCGAGCAGGTCCGCATCCTGCGCTACCAGGCCGACCGGTCGGCCGGCGACAAGACGATGCTCGCGATCACGCTGCGCGAGGGCCAGAACCGCGAGATCCGCCGCATCCTCGCGCGGCTGGGGTTCAAGGTCACCAAGCTCAAGCGGGTCGCCTTAGGGCCGGTCAAGCTCAAGACCCTCAAGAGCGGCAACTGGCGCCTTCTCACTGCGCCCGAGGTCAAGAAGCTCCGCCGCGCCGCGGGGTTGGGGTGATCAGAGCCAGCCAGCCGACGGCCTGAGGCACCGGTCGCTCTGGCGTAGGGTGGGTGCAGTGAGTCCTCGAACGAAAGCCACCAGGCGCTACCGACGGGTTTGCTTCATCGCGGTGGGTTGCGCTCGCGGACTCGCTCTACCCACCCTGCCTCCGACCGGCGTCCGTAGGGCGGCTAAACAGCTTGCCCAAAAACGCCTGCATCGCCCGGAAAACGAGTTTTTCGGTTTTTTTGTCATTTCTGGCCCCTTCGTCAACGCCACCACGCATAGGAAGGTGAGAAGAAACCCCTTTGCGGGGGCGATCGTCTCTGGGATGATCGTTTCAAACAAACCACCCACCCCACACAGGTGCACCATGAATCAGCGACCCCCACGGACCCACGACGACCCCGGCTCGATGCACGGCACACTGCTCGCCGTCGCGCTGCTGATGATCGCCCTGCTGCTCGCCCCCAAGGCCAACGCCGACAACGGCGCCAACCCGCTGGAGCGCACCGGCCAGGGCGGCAACAACCAGGCACAGCAGGCCGGCCCGCCCGAGTGGGTCGTCCCCGGCGCACGCTTTACGCAGTACGGCGCGACTGCGCAGGGCTCCCGCGAAGTTAAACCCGAGCGAGTCTCCGGCGCGGCGGGTACGAGCTTTGTGCAGTACGACGTCGTCGCGGTCACCGAGGTCGGCGTCGTGATCGAGTCCCGCATCTACATGGAGACCGGACCCAACACCCCGGCCCAGCTCACCAACACCAACACCGCGCTCGTCGACCACGCGACCGGCGGCGGGCTCTGGATGCGGCCGGCCGACATCGCCGCCGAGCAGCCCACCACCGACGAAAACGCCGCCACAAAAATCGAGAAGGGCCCATACGAAATCGACGGCGACACCTACGACGCCATCTACTACACCACCCGCCAGGGCAACACCACCCAGCGACGCGTCTACGACCAGCGCACCGGCATCCAGCTCTATCAGAGCGACCTCACTGAGGACACGCAAAACCGCAGCCACGCCTATACCGAGTACGTCGGCTACCGCGTCGCCCAACTGCCGTGGATCGGCACCGAGTTCACACAGCAGATCCAGGGGCTCACCAAGCTGACCTACCGCGGCGAGCTGGTCTCCGTTATGCCCCCCGCGCCCGACCTCAATATGCCCGACCTCCGCTACGGGTTCGAGGCCGAGATCGCCTTCCAGGCCGTGACCCCGCACCTCATCGGCGTGAACATCGCCTTCGAGCTCGACATGCCCCAGGGCCCGGACCAGACCAACGAGAAACGCGATCTGGTCGCGCCCGGCCAACGCCTCGGGCTCTACATCCACCCCGACGTGCTGAGCCGGCTCGAAAACGGCCAGGTCCTCGACGAAGACCCCGCCATCGGCTACCGCATCGTCGTCACCGATGTCTACCAGGTCCAGGGCGTCACCCTCGTCGAGATCACCGAACAGGGACGCGGCAACTGCTACTACAACAAGGCGACGTACGACGCCAGCGTCGGGCTCCAGGTCGCCAGCGAATGGACCCAGCCCGCGATGAGCCAGCGCATCGAATCGCAGCTCGATGCCGTGGAGTAAGACCGACCCGCGCACGCCATCACCCATACACCCACTCAAAACCGCCATGCCACGACGCCGCACAACACGCAAGCCCCTGCTCGCCCTCCTCGCCGCGATGCTCCTCGCACCCACCGCGCTGGGCGACAACGACCCGCGACAGCCCGCAGCGCCCGGCGGGTGGAACCAGCCCGGCCAAGCCCCAGGCAACACCCCGCCCCAAGCCCAGCCCCAGGACGCCGCGCCCGACTGGGTCGTCCCCGGCGTCCGCATCACGCTCTACGGCGAGACCGGCACCACACTCAAAGAAAACGACCCCGAAAACCCACGCATCCCCGTCGGCGGGTCCGGCTACCAGCAGTTCGATGTCGTCGCCGTCACCCCCGAAGGCGTCCTCATGGAGGTCCGCTACTACCAGATCCCCATCGGCCAGACCCATCCCCAGCTCACCGACGTCCAGCTCAAGCTCTTCGACGCCGCCAGCGGCGGCCAGCTCTGGGTCCCCGAGTCAGAACGCACCAACGTCCCCGTCACCACCGCCCCCGACGCCAACCCGCGCATCGAGCTGGGCCCTTACGAGCTCGAGGGCGACACCTACGACGCCATCCACTTCCTCAAGACCGAACGCAACGGCGAAGTCACCGTCCGCCGCGTCTACGACCAACGCACCGGCCTCCTCCTCTACCAGAGCGAGACGCTCGACGACGCAGAAGGCAAAGCCATCGTCTGGTCCCGCTTCGACGGCTACCGCGTCGCCCAGCTCCCCTGGCAGGGAAGCACCCTCACCGACCGCGTCCGCGCACTCGACCGCCTGGTCTACGAGTCCGTCGTCATCAAGCACGCCCAGCCCCCGCTCCCCGAGCAGCGCGTCGGCTCCGACATCACCTTCGAGATCGGGCAGACCACCGAGCACCTCATGCAGGTCGCCGTCACCGCCCGCCGTCATGTCCCCCGCGGCGCACCGCCGACCACCGACCCCGACCCCACCCCCGTCCCGCAGATGATCTCCACCCACCAACGCCTCGGCCTCTACATCGCGCCCGAGGTCCTGAGCCAACTCGAATCGGGCCAGCGCCTCGACGAAGACCCCGCCATCGGCTACCGCATCGTCGTCACCGATGTCTACCAAGTCGAAGGCGTCACACTCGTCGAAATCACCGAGCAAGGCCCGGGCAACAGCTACACCGCCAACACCACCTACGACGCCAGCGTCGGCCTCGCGGTCGCGGGGCGCAAGACCATCCCCGCCCTCGATATCACGATCGAAAGCACCCTGATCCGCGTGGAGTAAGACGCATCCCAGTCGGTTCCCGCGCGTTTCACGCTTGGGTGCCACACAACTGCCCGCAGGGCTGCTGTGTGCGGCGGTACCAGATCGTTGGTGTCCCGGCACACAGCAGGCCTGCGAACAGGCCAGTTGTGTGGCACCCGGGCGCGCGTTCTTTCTGGGATGCGAATAAGCATGATGCGGATAAAACGCACCCGCACTACTGCCGGTCGTACAGCTCACGCAGCGCGTCGCGCAGGTTGCCGTGGTGCTGCTGCCAGAGCGCTTCGCAGTCGACCGACCCGGCCGCGTATTCATCCGTCAACTCCGCCACCAGCCGTCGGAGCATGGCCGGGCTGCTCGCGGTCTTGGCCACGGTCTTCAACACGCTGCGCCGATGGCTCGTCACCACCACCGCGCTCGCGCCGCGTGACGCGTGGAGCACCCACACCCGGGCCCAGCGCGGCAGCAGGTCGTAGCCGTCCAGCAACAACGCGTCGCCGTGCCCCGCCATCCGGACCGCACTGCGCCAATGACGCGGCAGCCTGCCCCGGTCTTCGCTGTTCATGAACAGCGGCATCGGCGACAGCCCGTCCCCGATCAGCCGGTCGCCGACCTCCCGCAGCAGTGTCGTCTTGCCTGTGCCGTGCGGCCCGACCAGCGCTCCGCGGTAGCCCTTGCGCCGTAGCTTCGCGATCACCTCGTCCAACACCACGCCATCCTCAACATAGCGCAGCGCATCGAGCCGCTGCGCCCGGAACGGGTTGTCGCAAGGCCGTGTCGCCGACGCTGGCACACCGACCTCGTCCTGGCCCACGCGCTGCGCCCCACCTGTCGAACTCAACAGACTCCCCACCTGCTGCATCAAACCGTCACCTCCGACCCCGTCGCCGACAACACCACCGCCGCCCGCGCGACTTCCTTGCCCGGCCGGGCAACCGCCTCGACCGCCCACTGGATCGTCACCAGCTTGCCCGAAAAACTGTAAGGCCCCGCCGGCGTGTCGAACACAATCGCCTGCTCGCCCTGCGCAGCCAACCCCTCAAACGTCAATTCGCCCGCCAGCCCCGAGTCCGACGACCCCTTGCCCGAAGTCCACCAGAAAAGCCGCACGTCGATCCGCTCGGGCGGCTGCCTCAACGACCAACGCATCAGCCCCGTGATCGCCTCGCCCGGACGATACCCGCCGTCGGTGCGGTCCAGTGCCAGTGTCAGGTTGTCGGCCGTGTCGGGCATGGTTGTGTTATCCGTCCGAGTCAACCGCCTGGGGCAGGATGGTGAGCTCGTATTCGTCCTTCGGGTCGGGCCAGCGGTGGACCTCGCCATTCACCTTCAACGTCCAGGCGACCTTGTTGTTGGGCGCGTCGAAGCTGTGCATCGTGTCCGCGGGGATCGTCACCGCGACGCTGCCCCGCTCGGGCACCGCAGGCAAGGTCTGGAAACTCTGCCCGCTGCCGTCTTCCCCGGCCAAGGTCTTCTCAAAAAAAGCGTGTGTATCCGTCACCGTATCCGTCCCCCGCCGGTAGGTCGCCTTCTCTTCGCCGACCAGCACAATCGTCATCGCCGTCAGACGCCACAGCCGACCGCGCACCCGCCACTTGATTTCAACCGTCTCGCCCACCTGCACGACCGCCCGGCTCAGCTCCAACTCGATCACCGGCGCGAACACCAGCATCAACTGCCGAACCCACATCACCATCACCCCAACACCCACCGCGACAAACGGGATCATGAACAGCGACAGGCAGATGTCCGGGTCGCCCGACCGCCAACTCCCGACGACCTGCGTGATCGGGATGGTGATGATGCCGTTCCAGATCAGACCGAACAGCAACAGCCCCACCGCCCCGCCCAGCCGCTGGCCCCGCGGCCGAAGCACGACCGGCTCGGCGTCATGCGCCCCCGCCACGGGCAAGACGCCATGCTCCTCATCGCGCAGCTCGTCGGGCCGCCAGTCCGCGCCCTTCCCGTCGCCGCGTGTCTGCTTCATCCCCGACCGCATGATGAAGAACCCCGCCGCCAGGAACGGCAGGGGGAACAGCGCCCACAAAAACGACAGACCCAGCCCCTTATCCAGCACCGCATCGCGCGGGTCGGCCGGGTCGACATAACACGTCATCGCGTGCCCCGGCGGGTGCGCATCGACAAACCGCTTCTTGCCCTTGTAGCCCGACGACGACCCGCTGATCCCGAACGACCGCCGGTCGGACGTGTAGGACTGGCCGTTGAATTCGTAGCGGTAGCGGAGCTCGATGGCGTAGGTCTTGTCGCCATCAGAGTCGGTACGGGTCGCGACCTGCGACGACACCACCGTGCAGGGCACGGGCTGCCAACCGCGGGCTTCCACGACCTTCGACAGCGGGATCACCGTCATCCAGATGAGCGTGCCCAGCCCGACCAGGAAGAACACCAGCCCAAACACCACCACCCCGCACCCGCCCGAGCGCTTGCCCGTCGCGCGCTCGCTCAGCGCCTTTGGCTTCTGCCCCCGAGTTGATTGGGTCCGTGATAACGCCATGATTCGATCAGCGCATAGCGTACCCGAAGCCCGCCTTTTTTATCGCGGCCCTTGGAGTCAAAGCCAGGCGTCAGGCAGCCGGCGGCCTACGGACGCCGGCCGGGCATCGGGTGACGCTAGAGCGAGACCGGCGTCCGTAGGCCGCCGGCTAAACCGCCTGCCCCTTCTCGCATGTGTGCTAACCGCGCCGGCGCGGGGCGGTGGCTTGCATACTATGCTGAACAGCCAACCCCCCGACCCCACGCCCAACACCGCGACCGACCGCCATGTCCATCTCCGACCTCCGCCAATCGTACGACGACGCCCCCCGGCTCAACCGGGCCGACCTCGCGGCCGACCCCGTCACGCAGTTCCACACCTGGTTCGCCGACGCACGCAACGCCGACATCAAAGAGCCCAACGCGATGACCCTCGCAACGATCGACGCCAACGGCCACCCCGACGCGCGCATCGTGCTGCTCAAGGATGTCGACGAACGCGGCTTCACGTTCTACACCAACTACGACAGCGCCAAGGCCCGGCAGATGGCCGAGCACGACGAGGTCGCGCTGGTGTTCTACTGGGACGTACTGTTCCGGCAGGTCCGTATTCGTGGCACAGTCACGAAGGTCGACCGCGACGAGGCCCAGCAGTACTGGTCCACCCGCCCGCGCGGCAGCCAGCTCGGCGCGATCGCCTCCGCACAATCCAGCGAACTCCCCGACCGCGCGACGCTCGAAACCGCCTACACCGAGGCCGCCCAGCGCTACGCCGACGTGGACGACATCCCCCTCAGCGACAACTGGGGCGGCTACCGCGTCACGCCTGAATCCATCGAGTTCTGGCAAGGCCAGCCCTCCCGCCTCCACGACCGGCTGGTGTACGCGAAACAAGCCGACGGGACATGGGGCGTGAAAAGGCTATCGCCCTGAGGTTGCTGCTAGGTTGTGTCTGACGGCTCACATGGTGGCCGGGGTTGAGCGCAGCGAACCCCCGGATTGACTTCCCCCCCGGTTCCGGGGGCAGGCTGCGCCTGACCCCGGCCACCATACAGGTCAATGAGGAGCCGTAGGACACAACCTAGACCTTACGTGGCGCGTCTTTGGCACCCCGTTTTGCGCAGGCCTTGGAGCAGTACTTGACGCGCTCCCAATCGCGTTCCCACTTCTTGCGCCAGGTGAAGTCGCGGTCGCAGACCGGGCAGCGTTTGCTCGGCAGGTGCTGCTGGGTTTTATTGGGCATCGGGCAGCTCCAAAGCTCTGCCGCGCTGCGCAATCTTCTTCGCCATGCGCGTGAACATCAGCAGGTGCATCGGGTACAGCGACCACCAGTACAGCAGCCCCGGGAGCCCGCGCGGGCGGAAGGCGGCGGTCTGTTCGAGGTAGGTCACGTCGCCATCGTGCACGGCTTCCCACTGGAGCCAGGCCTGCCCGGGCAGCCGCATCTCCGCGTGGAGGCGGAGCGATCGGCCGGGCCGGACGTCCTCGACGCGCCAGAAGTCCATGGCCTCGCCGACCAACAGCGTGTCGGGGTCGCGCCGCCCGCGCCGAAGCCCCGGGCCGCCGATGAGCTGGTCCATCGCGCCGCGCAGCCTCCACGCCCAGTCGCACGTCAGGTAGCCCCGCCGGCCGCCCAGCGAGGTGAACGCGCGGTAGAGCGCTTCGGCGGAGCAGTCGGCGCGGACCCGGCGGAACTCGCGCACCGTCCCGCCTCGGTCTTCGACGCGGAACATCTCGCCGGTGCCCAGCGCCCCGGACCAGCGCGTCTCGACCTCGCCCCGGCCGGTCTTCTCCAGCGCGAGCCCGACCGCCTTGGCGTAGTCGATCGGCTCGATGTCGGGGAACTCGGCGCGGGCCTTCTCGGTGTCGGCGAGCAGCGGCTGGACCACGCCCTCGACCAGGGGCACGGCCAGCTTGTTGCTGATCGGCGTCACAAAGCCGACCCACCGCGCCGCGAGCTTGGGCGCGAGCACCGGCACCGGCAAGATCAGCCGACGCAGCCCGCGTGCCTCAGCGTAACGCAGCATCATCTGCTTGAACGTCAGCCGGTCCCCGCCGACATCGACGATGCCCAGCGGCCCGCGCTCGGCCGCGGCGAGCAGGTACGCGAGGATGTCGCGCACGGCGATGGGCTGGACCGTGTTGCGGATCCACTTGGGCGCGACCATCGCGGGCAGGCGTTCGGTCAGGTAGCGGACCATCTCAAACGACGCCGAGCCCGAGCCGATCACCGGCCCGGCGCGGAACTCGGTCACGGGCACGTGCTCGGCCAAGACCCGACCGACCTCCGCCCGGCTGGCGAGGTGGGGCGAGGCGTCGCCGCCATCGGGCATCAGCCCGCCGAGATAGATCGTGTGCGACACACCGGCGTCCCGCGCCGCCTGGCCGAAGTTCGCCGCCGCGCGGCGGTCGCGCTCGGCGAAGTCGCCCTTCGCGCCCATCGCGTGCACCAAGTAGTACGCCACCTCCACCCCCGCGACCGCCGGGCCCAGCGTCGCCGGGTCCAGCAGGTCGCCCTCGACCAACTCGACCGCGCCGGCCCAGTCGCGGCCCAACGCCCGCTCCCGGTCCCGCACCAGCACGCGCACACGGTAGCCCCGCTCCAGCAGCCGCGGCACCAGGCGGCCGCCCACGTATCCCGTCGCGCCCGTGACTAAAACCAGCTTGCTCATGGCGACCCCGTCACGTCCTGGATGAATGACTCGGCCAGGTTGAAGATCTTTTCTTTACGCCCGGGCTTGAGCTTGTCCAGCGACCGCGGCATCATCGACAGGCGAGGGTTGCCCTCGAAGAACGAGCGGTGCTTGTCGACAAAACGCCAATACAGCCCGTCGGCGACATCGCACCAGTCGCCCTTGCCGTAGTCCCCCATCTTGCGGAGGTAGTTGCTGCCGCAGATGTAGGGCTTGGTCGAGAAGACCCCGCCGTCGGACCGCAGCCCCATGCCGTAGACGTTGGGGCCCATGACCCAGTCGGACGCGTCGATGAACATGGCCATGAACCAGTCGTGAACTTCGCGCGGCTCGACCTCGCAGAGGTTCATGAAGTTGCACAGGACCATGAGCCGCTCGATGTGGTGGGTCCAGCCCAGGCGGAGGGCCTTCTTGATCGCGTCGTCCAGCGGCGGGAGCCCGGTGTCGCCCGTCCACCACTTGGCGGTGAGCCTGCGGTGGTGGTTGAAGCTGTTGGCTTGCTCTTGCTTTTCGGAGTAGTGCTGGTAGATGCCGCGGACAAACTCGCGCCAGCCGATGACCTGGCGGACGAACCCCTCGACGCTGTTGATCGGCGTGCCGTGCTGGTCGGCGTGCTCGAGCGCGCGGTCGATGACTTCGCGCGGGGTGATGAGCCCGAGGTTGAGCACCGGCGTCAGGGCGCTGTGGAACAGGAAGTCGCCCCGCGCGCTGAGCGCATCTTCATACGGCCCGAACTGTGCGAAGCGTTCGTCCAAGAACCGGCGCAGCCAGGCGAGCGCCTGGCTGCGTGTCGTGGGGAACCAGACGTTGGACAGGTGTTCGATCGACCCGGGGTGGTCGGGGAAGCGTTCGTTGACCAGTTCGACGACGTCGCGGACATGGTCGGTCGTGCTCGGCTCGGGCAGGTCGGGGAGTTGGACGCTGCCCGGCAGCTTCTCGCGGTTGTCGGCGTCGTAGCTCCACTGCCCGCCGACGGGGCCGCCCTCGGCGTCAAGCAGGATGCCTAGTCGGCGTCGCTGGCGTTGGTAGAACCGGGCCATGAACGGCTTGCCGTCGGTCTCGTCGAGGTAGTCGGCAAACTCGCCGCGCGGCGTGAGGAACAGCGGGCTGGGCAGGATCTCTCGCGCCAGCCCACGTTTACCCGCGAAGGTCGCTAGCCGGTGCTCGAAGAACTTGTCCTCGACTTCGTAGTGGACGAGCGTCTCGACGCCGGGGTGCGCGTCCAAGTAGTCGGCCAGCTTCTGCTCGTAGCTGGGGGCCTGGGCACCGGCGGGCTGGGTGTCCAACGTGTCGTAATGGACGGTGAAACCCGCATTGCGGAGGGCGTCGGCGTGGCTGCGCATCGCGGCGAGGAAGAGGACCAACTTCAGCTTGTGGTGCCGGGCGTAGGTGCACAGCCCTTCATCCTCGGCCATGAACACGCGGTCAGCGCCAGCCTCCCGGGCAAGGGCCGGGGCGAACAGGTGGCTGCCGAGGATCAGCAATAGCCGGGATTCGCTTGGGTCGGGCATGTGAGGCGGCGATAACGGGCAGTTGGGCGTGCATACAACCAGGCGACACAGGGATCGACTGGCGGGCCGGATCGTCCTACAATAGGGTGTTCGGCGACGGGTCGGCTGCGGATTCAGCCAGCCCCGCCTGACCGCCCCCCACCCCGCGAGCCCCGCCATGCTCCGCAAGATGATGACCAGCAAGCTCCACCGCGCGACCGTCACGCGCTGCGACCCCGACTACGTCGGGTCGGTCACCATCGACGCGGAACTCCTCGCCGCGGCGGGGATGCGGCCCAACGAATCGGTCTGGGTCCTGGACATCGACAACGCCCAACGCTTCGAGACCTACATCATCCGCGGCGAACCCGGAAGTGGTGTGATTGAGATTAATGGCGCGGCCGCGCACCTCACCGAGGTCGGCCACAAGGTCATCATCCTGACCTACGGCCTCCTGTCCGAGGAAGAATGCGAGACCCATGAGGCCAACGTCGTCCTCTGCGACGAAGCCAATGGCATCGACCAGGTGCTGAAGTACCACAGCGATGTGGACCAGCCGGCGGTGTTGTGAGTATTTGGTGATTTGGTGAAGTTGGATTTGGTGAAGAAAGAGCCGCGAAGATGCGATACGGATCTGTATGCCTGCGTGGGTGTATCGTGCGCGTCCCTGCGCTCGGCAAGCGCGATAAACTAATGCCAACCAATGACCACTTCACCAAATCACCAAATCACCAAATCACCAGATGGCCTCCCCCTCGGCATGCTCGGCGGGGGGCAGCTCGGGCAGATGTTCTGCCACGCGGCCAAGCGCGCGGGGTATCGCACGCATGTGTTCTGCCCCAGCGACGGGGAGCCGGCGACGCTGGCGTGTGATACCAAGACGATCGCGGGGTATGACGACTTGGAAGCCGTCGAGCGGTTTGCGCGGTCGGTGTCGGTCGTCACCTATGAGTTCGAGAACGTCCCGGCGGCGACGGCGGCGGCGTGTGCGAAGCACGTGCCCGTTCGGCCGGGGCAGAACGTGTTGCACGTCGCGCAGGATCGGATTCGGGAGAAGACGTTCCTGTCGGACCACGGCATCCCCGTCGGGCCGTTCGCGCCGGTCCTGTCGCTGGAGGAACTGAAAGACGCGGTGCAGACGATCGGCGTGCCTGCGGTATTGAAGACGGCCGGGGGCGGGTACGACGGGAAGGGCCAGCGTGTGCTGCACAGCGCTGATGAGGCGGGGTTGGTCTATGCGTGGGAGGATTTGGGCCGGCAGCCGTGTGTGCTCGAAGGGTTCATCGATTTCGAGCAGGAGGTCTCGATCGTCGCGGCGCGGGGGGTCGATGGAGAGGTCGCGTGCTACGGCCCGATCGCCAACTCGCACCGCAACCACATCCTCGACGTGTCCGTCGTCCCCAGCGGGGCCCCCGGAAGCGTGGAGACCCGCGCGATCGAGATCGCGACGAAGGTGATGGCCACGCTCGAGGTCGTCGGCGTCTTGTGTGTCGAGTTTTTCCAGACGCGTGATGGCGAGATGCTCGTCAACGAGCTCGCCCCCCGGCCGCACAACTCCGGGCACCTGACGATCGACGCGTACACCGCGTCGCAGTTCGATCAGCAGGTCCGCTGTGTGACGGGGCACCCCCCGCTACCGATCGAGCTCAAACAACCCAGCGCGATGGTCAACCTGCTGGGCGATCTTTGGCCGCCGCTGGATAGCGACGGCTCGCAGGCGCAGCCCGACTGGGCGGCCGTGCAAGGCAACCCCGCGATGCACCTGCACCTGTACGGCAAGTCCCAGCCACGCCCGGGCCGGAAGATGGGCCACCTCACCGCGCTGGCGCGGACCCCGCACGAGGCGATCCGCGACGCCGTCGAGGCACGCGCGAATCTCACCCCCCGGCCGTCGATCGAACGGGACTGAGCTCTTGCCAACCCCCCGCCCGTCCCACTAGTCTGTACAACCATGGCTGGAATCAGTGACGCGAACAACACGCCGGACAATGCAAAACCACCGACGTGGACGTTCCTGACGAACCACTCGCACGTGTTGATCCTCCTGGCACTCGAGCCCGATCTCCTGCTACGCCAAGTCGCCGAGCGGGTCGGCATCACCGAGCGGGCGGTCCAGAAGATCGTGGCGGAGCTCGAGGCCGGGGGCGTGCTCACACGCCGTAAAGTCGGCCGACGCAACCGCTACCGCATTTCAGAGAGCAGGTCCCTGCGCCATCCGGTCGAAGGCCACCGCCGTGTACGCGACCTGATCAACATGGTCCGGGTCGATCCGGATAAATCCTAATGCGATCCGCTCAATTGAAGGCTTGACTTACCCGAATATACGAACTATAATTCGCGTATAACGTATCGCTTGTTCTCATCCCTACCCGGAGACAGACCATGCAGCTTCGCATCCACAGCAAGAACATTGAGCTCACCCAGGCCATCCGCCAGCACATCCGCGAACGGCTGACCGCGGCGCTTGACCAGCACGCCGGCCGGGTCGGGCAGGTCGCCGTGACCGTGTCGGACGTCAACGGGCCGCGCGGCGGGATCGATCAGCTGTGTAACGTTGTTGTCCGGCTGAGCAACGGGCGTACGCTGCGCCACAGCCGCAAGGGCGAAGACCTCTACGCGAACGTGAGCCTCGTCGCCGACAAGGTCAAGCGGCGTGTTGGACGCGAGATCGCCCGGCTGCGGCAAAACCACCGCGGCGGATGAGCGGCAGTATGATGCCAGCCCTGTCTAACCCCCTGTTTTCAACCCGATGAGTGACTCTATGCCACAGACTATCGACGAAGTCCTCGCCCACAATTCGCGGTTTGTCGAGACCTTCTCCGGCGAAGCGCTGTCTGCGCCCCCCCGCCGCAAGCTCCTCGTTATCGCGTGCATGGACGCGCGGATCAATATCGAGAAGGCCCTGGGCCTGCACTATGGCGACGCCCACATCCTCCGCAACGCCGGGGGCACCGTCACCGACGATGTCCTACGCAGCGCGATCGTCTCGACCAATGTGCTAGGCACACGCGAGATCATGGTGATCAACCACACCGGCTGCGGGATGATGGGCTGCACGGACGAGGGGCTGCGCGACGACCTCTCGAAGAAATACGGCCCCGCCGACGACGCGCCCCCCGATTTCCATGCGTTTACCGAGCTCAACGGCCATGTCCGCGACCAGGTCGCGCGACTGCGGGAACACCCTTGGGTGCCTAAGGACACGGCACTGCGTGGGTTCACTTATGATGTCGAGACCGGCCGGCTGCATGAAGTGGATTGCGGCTGAGCCCAGCCCGACACACCCCACGTAGGCCCGCCGCGCCGATCTGAGCGTGGCTGACGCACCATGAGCGCGCACCCGCCCCCCGCACCCGACGCCCCGACCCAGCCCAAGCCCACGGACTTCCTCCTGCGGCGCGATGTCCGCATGCTCGGCTACGAGCTGGGCAAGGTCCTCCAGCAGCACGCCAGCGAAGGCCTCTACGACATTGTCGAAGAGGTCCGCGCGCTCGCCAAGAAACGGCGCGAGGGCGACGCCTCCGCCAGCGACGAACTCACAAACCGCATCGGCTCGCTCGACGACGACCAACTCGGCGAACTCATCCGAGCGCTGGCCTGTTTCTTCGACCTCGCCAACCTCGCCGAGGACCGCCACCGCGTGCGTGTGCTGCGGGCACGTGAGCGGGCCAGCGCCCCCAAAGCGCTGGGCCAATCGCTCGGCGCGGCGATCCAACAACTCGCCGACCGCGGGCTCAGCGCGCAGCAGGTGCTCGACCACCTCCTCCAGCTCGAAGTTGATCTCGTCTTCACCGCCCACCCCACCGAAGCCAAGCGTCGCACCGTCCGCAACACACTGGGCCGGCTGCGCAAGGACCTGGTCGAGCTCAACCTGCACGACACGCTGCCGCGTGAGCGTGAACGGGTGCTGCGTAAGATCAAGGCCGACCTCGATTGCTTGTGGGAAACCGAGACACTCCGCCCGAGCAAGCCGACCGTGCTTGAAGAGGTTGACCGCTCTCTCTTCGTCGCGGATTCGCTGTGGCATGTCGTGCCTTGGCTGATGCGCGGTCTGCGCAGCGCGGCCGAGCAGGCCTACCCCGATGAAGCCGAGCTGTTCAAGAGCGTGCACGGCGTCGTGCGTTTTGGCACGTGGATCGGTGGCGACCGGGACGGCAACCCGTTTGTCACCCCCGAGGTCACACGCGACACCCTCGTCAAGCTCCGCGAGTCGATCATCGAGAAACACATGGCCCAGTGCCTGGCGCTTGAGCAGACACTGAGCATCTCTGAAAAGCACCACCCGATCAGCCCTGCGCTCGAACGCATGATCGAAGACGCCCAGCGCTGGCCCGAGACCACGCAGGCGATGGATGCGGCCCACCCGCGCGAACGCTACCGCCAGGCCCTCCGCATCATCCACGCCCGGCTCGCGGTCAGCGCGACCTGCGACCCGGTCCACGGCGGGGCCGAGGCCGGCTACGCCAACGCAGACGCCCTGCTCGCTGACCTCCGCACGATCGCCCAGAGCCTGCACAACAACGGCCACGAAGCCCTGGCCGACGGCGCCATCCGCGCCTGGATCGACCGCACCGAGGTGTTCGGGCTCCACCTCGCCCGGCTTGATATCCGCGAAGACTCCCGCCAGCTCCACCAGGCGATCGGCGAGGTACTCGACCACCTCGCCCCGGGCACCGCCTACGCCGACCTGGACGAGGCCGAGAAGCAGGCCCTGCTCACCGCCCCGATCGACGCGGCCGCGGCACAGGCGCTCGACATCGAATCCCTCACCGAGCCAACGCGGAACACCGTCAACCTGTTTGTCCTGCTTCAGCACACCGCCAAGCACTACGGCCAGGCGGCGCTAGGCGAACTCATCGTCTCCATGACGCACGCCCCCAGCGATGTCCTCGCGATGCTGTACCTGGGACGACTCGCCGCGGGCATCCTTGGTCTTGATCGGCCCGCCGCGGTGCTGCCCGCCGTGCCGCTTTTCGAAACCATCGACGACCTGCGCGACGCCCACGAAACGCTTGACCAACTCCTCAACTGCGCACCCTACCGCGAACACGTCGACGCCACCGGCGGGACGCAGACCTGCATGGTCGGCTACTCGGACTCGTGCAAGGACGGCGGATTCCTGGCCTCCAACTGGCGGCTCTACGACGCGCAGAGCAAGCTCGCAACCACCTCCAAAAAGCACGGCGTCGGGCTTGTCCTCTTCCATGGCCGCGGCGGCTCGCTGGGACGCGGCGGCGGGCCGGCGGCACGCGGCGTGTTGTCCCTGCCCCCCGAATCCGTCAACCACCGCATCCGCATCACCGAACAGGGCGAGGTCCTGGCCGAACGCTACGACGACCCGGAGATCGCGTTCCGCCACGTCGAGCAGGTCTGCTGGGCAACACTGCTTGTCTCGACCGACAAGAGCGAGCGTGTCTCAAGCGACTGGTCCGATGCGCTCGACCGCGCGACCCAAGCCTCGATTAAGAAGTACCGGGCGCTGCGCGACGACGAGGCATTCCTCGCGTACTTCGACCGTGCAACACCGATCAACACGATCGAGACGCTGCCGATCGGCTCGCGCCCGAGCCGACGCCGCGGCGCGCGCGAGCTGGCCAACCTCCGTGCGATCCCGTACACCTTCGCCTGGACACAGAACCGCCACCTGCTCACCGCGTGGTACGGGCTGGGCACCGGGCTCTCAACGATCGAGCCCGACGTCCAACGTGCGATGTATGTCGGCTGGCCGATGTTCCGCGGGATGATCCACAACGCCGAGCTCGCGCTGGCCAAGTGTGATATGGCGATCGGCCGACACTACGCCGAGTTCGCGGCCACGGGCGAGGGCGGCGAAGGCGGGATGCGGCTGTATCAAACCGTCCGCGATGAATTCGAGACGACGCGCGACGCCGTGCTCGCACTGACGGGCCACGACGAACTGCTCGACGGCATCCCCTGGCTCAAGCGTTCGATCCGCGTCCGGAACCCCTACATCGACCCGCTCAACCTCATCCAGGTCGAGCTCATGCGCCGAGGCAAAGACCCGCACGGCGACCTGCTCCGACTAAGCGTCCAGGCCATCGCCGCCGGGCTTAGGACCACGGGGTAATCAGGCAAGCCTGAAGACGATGCCACGCCATAGCGTCTTGGGCAACGCCCGAGGACGCGTTGGTCGTCACGGGTGCGCCGTCATTCTGTCTCGACCAGCTCTGCGATGCGGGCGACGCTGCGAGCCAGACCGCTGGAGAAGGACAAGCGATGCTCGATGGCAGCGCGTTGCTTGCGGACAATGTCGAGGCGTTTGTCGGGCGCGTTGAGGAAACGCTCGATGCGTTGCCTGAGCTGGCCGGCGTCGTCGAACTCGGCCTGATCCAGGCGGGGGAGCGCGACGTGGTGGCGGTCGAGCAGCCCGCCGCGCATGCAGGCACGGACACATCCGATCGGGTCGGTCCCGGCTCCGATGTCGGTGATCCACTGCGCACGTTCGAGCAGGCGTTCAAGCTGGGGCAGGTGTTTCTTGTCGCAGGCGGCGCGGGCCTGGGCGACGGTCTGGGCGGAGGCGTCGCAATAGGTTTCCAGGAAGCCGACCATCTCGGGCAGCAGCGCGTCGGCCGGGTGCTGGCGCACGAGGAAAAACCCACCCACGGCGAGGCCCTGCATCAGCCGGCTATCGAGGCAGAACCACGGCGCGACGTGCAGGTTGATCTTCGCAGACGCGGTCAGCGCATCGCGGCGTTTTTCTGTCGACGGCCGACCATGCGCATAGGCGGCGAGGTCCGCGTGGTTCTTCCAGCCCTTGCCGTGCAGCGCGAGCGTCAGCCCCAGGTCACCGGCGACCTGTGCGGCCCAGCCCAGCGCCTGCTCGCGGTAGAGCGTCTCGTTGAACGGTGCGAACATGATGTTCGCCAGTTGGCGGTAGATCTTGTCGGAGAGCTTGAGCCCCTTGACCTGGGCGGTTAGTTGGCGCGCGAGCTGGTCGATGTGCCAACGGGTCGGGTAGTTGCCGCCCGTTCGGTAGTCTTCGAGCATCTGTTCGCCGACGAGTTGGGCAAGCTGCCGGATCTTCGGGTTGCTCAATCGGCTGGCGATGTCCGCCAGGAGGTTGCGGGGTTCGCCGGCGTGGTCGCCGATGTAGAGCAGGTCACAGGTCGCGCTGTCGGGGTCGGCGGCGGCGGTCTGGCGGAGGTTGCCCTTGATGCTGACGATGCCGGGCATCGGAAGCACCTGCCGAGCCGGATACCCCTTGAGCCCGCCAGCGAGGGGGCTGACCTGCGCGAGGACGAAGTCGCGATGCGCCAGGTTCGCCCGGCCGGCGTCGGGCTTCTCACCGGCGTGGTCGTTGAGCAGCCACCGCACGACCGGGACACGTTTATCGATCACATCACGCCGATCAGCCCACTGCCCGCTGAGTTCAAACACCAGGTCCGGCTCGACCTCGCCCAGCGCACGCCACACCGCAAGCGGCGTCAGGCGATGGTGCGTCGCCGACTCCACGAGGCGGTGCGTCTCCCAGCCCAGGTCCTTGAACCCGTCATTGATCTGCTCGATCGCGCCGTCGGGGGTGTGGGTAAACCGCGAGTCGATCATCAGCACGCGCGGCGCTCGCCCGCCCTGGCCACGCAGGTGCGAGGCCAGCACGTCACGCCGGGTATAGCCGTCGTGCTGCATCGTTTTCTCGCGATATGCCCCGGCGTTTTGTTTGCGATAAGCCCGCACCCGGGCGAGGGCTTCTTTCACCGGCCCGTGCATCTGCTTGTTGCCAAGCACGAGGCCGGGCACGGGCAGCGTCCAGTTCTTTTCGAGCCGGACGATGAGTTGGTCGTGCCAGTTCCCGCCGACGATCCATTCGACCCAGGGGCTTGCGATCGGACCGTGCTTGCCGCTGTAGTCATGCAGCGCGAGGTTTGCGAGGAGTAGGTCAGGCTCGGGCTCGGCAAGGTAAAGCGCGGTGACACGGCCGTCGTCGTGCGATCGGGGGCGCTGCGTCAGGGCGTCAAAAAAGTAGCCATCGGCCAAGCCACAAAGCAGGAGCGGGGTGTCCTGCTTGAAGGCGTCGGCCATCTTCTGGACATCACGCTGCGCAGCCGCGTGCGGGTCGTCAATCTGGTTGAGCAGGTGGTCGCCCTCGATCGTGCGGACGACGATGGTCATCCACCCGCCTTTAGAACGGACCGGGCGGTAGTGCCGGTTCTGCAGATCGATCGGGAAGAGCTTGAAGAGCTGCTGATAAACCTCGGGCCGATGCTTGCGCATCGCACGCATGTTCGCCGCGGTCCGCTGCGCCATGCGGCCGGCGGCCCCGAGACGGTCCTGCTGGGCCAGATCGTTAAGCGCGGTGTCCCAGTGCTGCTGCGCCATCTGCGACCAGGCATGGATCAGCAGCGCCCGCCGGTCGTCAGACTCGCGCGGCGGAATCATCCCCGCGTACGAGCGCTCGGACGGATTCGATGAACCATCGGTCGAGACAGGCATGGGCGCCCCCTGACGAGAGAGGAAAAGACTCAAGCAAGCGTCGGCCATAGACGGCCTAGCCCCTACTGTACGGTATCGTAGGTCTGATTCCAGCCCCAATCACGAATCCGCCCCACCCCGGCGGTCGAACCTGTTAGTACGCTGTACGAAACTACCCTCGCCCGGTACGCTGTAAGGCCCGATCCATCCCGAGACGCCTGATGAAACGGCCCTCCCCCAAAATGATCGCACTTGCCTTCCGTGTCTTCCTGGGGCTCGCGTGTCTCATGGTCGGCGGAGCGGTCTACCAAGCCCTCGAAAACACCGCCAAGCAGCTCGAAACCACCGACCCCGCCGACCGCACCCTCCACGTCCAGGTCATGCCGGCCCAACGCGTCGAGATCGCACGCCAGTGGTCGGGCTACGGCGAGACCATGCCCAAACACAACGCCGACGTCCCCGCCCGCGTCGGCACCACCGTCCTCACCATCCCCGAAGACATCGAGGTCGGCTACGCCGTCACGCAAGGCCAAATCCTCGCGCAACTCGACAGCACCAACTTCCAACAAGACCTCGACGCCGCGACCGCGCAGCTCGCCGAGGTCGACGCCTCGCTGGCGCAGCTTGAAGTCGATACGGCCCGCCTCAACGAACAGCTCGCGATCGAGCAGGAAGAAGTCCGGATCGCGCAGGACGAGTACGACCGCCAGCTCGGATATCTCGAAAGCGACCGTGCCGTGCAGCAGGATGTCGACCGCGCCCACCGCGCCCTACTCGCGGCCAAGCGACAGGTGCTCGCCACGAACCAGGCCATCGATGGCCTCGCACCACGCCGGTCCGCCCTCGACGCGCAGCGGCAGGGGCTCGCCGCCCGGCAAGCCACCGCCCAAAGCAATGTCGACCGCTGCACCATCACCAGCCCGATGGACGGCATCATCGAAGCCCTCGACATCGAGGAAGGCGAAAACCTCATGGCCGGCGCCCGCGTCGCCCGCATCGTCGACCCGCGCGTCATCGAGATCGCACTCCAGCTCCCCGCGAGCGCCCGATACGATGTCGAAAAAAACAACCGCGTGCAGGTCACGACACGCCACCTCCCGCCCGACTGCCCGCCATGGCAAGCGACGATCGAGCGTCTGGGCAGCAGCAACGACACCGCCACACGCACCTTCACCGCCTACGCCCTGCTAGAACAGCCGGACACCGCGCTGAGCCAGATCGCGTCGGGCGGCGGTGTCCAACGCCTCGCGCTGGGCGCGTTCGTCATGGCAAGCGTCACGACCAACGACATCCAGCCGCGCTGGGTCGTCCCCGCCCGTGCAATCCGCGACGGCCGAGTCCGGCTTGTCGCCGAGAACACCCTGACCAGCCGGGCCGTCACCGTCCTGTTCGAACACGAAGGCCCGCTGCCCCAGCTCGGGCTGCCCGACACGCAGTGGGTCGTGCTGAGCACCCCGCTTGAGCCGGGCGAACTCGTCGTCGTCAACGCCTCGGTCTCGATCCTCGACGGCCAGCGCGTCGAGCCGGTCGTGATGCCACTCGACGGCGAAACGGCAGACGACAACGAAGCCGCAGCACGTGAGGCCGCGCCCGACACTACCTCCGCCGAGGCCCGGCCATGAACATGGGCATCGCGGCGTTCGGCGTCCGCAAACCCGTCGTGGTCAACCTGCTCATGGCCGCGATCCTGATCACGGGCATCGTCTCCGGGCTCAACCTGCGCAAGCAGTTCTTCCCCGAGGTCGACGCCGACACCGCCGTCGTCAACCTCCCCTACCCCGGCGCTGCGCCTGAAGAGGTCGAAGAGTCGCTGGCGATCAAGGTCGAGGACGCCTTTGACAATATCGAGGCGATTGATGAGCTCATCACCACCGTGGCCGAGGGCGGCGGCGGGATAACGATCCGGTTCAAGGAAGGCGCGGATGTCGACGCGGCGATGGACGATGTCGAACGCGCGATCGACGGGCTACAGGACCTGCCCGGCGAGGCCGACGAAATCACCAGCCAGCTCATCGAGCCCCGCATGCCCGTCATCCGCCTCGCGGTGCACGGCCCGATGGAGCCCGCCGTCCTCAAGCAGGCCATCCGCACGATCCGCGACGACCTGCGCGAGCTGCCGGGCATGGGCGAAGTCCTCATCGGCGGCGTGCGCGACTATGAGCTCCAGGTCGATGTCGACGAACTCGCCATGCTCGAGTACGGGCTTTCGCTCCCCACCATCACCGACACCATCCGCGCGTGGATGACCGACATCCCGGGCGGGACAGTCAAGACCGACACCGGCAATGTCTCGCTCCGCACCCTGGGCACGGAAGAGCGCACGCAGGCCATCGAAGCCATCCCGCTCTTTGTCGACAACCAAGGCCGGGCGATCCACGTCCGCGATGTCGCGACGGTCCGCGAGGCGTTTGTCGAGGAAGATGTCCGGCTCACCTACAGCGGCGAACCCTCGGCCGACATCACCATCTTCAAAACCGGCAACCAGGACATCGTCCACATCGCCCGCATGGTCCGCGCCTACGCCGACGGCCGAAGCGGACGCCCCTACACCGTCCCCGCCGGCGAACGCCTCCAAAAACAGATGGCCCGCGGGATGACGCGGCCCGGCGAGCCCGTCGTCGAGTACAAATCCCCCTACGAAATCGCCTGGGAAAAAGGCGCAAAGCCTTCACGCCCGCTCCCCGACAACGCCACCGTCGGCACCGCCACCGACCTGGCCCGCTTCGTCGAGGGCCGACTCGACCTGCTGACCCGCAACGCGATCTACGGCGCGTTCCTCGTCTTCGGCACACTCCTGCTCTTCCTCAACTGGCGCGTCGCCCTCTGGGTCGGTGCGGGACTGGTTACCGCCATCGCAGGCACACTCCTGCTCATGGGCTACCTCGGTATCACCCTCAACCTGCTCACGATGTTCGGCCTCATCGTCGTCATGGGCCTGCTCGTCGACGACGCCATCGTCGTCGCCGAAAACATCCAGACCCACCACGACAAAAAAGGCGAATCCCCAACCGACTCCTCCATCGCAGGCACGAACGAGGTTTTCTGGCCCGTTGTCGCTACCGTCCTCACCAGCATCGTCGCCTTCCTCCCGCTCACCTTCATCAAAGGCCAGATCGGCACGCTGCTGGGCGCACTCCCGCTCGTCGTCGCCTGCGCGCTGGCGATGTCGCTCGTCGAGTCCCTGCTCATCCTCCCCAGCCACATGGGCCACTCGCTCACCAAACGCGACAAGGCCAAGCCCAACAAACTCAGCAGACTCCTGCGCCGGTACGAAGACGGACGCGACCGCATCATTATGGACAAGATCGCGCCGGGCTTCGCACGCCTCCTCGGTGTCGCGCTCCGCTTCCGATACCTCACGCTCTGCGTCGCGCTGATGGCCCTGTTCATCTCCTTCGGTCTCGTCGCGGGCAAGCGCGTCGGATTCGTTTTTATGTCCTCCGACGACTCCGAGTCCGTCATGGTCAATATCCGCCTGCCTATCGGCACGCCCATCGACCAGACCCAGGACGCCGTCGACCGCATCGAGCGGGCCGTGCTCG
The DNA here is from genome assembly GCA_039193915.1 of Planctomycetota bacterium. Taxonomy (GTDB): domain Bacteria; phylum Planctomycetota; class Phycisphaerae; order Phycisphaerales; family Phycisphaeraceae; genus JAHQVV01. The sequence goes on from JBCCWH010000007.1 coordinate 35,093, forward strand.
CGCAGGAAGAGGTCAAGTTCGTCGAGACCATCGTCGGGGCAAGCAGCGATATCGAGACCGGCCAATCCAACGGCGCATCCTCCCACATCGCGCAGATGTTCATCGAGCTCACACCCGTCGAGGACCGCGACACGCCCGGCCCCGTCGTGATCGACAACATCCGGCGCGAGCTCCTGGGCAAAGTCGACGACGTCGAGCGCATGAGCTTCGAGCAGATGGCCGGCGGCCCGGGCGGACCCGACATCACGATCCGGCTGTCCAGTGACGACCCCGAGACACTCCGCCTCGCCACCGCCGAGGTCCGCGAAGCGCTCGCCGGCTACCCGCAGCTCTTCGACATCGCCGACGACGCCAACCAGGGCCGGCAGGAAATCAAAGTCAGCGTCAACGCCGACGCACAGGCGATGGGGCTCAACAACCTCGAGGTCAACCGCCAACTCCGCGGCTTCTTATTCGGGCTCGACGCCCACACCTATGCCGACCGTGAAGAAGACATCGACGTCCGCGTCCGCATCGACAAGGACACCCGCACCTCGCTCGTGCAGGTCCAGAACGCCTGGCTCATCAACGCCCTGGGCGTGCCCGTCCCGATGCGCGAGCTCGTCGACATCGACACCGGCTCATCCTTCGCGTCGATCAACCGCGTCGACGGCCAACGCGCCGTCACCGTCACCGCAAGCGTCGAGCAGGGCACCAGCCCCGAAGACATCACCGCCGCACTCAAGGCCGGACCCAAAGACGAAAACGACGAGCCAATCCTCGGCCCCGACGACAAGCCACTGCCCAACCTCTTCGACAAGCTCGAAGCCAAGTACCCCGGCCTCACCGTCGGCTTCTCCGGCCGACAGGAACAGATGGCCGACGCGTTCTCAACACTCCCGCTGGGCTTCGGCCTCGCCATGCTCCTGATCTATGTCATCCTCGCGTGGCTCTTCCAAAGCTACTTCCAGCCCATCCTCGTCATGTGTGTCATCCCCTTCGCCACCATCGGCCTTATCTGGGGACACTACATCCTCGGCTTCGACATCACCTTCCTCTCCCTCATCGGCTTCGTCGCCCTCTCCGGCATCGTCGTCAACGACTCGCTCATCCTCGTCCAGTTCTACAACCAACGACGCGAAGCCGGTGACTCCGTCTACGACGCCCTCGTCGCCGCCGGCCAGGCACGCCTCCGCGCGATCTTCCTCACCACCGTCACCACCGTCCTCGGCCTGCTCCCGCTCATCACCGAGCAGTCCTTCCAGGCACGCTTCCTCATCCCCATGGGTATCTCCATCGCCGCAGGCCTCATCAGCGCCACGGTCATGATCCTCGTCGTCCTGCCCTGCATCATGCTCGTCTTCGACGACCTCAAACGCACCCTCTACTTCCTCTGGCACGGCACCCCCCGCCCCGCCGACTTCAAACCCGAAGGCGTCTCCGCCGGCACGGGATAAATCGAACGTAGGGTGGGTGGAGCGAGTCCACGAGCGCAACCCACCGATCCCACCAACCATCTTCAAGCACCCCCCGAACCCCACAGATTCCATCCGTGGGTGTTCCTGTACGATGTACGCACGCTGCAGCGTCTAATAGCTGCACAAACTCCAATGAGAGCCGCACCGCTACGCGGTGCCGGTGCCCCCAGCGTCGCGTAGCGACGCGGCTAATCACGAGAACCCCCAACGACCCCACGAGAAAACCATGCCCACCCCCTCCCCCCTACTCGCCGCCCTCGCCCCACTCGCACTTGCTACCGCGACACTTGCTTGTTCCAGCGATGATCATGGCGTGAAAGACCGCGCAGTCGCCGCCGCTCAAGACTCTGCAGAGGACAACGCCACCAATGCGACAGATGACGCGACGAACGAAGTAGACAACACCCCCACCGTCGGCCAGGCCGACGAAGACGGCTGGATCACCATGTTCAACGGCGAAGACCTCACCGGCTGGACCCCCAAAATCTCCGGCTACGAACTTGGCGAAAACCCGCTCAACACCTTCCGCGTCGAAGACGGCAAGCTCGTCGTCGCCTACGACGAGTACGACAACTTCGAAGGCCGCTTCGGCCACCTCTTCTACGTCGGCGTCGACGAAGAGCCCGCCGAGTTCTCACACTACATCATGCAGATCGAGTACCGCTTCACCGGCGACCTCGTCGCGGGCGGGCCCGGCTGGGCCGTCGAGAACAACGGCATCATGTTCCACGGCCAACCCGCCGACACCATGGGACTCGACCAGGACTTCCCCGCTTCGATCGAAGCCCAGATGCTCGGCGACAAGAACGGCCCGACCGGCAACGTCTGCACCCCCGGCACCCACATCCACAAAGACGGCGAACTCACCCACGCCCACGTCATCAGCTTCGACGGCCCACGCCTCCCCGGCAATGAGTGGGTCACCTACGAACTCGAAGTCCACGGCAGCCAGCGCGCCATCCACCGCATCAACGGCGAGGTCGTCGCCGACTACGGCCCCTTCGTCCTCGACCCCAACGACACCGCCTGCGCCGGCGACGCCGAGGCCCAGCGCCGCGGCACCACCGAACTCGCCTACGGCACCATCTCCCTCCAAGCCGAAGCCGCCCCCGTCGAGTTCCGGAATATCCGGATTAAGGTGCTGGAGGAAGATGCGGAGTAAGCTAACCACCTACGCGTACCCCTATCTCCCCCTCCCTTCCTAGCTGTGAGTCAACTATGACTGAACACGAAGCACCACCTGCACACCCAACGCCTCAACCGCCAAGCCAAGGCCCTATCGAACAGGTCGCGAGCGGCCAGAAGATGATCATCTATGCAATCCTCATAAACATCGTGACCTATGTGCTTCAAATCGCGATACACCCCCTGCTAGGCCTTCTTGCGATTGCCGCCATTGCCCTCGGGATCATCGGCATCATCAACCTCGCGAAAGGGCTAGGAAAATCGACCGGGATGACGGTCCTCTTTGTGATCCTGATGTTTGTCCCTTGTGTTAGCATCATCATGCTGCTGATTCTGAACAGCGAAGCCACGAAGGAACTAGAACGCGCCGGCTATAGAGTGGGGCTCATGGGTGCGTCGAAGCGATAACCTGCTACTGGTTGGATTCTGAGCATTACCCATCCTCATCCTCGAAGACAGCGCCCACCGCATCGCGGCTGGTGGCCGGGGTCGGCGCAGCCGCCCCCGGAACGAGCTGCCTTGCATGCAGTATCCGCGCGCTCATTCCGTGGGGTCGCTGCGCTCCACCACGGCCACCATCGGCTTGCCCTCAACGAGCCGCGACCGTGAGGGAGCGGACCAAACAGCGTGTCTACGCCACGAAAGCCGTGTGTCCCGCAACCGTAACGCGACGACACATCGGATTGCGTCCCCCAACCATGACGTCCGCTCCCTGACGGTCGCGGCTCGTGGTGGGGTTCCGCTAGCTCATCAACCCCGGCGCGAAGCCGCGGCGCATGGTGTTTTCGGTGACGCACCTGGGCTCGACGAACTGGTAGAGGTACTGGTCGCCGCCGGCCTTGGAGCCGACGCCGGACATCCCGCCGCCGCCGAAGGGCTGTCGGCCGACGAGCGCGCCGGTGCAGCCACGGTTGAGGTAGAGGTTGCCGACGCGGAACTCGACGCGGGCGCGTTCGAGGTGGCTGGGCGTGCGGGTGAAGATGCCGCCGGTCAGGCGGTACGGCGTCGAGTTGGCAACTTGCAATGCTTCATCAAACGACTTCACACGGATCAGCGCGACGACCGGGCCGAAGATTTCTTCGCAGGCCAGCCGGTCCTGCTGCGTGATCCCGCTGAAGATGTGCGGCCCGACGACGGGCTTGCCCCAGGCATCGCTGACCTCGCCCTGCATCGCGAGCTCGAGCTTGCCTTCCTGGCTGCCCAGCTCGACGTAGCTCATGATCTTGTCGCGGGCCTCGGCGTCGATGACCGTGCCGACATCCGTGCCGGGGTGGATCGGGTCGCCGACGGATAGGGACTTCGTTGATTCGACGAAGCGGCGGACGAACTCGTCGTAGACATCGTCGAGGATGACGACGCGCGAGCAGGCGGAGCACTTCTGGCCGGAGAACCCGAACGCGGAGTAACGCACACCCAGCACGGCCTCGTCGAGGTCGGCGGAGGAGTCGATGATCACCGCGTTTTTCCCGCCCATCTCGCAGACGACCTGCTTGACGTGCGGCTGGGTCTCGGGGGTCACGCCCGCGGCCTGGATGATGTCGAGGCCGACGGCTTTGCTGCCGGTAAACGCGATCAAAGCAATGCGTGGGTCGCGGACGAGGGCCGCGCCGACGGTTTCGCCGGGGGCGGGGAGGAAGTGCAAAACATCCTTCGGGACGCCCGCCTCCCAGAAGATGTCCGCCATGACTTTGGCGATGCCGGGGGTCTGCTCGGCGGGTTTGAGTACAGCGGTGTTGCCGGTTACGAGCGCGGCGGCGGTCATGCCGGTCGCGATCGCCAGCGGGAAGTTCCACGGGCTGATGACCACGGCCACGCCGCGCGGCTCGTAGTGGACGCGGTTGTCTTCACCAATGAAGTCGCCTAGTCGTTTGGGCGTCGCCATGCCGGGGGCGAGACGGGCGTAGTAATCGCAGAAGTCGATCGCCTCGCAGACGTCGCCGTCGGCCTCCTTCCAAGGCTTTCCGGCTTCCTTGATGATGATGCCCGAAAGCTCGTCGCGGCGGGCGCGCATCAGGTCGGCGGCCTTGATGAGCATGTTCGCGCGGTCGATGGGGTCGCGGTCGCGCCACCTGGGGAACGCGGCCAGCGCGCTGCCGACCATGTCGGACGCCTGCGCGACCGTGCCGTCGTTGGCGACCTGCGGGACCTGGGCTTTATCGATCGCGGCCGCAAACGCGTCACGCTGTTCCTTGACCGAGAAGTCGCGGAAGGGCTCGGTGAAGAAGCCCGAGCCGTCGCCGACGCCTTCGACGCCGGGGATCAACTCAAGGTCGTAGGTGCTGTCGTCCCCCGCGTGTGACGCGGCGGTTGAGTTGCTCGCCCCCGCGTGTGACGCGGCGGTTTCTGTAACCGCCACGCCACGCGTGGGGGCGTCGCCCGGGACCTGCCCGCTGCTGCGGTGCGGGCTGGCGAGCAGTTCCTCTGCTGAGGTGTCCTTGTCGAACCCCTTCATCAGCCAGGACTCGTTGGAGGTGTTTTCCAGCAGTCGGCGGACGAGGTACGCCATGCCGGGGATCATCTCGCCCACAGGGATGTACTCGCGGAGGCGGAGGCTTTTGGTGAGCGCGGCTTGTTTTGGGCCGTTGCCCATGCCGTAGAGCATCTGGAGCTCGAGCGCGCTGTGCGGGAGGTTGTGCTTGTCGAGTTCGTGGAGCACCGACGCGATGGAGCGGAGGTTGTGCGAGCCCAGCGCGAGCTTCACGCCGCCCTCGCCCTTGTTACGGGGGGTGTGTTCGACGAAACGCGCGGCCATGCGCTCGAAGCAGGCGTCGGAGTCCTGCTTGCGGGTCCACACGGGGATGGGCCAGCCATGCTCCTGGGCGCTGATGACCTCGGCGTCCCAGTACGCGCCCTTGACCAGGCGGACGGTGACTTCGCGGCCGGTCCTCTTCGACCAGTCGATGACGCGTTGCGCATCGTTGTCGCCACTCTTGAGGTAGGCCTGCATCGCGAGACCGGCCTGGAAGTCGATGTTCTCGCAGCAGCGCATGAACAGCGCGAGGTTGAGCTCTTTCAGCTCGCTCTGCTCGACATCGAAGTTGATGAGCACGCCGCGACGCCCCGCCTCTTCGAGCAGGGGCTTGAGCGATTCGTAGCAGGCATCGACCGAGCGGTCGAAGTCGAGCGGGTCGAACTTGGCGACGAGCGACGAGACCTTGATCGAGACGTTGGCGCGGGGGATCGGGCCGAGGTGGTCGGTTTCGAGCTGCGGGTTGGGCGTCCAGTCTTTGACCTCATCGGAGACGCCGGTGATGAGGTCCATGTAGCGCTCGCGGTACACGGCCGCTTCGGCTTCGCTGACACACGCCTCGCCGAGCAGGTCGACGGAGAAGGCGATGTTGCGTTTCCAGAGCTTGCGGAGGTCGGGGATAGCGGTGGCGGCGTCTTCGCCGGCGATGAACTTCTCGCCCATGCCGGTGATCTGGGACGCCATCGTCTTGGCGAGTGTGCCCTTCATGATGCCGCCGGCTTTGAGGCCTAACCCGAGGCCGGGGGGGAGGACCGGGTCGGGCATCCCGGGGGCAGGCGGATTGCTGAGGTACTCGATGAGGTGCTGGTGGACTTGTTCCGGGGTGCCTAGGCGCGGGAACACATCGACGAAGCGGAAGAGCTGGACCTTGAACGCCTCGTCCTGCATCGCCCAGTCGGCGAGCTTGTCCTTGACGCCCTTGGGGTCGGGGTGCTTGCGTGCGACGTCGAGGAGCTGTTGGCCGATCTGGAAGATCGCGGGGTCGGCGGTACCAGACGCTTCTCGGCTTTGCCGCGCAGCGTCGGCGTGGAAGGTCGCGGGCTGCGTACCGGGGGCTGGCTTGGTTTTCTTGAAGAAGGCCATGGGCGGGTCTCGGGTGCCGGGTCTTGGGTCTCGGAAGCGGGGCCATTCGCACGAGTCAGTTTACTAAACTTTTTCAGTATTTGGAATACCGAACTGTGTGTGATATGCTGAAAATCTTGACCGACGTCCCAGACCCGAGACCCGGTACCCGAGCCCCGATTCATGCCCGAACAAGACCCCCAGGCCATCCTGGACGCCGCCGAGGACGCCGCCAGCCGGGTGGGCCAGCGGCTCTTGACCGCCCGCAAGGAGCGAGGGCTGACGCTGGAGGCCCTGGCCCGGGCGTCGGGGGTGAGTAAGGGGACGCTCTCGCAGATCGAGCAGAACAAGGCCAACCCATCGGTGACGGTGCTCTACCGCGTGGCGATGGCGCTGTCGCTGCCGATCAGCGATCTTGTAGAAGACCCGTACAAGGCAACGCACTTCGAGGTCGTCCCGGCGGGGGAGCCCGGCCGCAAGTTCTTCACGAACCAGCCGTGCAACGGGCATATGTTGAACCCGCCGTGGATGGACAAGGACCTGGAGTTCTACGAGATGAACTTCCCGGCCGGGGGCGCTTTAGAAAGCCAGCCCCACCACCCGCACACACGCGAGATGCTGACGGTGACGGCGGGGAAGGTGCGTGTCACCGCGGGCGACAAGTCGGCCGACCTCAAGCCCGGCGACACGGCGCACTACTCCGCAGATGTGCCGCACAAAATCGAGAACACGGGGCGCGGCAAAGCGACGGTGATGCTGGTCGTGCGGTACCGGACGGAGGGGTAGGGTTGTTGGGCGTAGTACCAGACGCTTCGCGGGCACAGTGTCGGCGTGCATGCGCCAAGACGCGCTCTACTAGCCCCCCCACGCCGACGCTGAGGAGCTTGCGACGAAGCGTCTGGTACCACGTCTTCACATCACCGCTGATAGATCGGCAGGTAGTGGTACCGCACGCTGAGCGCGAGCACGGCCATGCAGGTCGCGTAGACCGGCTGGCGTTCGTGGAACTGGTTGCTGGTCCATGAACCATCTGCCTGCTGGCTGCGGCGGAGGGCGGCGAAGACTTCGCGCTCGGCCTCGTCGGCGTACTCCCCGCCGACCTGGTACATGCCCATCGCGTAGTAGTACGTGCCGTAGTAGAACCAGGTGTCGTCGCGGTTGGCGGTAGGAGGCTGCTCGGCCAGGTAGTGCGAAGCGCCCTCGACTTGTTCATGTTCATACTCCCCGCAGACCAGCAGCGCGAGCATGCCCGCGGCGGTCGTCGCGTAGCGCGGGGTTTGGCCGGGCTCATAGCCGAAGCCGCCCTGTGTCCGGCCGACTTCGCGGTAGCTGCGTTCGAGGTATGCCACGGCTTCATCGATCGCCTCGCTGGGGACGTCGAGCCCGCCGTCCTTGCCCGCACGCAGGGCCATCAACTGCCAGACGGTCACCGACAGGTCCGAGTCGCGCGAGTCGGGGTCGTAGCGCCAGCCGCCGTTGTAGCGTGCGTCACGTTTACGGACACGCTGTGATCGCAGGATGAGATCAATGGCTTTCTGGGCGCGTTCCCGGATCAAGGCGTCCTGGGTATCGTCGATGCCCATGCCCATCATCTCACAGAGCATCAGCGTGGTGATGCCGTGGCCGTACATCCGCGAGCCGTCCGAGTAGCCGTAGTACCCCGCGTCGGACTGCCGGTCGTCGCGGAGGATGAAGTTGAGCGCATCGCGCAGGAGCTTGCCCTCGGGCGTGTGGTCGGTGGGCTGGTGGCCGACGGCGATTGTCGCCATGATCGTGAGCGAGGTCAGCGCGTTGCGGTTCTGCGCTTCGCGGCCGACCGAGCCGTCGTTTTGCGCCTGCGACATGAGGTAGTCGACCGCGCGGTCGATGCACGCCTGGGTCTGCTCGCGCATCGTTTCATCCCCGCCGCCCTGCGCCAGAGCGGCATGGGGCAGCGTAAGGCACAGCAGCAACAGAAACCTCATCAAGGACCAAGAGGAAACTCGTTTCATTCGTCACCGCCTTGTTCTTGTGCCTGACCCTGCCGAGCACGTTCTGCGATCGCGCGGAAGTAGGCATCGACCTGATCGAGGTAGTCGGCAGGGGCCCGCTCACGCGCACCGTGGCTGAGGTCTTCGGTCATGCGTTCGGGCAGGTCGCCCCACCCGCCATCGCCGGTGTTGTCTGCATCGAGCAACTCGCCCGGCGTGCGCGAATCGTTGGCCATGCCCCCACCCTCCGAAGGGCCTTGCGGGTCGTTGCCGGGCTGCTGCTGCCCGGGCTGGGGCCGCTGCCCGCCGGGACGCAGCGACTGGGCCTGCCGGTTGCGCTGCTCACGGATCTGCTGGGCCTGATGCTGCGTGGCCTGATCGATCGCACGCTGGCCGGGCTGTTCGCTGTGCGCCCCCTCGTTCATCTGGCGATCCAACGCGTCCAATTCCTGGGCGAGCGCCTGCGCAACTTCGGGCGAAGACGACTGGCCAGGCTGACCGGACTGCCCTGGCTGGCCCTGTTCGCCCTGCTGACCTTGTTGGCTCTGCGGACCTTGCTGACTCTGCTCGCCTTGTTGCCCTTGCTCACCCTGTTGGCCTTGCTGGCCCTGCGGACTTTCCTGCGACGACTCACCCTGCTGTGGCTGCTGACCTTGCTGGCCCTGCTCTCCTTGCTGGCCCTGCTGTCCCTGCTGTCCGCGCTGGGCCTGGGCGAGTTGTTGCTGCTGCTCGGCGATCTCCCGCTCGGCCGCGCGGGCGCGCTCGGCCGCCTGCGCGTCAGACGACGCATCCTCGATCTGCTCGGCCGCCTCGGGCAAACCTTCCTGCGCCAGCCGCTCGGTCTGCTCGGCGGCACGGTCGAGTTGTTCCTGCTGGGCTTCGTTACCCAGCCGCTCATGGTGACGTGCGGCGCGCTCGATGTTCTGTGACGCCTCTTCGACCTGCTGGCCGATGGACTCCTGCTGCTCCGCAGCCTCACGACGGCGCTGCTCGTTCTGCTGCGCCTGCTCGCCCGCCTCCTGCGCGAGTTGCTCGGCCTCTTGGGCGAGTGCCTGCGCCCGATCGGCCGCGTGGTGCGCCTGCTCACGCGTCTGCTCGGCGGCCTGACGCTCCTGTGCAGCTTCGACAGCACGCTGCGCCGCGTGGTCATCACGCCGCCCCTGCTGGTTCGCACGCTCGGCGTCTTCACGCGCTTCCTGTCGACGCCGTTCAGCATCCCGCGCCGCCTCACGCGCCGCCTGCTCAGCCGCTTCGAGCTGTTCGGCCGCAGCCCGTGCCTCCTCCGCCAAAGCATTAGCCCGTTGGGCCTGCTCTTCACGCTCGCCGAGATCACGCCGGGCCTGGGCATCGGGTTCGCCCTGCTCAGCCGCTTCACGGAGCGCCTCCTGCGCCTCACGTGCCTCGTCACGCGCCCCCCTCGCCCCCTCCTCGGTTTGCTCGATCAGCGGCTCGACATGCTCACGCTCCAAATCCGCTGCATCCTGGGCGAGTTCACCCAGGCGTGCTTCGCGCTCCGACTGGTCCTGCGCCCGCCGACGCTGTTCTTGTTCAAGCTCCTCAGCCACGCGTTCTTCCTGCGCCCGTGCCTGCTCAAGCTGGTCGGCGGCCTGATCCGCGGCTTCGTCGGCGATGTCGTCAAGTGCACGCTGCATCTCGGGGTCTTGGCCAAGCCTCTCTTCGAGTTCGGCCAAACGCTCGGCATCATCGGCTTGTGCGAGATCGGCCAGACGCTCCATCTGATCAAACGATTCATCGAGCTGCTGATCTACCCCCAACTCACGCTCGTTGCTGCGCAGCTCGTCCCGGCTCTGGCGCTGCGCAAGGTCGTCGCCCGCTTCCACGTTCTCGAAGTGCTCCGCAAGTTCGCGCAGGGTTTCCGCGGCCTGGCGCTGCGCCTGGGCCGCATCTTCGAGCGCATCGCGCTGACGATCGGCACGCGGCTCCTGCTGCGCATCATCCAACTGTTGCTGTGCTTCGAGCACGTCCGGCTTGAGCATCGCGATCGCATCGTCAACATCCCGCGCCCGCTCCCGGCTTTCTTCGGTCAACAGGTCTTCCTGATTCGCTTGACGACGCATCTCATCCACGACTTCATTGAGCCGCTGCTGGAACGCCGCCTGCTCCTGCGCCAATTCGGCGGCACGCTCACGGTTTTCAGCGGTCGGCTGGTCGATCGCCTGCTCCGCGGCCTCGCGTGTCAGCGCCTCGACCCGCTCCTGCTCCTCGGCAAGGCCGCGCAGACGCTCGGGCAGCGATTGCGATTGATCGATCAGGCTTCGGCGGGCCTGGTCAAGCGGCTGCTCCAGCAAGGCCTGAGCCTCCCGAAGCATGCGAGCCAGCGCATCGAGTTCGTCGGCCCGGGAGACCGGCTGTTCGTCGATGTTTCTTCGACGCCTTGCTGCTTCCTGCAGGGTCATGGCCGCGTTGCTGTTGCGGGCGCGATTCACGCGGTCGGCTGCGGGGTGCAGCGACTCGTATTGCCGCAGCAGTTGCGAAACAACTTCGAGCCGACGACCGATCATCAGTAACTCACGGCGATGCGAAGACGCGAGGCGCACCGCCTCGGTCTCCTTACGCTCGAGGCTGGCAAGGTTGACGACCGCGGCGTGGAGCTGCTCCAACGTGTGGGCGCGCTCGATCACGCCGTAGGCGTTGATCAGCCGATCGAGCTCGGCCGGGGCCTGACCTGCCTCGACGTCTTCATGGGCAAGCTGGCTCAGCGCGGACACCGCGCGTGAGGTGTCGGTGATGAAAGGCAGGTCGGGTAGGGGGCGCAGCTCTTCAACGCGTGCCCGTTCGCTGAGGATCCCGGCCGCGACGTCCCAGTGCGCGGCGCGGATCCGATCGTCTTGTGCGCTGGACAAGCCATTGCGCAGGCGGACAAGCTCGTCGGCGTCCGGGCGTTCACCGGGGGCACGTTGCTGGTAGCGGCGTGATTCACTGCGGATCACGGCGTCGACGAGCCCGACCATATGGCGGACCGAACCGTCGATGCGTTCACGCTGCGGCTCGATCAGGCGGAGCAAGTCCGGGCCGGGCCCGTTGGCCTCGGCCTGTTCTCGCAGCTTATTGCCCTGGTCCAGCAGGTCATCCGCGGCCTGCTGCGTGCTGTCGCGCAGGGCATCGGGCGTGCGTCGAGCGGCGCTGGCCAGGAGGTCGGCCGCCTGCGCGGTCTGTCGGCCGTTGACGACGAGCCGGCGCTGCAATCGCTGCCAGGCAAGGTCCTCATTGATCACACGGTCGGCCTCGGCGTCACGGGCCATCCGGCCCAGGTCGTCACGCAGCACGCTCAAGCGATAAAGCGCGACCTGCGCCTGCTCGGCCGCAAGCATCGGCTCCAGCGTATCTGCCATGTCGCCCGCCAGTGCGCAGTGCCGCCGGGTAAGCCGCAGTGCCTCGGCATAACCTGCCGCGTCCACCGCCTGTGAGGGCAGCAACGCTTGCTGCGTATCAATCTGAGCGAGCAGACGCGCAACCCTGATCACTTCTTCGCTGGCCCGCCCGGCCGGCGCACTCACAAGCGCGGCATCCAGCGACACCTTGGCCCGGTCGAGTGCTGCTCGGACGTTGTCGTGCGCGGTGATGGCCTGCGTTGCGAGCTGACGCGCGGTGATCGCGTCTCCACCCGCCGCCTCTTGGGTCGCCTCGTACCGATCCGCAAGTGCGCTCGTGGCCTGGCCCACACGGTTGATCGCCGCGAGTAGCACGGCGACGTCGCTGGCGTGCTGCGTGTCGGCGGGACGGATGCCGTCGGGTGTCACGATGAGCTGCGCGCTGGCCGAGTGTGCGGTATGGCCTGCCAGGTCGGTGGCGGCGAGGCGGAGCTCGACGATATCGCCCGTGTTCAGGTCGATCGTCCCCAGGTCGAAAGGCTGCGCGATCCGGCCGTCCTCGGCGACGGGGAGCGGGTCCTGCCGCCAGCCTTGACCATTGACACGCACCTCGCGGGTGACGGCTTCCAGGCCGACATCATCACTGGCGTGCCCGATGACACGCAGCAACGCATCGGCGGGCAGCCCGGCCGTCGCGGTCGGCGCTGTCAGCGTCACGCTGGGCAATTCGTCGGTGAGCACGGCCAGCTCGTAGCGCGGGCTCTGTGGGTTGTCGAAACCCGTTTCTTTCGCGGCCAGTTCGACACGGTAGGTGCCCGAGCGGTCGAGGATGATCGAGCCATGGACGCGGGTCGGGTCGCCGGGGTCGAGGGTAAGGTCGATGGATTGGCTCGCGGTTTCACCTGCGGGGAAATCGAGGACAAGCCGGGCCTGCTCCACGGGCTGGTCGGTGGTGAGCGAGAGTTCGACACGAGAGCCGGCGAGCGCGGTGACCGACCCGCTGTTCGACGTGAGGCGTGTGGCTTCGCGGCCTGTGTATGCGGGGTGGTGGATGACCTGGCTGAAGGACACAACGTGCGGCCGGGCGGACGGCGTCAGCGTGTAGTAGCGTGTCAGGCCATCGCCCGCGACGACGCGAAACTGCACCGGCTCTTCCTGCACCAGTAGGTCCAAGCGGTAACGATGCGGTTCTTTCTCGCCAGCCATCGGCAGGCGCTCGGGCGTTCCCGCGTCCCCTTCTTTGACATCGAGTTCGACACGCTCGAGTGCGTCCCCCTCGACCTCGACGATCACAGGGACGTGCTCATTGTTCGGCACGGTCGCGTTGACTTCGCCGGGGCTGACCAGTGTGATCTTGATGTTCGAGACACGGTCGGTGTTTGCGATCGGTATCAGCGCGCGGGTAAGCAGATCGCCGTACTGTAGGCCGGGCGTCAGGAGCAAGGCCACCGTGAGCAGCAAGGCGAACATCGAGACACCCGCCCACCAGGCGATCATGCGCCACGGCAGGACGCGCTGCGTATCGACCTGCCCGATGCGGTGGCCGACATTGCGCTGGAGGATCGCGCGGAAGACGTCCGAGTCGTAGGCATCGGGGGCATCGCCCGAGAGTTCCACGGCAGAGACGACCTGCTCGTGCAGGCCGGGCTCGGCGTCTTCCACAAGCTGGGCGAGTTGGCGTTTGCTCGGCATGCGCAGCAGGTAGCGGAGGCAGGTGACATAGAGCACCGCTATGACGACGGCGTACCCCGCGAGCGAGAGCGCGACACGCGCCGGCTGCCCCAGCACGACAAGCCGGTCGATCAGCGCAACCAACGCCATCGCGGTAAGCAACGCGAGCAGCGTCGCGAACACACCCCGGACGATCAGCATGATTCGGCGGCGCTTCGCAAGGGCTTGCAGTTTTTCGACGATGGCCGAATCGAGTTGAACGCTCATGGTAAGTCTCCAAAGGGCGTAGCACGCCCACAAACCCAAGGCTAAATCATGCCTACACGCCGACGCAGCAGAAGCTCGATCCCCAGCAGCAACACAACCGAACCGAACCAGGGCCAGCCCTGCCACAGCTTCCGGACGGTCTGTTCCCTGGTCGAGTAGCTGAGCCCATCAAGCAGGTGGGCGAGTTGGTCGGCCTGGTGCTCGCGGAGGACGCGGCCGCCGGTCGTCGCCGCGGCCTGCTCGAGCAGGTCGAGGTTCAGGGTCAGGTCGGCGAGTTCCCCGGTGGCTTCGTCGCCCGCGCGCAGCGTGATAAGTGTTTTGGCGAGCATGTCCGACTCGGAGAGCCCCTCCACACTGACGCCGACCTCGTAGACGCCGGGCACCAGGTCGGCGTCGATCTCGCCGGTAAACCGCCCGCCCTCGGCCGCGTCGGGTTTGAGCGCGGCCTGCGCCACGCGCTCGCCCATTGCATTGGCCAGGTGCACAACCGCCTCCGCACTGACACGGGGCCGGCCCGCATCATCACGGATACGCACCCGGACCGGCACGCGTTGGCCCGCCTGCACCACGACCTGATCGACCCCGAGCGACACGAACTGGTCTTCCGCGGCATAGAGCGGCTCGACCACCCGGTGCGTGACCTGGTGCCAGTAGCGTTCCTGGTAGAGCGATTCGAAGTCGCGCCGCCAGCGCCACGTCTCGTCCATCGCGCTGTACCACACCCACCCCGCGCCGACGCGCCGCGTGAGGACAACCGGCCAGCGCTCATCGCCTTCGCGCCCTACCACCGCCTGCAAGAGCACCGTGTCCGCCCCGGGCACCACATCGATCGGGGCCAGATAGCTGGGCGGCACCAGCGCGCCCCAGGTCGCGGCATTCAGTGCCGAATCGGGCTCAAGCCGCAGCGCCTGCGTCTGCCCGCCCGCGGGTGTGAGTTCAAGCGCTCGCGGGCGGCGGCCGCGCTCGTCGCGCCGCGCCGGCAGCAGCGGGCCGATCGCCGTGCTCTGGTAACGCCCGAGGTGGCCGCGTCGGCCGTCGATCACAACCATCCCGCCCGCGCGGTTCGCCACAAACTCGTAAAGCCAAGACAGCTCACGGTCACTCAAGAGGCCCGGCGGGACCTCGCCGAGCACGATGATGTCGTACGTAAACAGGTGCGCCTTGCTCGCCGGGAAGGCAGGCTCGCCCCCCACCGCTTCGTCCGAGCGTGGCACCGGCCCGCCCGAGCTCAGGTCGATCAGCGCCGTCACATCCCACCGCGGGTCGCGCGAAAACATCGCGTCGATGAGCTTCATCTCCCAGCGCGGCCGCCCCGCGAGGATCAGCATCTTGCGTCGGCCCAGCACCGCGCGGACCTGGAAATCCATCGCGTCGTTCGCGGCCTCGCGGTCGCCTTCGAGCCCGACGATGCGCACCTCCATCGGCACACCGAGCTGATTGATCGTCACGCCGTCCGCCGAAGCCTCAACCGCCCGGTCCACGGCACTGCGGATCGGGAAGTCGAAGTCGACCTGCCGGACCTGCCCGCCGCCGATGGTCACCTGCCGCGTCTCCCAGAGCACCTCTTCGCCCGCGACGACCTGCAGGGTGAACGGCTGGCCAGCCGGCATCGCATCGACCATCGTCACCGACCCGGTCACCCGGTCGTCTGGGAACAGGCTGGGCGGATGGATTACATCGACCACCGACAAGTCGTGCGGCGAACGGGTCGAGCCTAGCGCGATGCTGTGGACCGGCACGCCACGTGCCTGTGCCTGTATCGCCGCTTCGGATAGCGGCGTGCCCTGGTTCTGACGGCCGTCGGTCACCATCACCACCGCCGAGCGGTCGTCGGTCGACGCACGGCCCAGCATACGCAGCATCGCCGACGAGAGGTCGGTGACGCCGGACGCGGGGCCTTGTTCAAAGCCAAGCGGCGCGGCGGACTCGTCCGCGCTCGACCACACCGACGCATGCTCCGCGCCCTCAAGCATGACAAGCTCGACGTGATGGTCTTTGGACACGGAAGGCAACACCCCCGTATCAAGATCAAGCAGCAGGCGCTGGATACGCTCCCAGCGCGTGAGCGCATCGAACTGCGCTACGGCATCGTCTATCGCTCCGCCGTCGGTCCCCCGCATCGCGTTGGCCTGCTGATCAAACAGCAGCGCAAGCCGGCTACCCCAAGACGCCAGGCGGTCGGCCGACGCGGCGAGGTCGCCCGCGACCTGTGCGGCGTCTTGACGCTCCGCGCTGTCCGCCAAGCGGCGCGCGCTCTCGACCACGCCCTGCCGCATCTGCTCGGCCAAAACCGCGTCCGATTGCTTCAACGCCTCATACGCGCCTTCTGCCAGGTCGGCGACGCGCTGTGCGGCGGCAACCGGGTCGCGGTCCACCCCCGCCCAGTCACCCGCCAGCGCGGCGGCGGCGTCCATCTGCTGCGCCCCTTCGACCAGGCCGGCATCGAGCCCATCGAGTTCCGTCAGCCCCAACCGGTGCGCCGCGAGCAGCTTCTCACCCAGCGGCATCTGCTCGTCCGTCACCCCCATGCTCTGCGACGCATCGACCAACACCAACACCTGCCCGCGATGTTCTTCGCCGGTCGTGTGGACCAGCTCCGGGCCGGCCAACATCAGCACCACCAGCATGATCGCCAGCGCACGCAGCGTCGGCAGGACCCAGCCCAGCCACCCACGCTTCAGCTCACGCCGATACAACACCCACGCCACCAGCCCCGCGGCCAGCATCAACACCAGCACCGACCAAAGCGGCCAACTCCCCGCAAAACGCAGTTCGGTCATCGGCCACCCCCCTTGCCAAACCACTGCTGCAAGAGCAGCTCACCAAACAGCAACGCAAGCAGGCCGCCCCAGACCACCCGCCAGATCGGCGTGCCGTGGCGGCGCGTGCTTTCAACCTCGGCGTAGGCCTGGGCATCGTCGACGACCTCCGCCCCCAACGACTCGGCAAGCTCGGCCAACTCCGCTTGTGTCAACACGTCCAGCTGCGACTCGTCACGCGGCGCGTTGCTCGCAAAGAGGACCTCGGCTCGGTCCGCGGCGGGCGAGACGAGTCGGTAGTAGCCGGGACGCTGGGTGTCTTCGAGTTCGCAGACAAAGCGTTCCCCACGTTGCTCGACGGGCCGGCTGATCCGGGAGCCATCGGGCGTCACCCATTGAGCACTGCCGCTCTCGGGGAGCGTTGCAAGATGAGCCGCGATGGGCTGGCCCTGCTGGACGTTGCGGGGCGGGCTGTTGCGTGTCGCGGCATAGGTGATCAGCCGCTGCATGAAAGGCAGGTAGAACGCGCGGGCCGGGGGGTTGCTCCAGTCCGCGTCGCAGCTTGTGGCGCAGAGCAGGACGGTGCCCGCGCCGACACTGCGTTCGGCGAGCAGCGTGTGGCCGGTGGACAGCCGGGCGATCGTCTCGCCCTCGATGCGCGGGGACAGCGCGTACCACGCGCGGACCTCGCCGTCGGCCAGCGACCCGTTGGCCGGGTCGTTCCACAGCGACAGCGCCGGGTGGTCGTGCCGCTGGTCGAGGATGCCCGCCGGCGTGTCGAAGTCGAGCCCGACGCCCGAGAGCCCGTCCAGCGTCGCGGGCAGCAGGTCGGCGAGCTTCTCGTTCATCCACGCCGCATCGCTGCGGTCGCCCGGAAAAACCAGCAACGCCCCGCCGCGCTGAACAAAGACACGCAGCGCAAGCACCTGCGGATCACTCAGTTTGGCGACATTGGCCAGCACGACCACACGCATCCCTTCAAGCGTCTCCGCGTTGAGCGCGTTGGGCTCGATCACCTCGGCCCGCACCAGGTCCGCGAGCGGCGCATCGGGCGCGGCGGCGAACGGCTCCAACGCGACCTCCAGGAAATCCGTCTCGTTTTCGGGGAACGGCCGCCCCGTGTCGCCGCTCACCAACAGCACCGGCAAGTCCTCGATCACATCAACCACCAGACGGAACACATCATCAGCGGGGAGCGTGTCGTCGCCGGTCGCGACCTCCAGCGTGTGGTCGCCGCCGGTCGTGAAGCGGTGGAAGAACAAGACCTCAGCACTCTGGCCGCGCTTGACGGTGACGCGTTGCTGCTCGACCTCGCCGCCATCGACGATGAGCCGGACAGGCGTATTGGGGGCGTCGACCGCGCCGGTGTTGAGCAGCGTCGCCTTGACCTGCACGCGCTGCCCCACGCCGATCGTGCCGCTGGAGAGCGCGACATCCGACACGGCACAGTTCCGGCCCGGCTCGCTGGTGACGGGGATCAGCGTGATGCTGGGCCGGACCTCCATCCCGTCGAGCAGTTCGCGCAGGCGTTGGCGTTCGGCCCCGCCCGTGATGTCGCCGCCGCCGGCCGACCAGTTCAGCCTCTGAAAATCGCTGATCAAAACCAGGTCACGCTTTACCGTATCCGCGTCGTCAAGCAGCTCGGCCCCGCTGCGTAGCGAGCGCGTGCTATCCGCCACGCCGAGCCCCGCCTCGGTTTCTTCGAGCTTGCGCACCAGCCGATCGGTCTCCGGGGTCGGCGTCGCCGACAGCGGGTGGTCGCCCCCGCCGATGCGCACGACCGACGCCTCGGACCCGCCGGGCATCGCCGACAACAGTGCCGCCGCCTCGCTGCGGGCCCGGTCGTACCGCGACGCCCCGCCACCCGCCGCGCGGGGGTCGGCCGCCTGCATCGAGTAGCTCGCATCGAGCAGCACCAGCGTCGAGCCCTTCGCGTCGCCAAACAGCTTGTTCCACCCCGTCAGCACCGGCTGCGCCATCGCCAACGCCAGCAGCACCGGGATCGCGCAGCGCACCAGCAGCATGATGAGCTGCTCGATCCGCACGCGCTTGCGGTTCTGCTTCATCACCTGCTCGAGCAGGAACATCGCCGCCCAGTCGATCCGCCTGAACCGGCTCTTACTGAGCAGGTGGATCGCGAGGGGGACCGCCAGCGCCAGCGCACCGCCCAACAGCGCGGCATTGAAAAACGTCATCCCTTCCCCCCCCCGGAACTGCCCTTGCTCCGGTACTGCCGGTGCGCGAGGTAGGCGGCGAGCGCCTCGGCGTAGGGCTGGTCGGTGACGATCGGCACAAGATCAACGCGCCGCTTCCGGCAACCCGCGAGCAACTGCTGGCGGAACTCGTCGAGCTTTTCGAGGTAGGCCTTGCGGAGCTGCGCCGGGTCGAGCAGGTGCTGGTCGCTTGGGTCTTCAAGCGAATCAAACCGGTGCCAACGCTTGAACGGAAAGTCCAGCTCGTCGCGGTCCCAGACCTGAAAGATCATGATGTCGTGGGCCGACCGACCGAAGTTCGCCAGGCCCCGCAACGTCTGCGCCACGTCGCCGAAGCAGTCGCTGATGAGGATGACCATGCCCCGCCGCTTGATCTTCGGCGACGCGTCACGCAGCACCTTGCCCAGGTCCGTTTCCCCGCCGGGCGCGAGCTTGGTCATCTCGTCGAGCAGCACGCCGACGTGGCTCGGCTTGCCACGTGGCGGGATGTAGCCTGTGACCTTCGTATCAAACGTCATCAGCCCGGCGGCGTCGCCTTGGCTGATGATGAGGTACGACAGGCAGGCCGCGAGACGCACCGCGTAGTCGTGCTTACTCATGCCCGCAGCATCGCCCAGCCCGCCGGTCTGCGACGCGTAGCGCATCGACCCGGAGTGGTCCAGCAGGATCGTCGCGCGGAGGTTGGTCTCCTCCTCATACTCGCGGATGTAGAACCGGTCGGACTTGGCAAAGACCTTCCAGTCCAGGTTCCGCAGGTCGTCCCCCGGAACATAAGGCCGGTGTTGTTTAAACTCGACGGACGCCCCCTTGTCCGGCGAGCGATGGACGCCGGTGTTCATCCCCTCGACGACCGTCCGCGCCAGCAGCGGCAGGCCACCGATGTGCTTGAGGTCGGTCGGGGTGAGGGTGTCGGTCAATGCCATGGGTTTCGGGTGTCGGGTCTGGGGTCTTGGGTCTCGTCTTTGACTTCGTGAGCGTGTTGGTGAATAGCCGCGTCGCTACGCGACGCCGGTGCCTTGCAGACCTGCACTCGCCCGCGAGGCCCCGGCACCGCGTAGCGGTGCGGCTATTGGGCGAGCGTCGCCGCGCGAGCCGTGCCTACATCACTTTCGCCGGTGCCTGCTGCTTCGCCACATCGATCAGCTTCGTGACCAGGTGGTCCACCGTGATGCCTTCCGCCTCCGCAGCGAAAGTCGGGACCAGGCGGTGGCGCATCACCGGCAGCGCGAGCGCGAAGATGTCGTCGGCGGTGACGTGCGTCCGCTTGTTCAGGAGCGCCCGCACCTTGGCCGACAGCACCAGGTGCTGACACGCCCGCGGGCCCGGCCCCCACTCGACAAACTCCTTGACCCACTTGGGCGCGTCCGCCTCCGTCGGCCGGCTGGTCCGCACAAGATCAAGCACGAGGTCCAGCACGTGGTCGGGCACGGGCACCTTGCGCACCGTCTCCTGGCAGGCCATGATCTGCTCGCCGGTGAGGACGGGCGTGATCTGCCCGGCGAACGTGCCGGTGGTCTGCTGGACGATCTGGCGTTCCTGTGCGCGGTCGGGGTAGTCGACCTTGACGAGGAACAGGAACCGGTCGCGCTGCGCCTCGGGCAGCGGGTACGTGCCTTCCTGCTCGATGGGGTTCATCGTCGCGAGGACGAAGAAGGGCTCGTCAAGGTTGTACGTCTTGCCGCCGACGGTGACGCTGTGCTCCTGCATCGCTTCGAGCAGCGCGGCCTGGGTCTTCGGCGGGGTCCGGTTGATCTCGTCGGCGAGGATCATCTGCGAGAAGATCGGGCCTTTCTCGAAGATGAGCTGGCGGTGCCCGGTCGTCGGGTCCTCTTGGATAATGTCCGTGCCGGTGATGTCGGCGGGCATCAGGTCGGGGGTGAACTGGATCCGGCGGAAGCCCAGGTCCATCGCCTGGGCCAGCGAGCTGACCATCAGCGTCTTCGCGAGCCCCGGCACGCCTTCGAGCAGGCAGTGGCCCCTTGCGAGGATGGCGATCATGAGCTGTTCGATCACGTCTTCCTGGCCGACGATGACCTTGGCCAGCTCGTGGCGGGCGCGGTCATAGGCGTGGACCAGCATCTCGGCGTTCTGGAGGTCCTGCGGCGGGGGCGCGTGTTGGTTCAAGGCTGTACTCCGGAGCGGGGTGTCGGCGGTGGTCTATCTATATAGATACGTCGTAGGACGGCGATAGGCTCGCAAAATCGCGACGCGAGGCGGGCCGGGGCGTTACACCCCCTCACGATACCCGCAGACCGCCACGGCGGACAGAGGCATCCCCTTGAATCACGCGGGCCGAGGCGGGGTTTACGCAGGCCATTCGGAACGAGTCACGACCGTGAGAGCAGGGCTCATCACCAGGGCCGTTGACGACCCCACACTGACGGTTCCGGCCCGTGGCTATGAAACCCCTAGCCCTGCCGCCCGACGCGTGATATGGTTGGAGGTGGCGGTCAAGCCGACGCGGCCGCCCTCCCTTCTTCACGCGTCGGCGACATCCCAACCCCCCGTTAGGAGCGTTCCACATGGCGGTACTTACCTCCACCTACACCACAGAGAACATCCGTAACATCGCCTTGGTCGGCCACGCAGGCTGCGGCAAAACCACCCTCCTCGAGACCCTCCTCGCCCGTGCCGGGATGATCGGACAGCCCGGCCCGGTCGAGCGGGGTCAGACCGTTTCAGACTTCACCGACGAAGAAAAAGAGCACGGCCATTCGCTCTACGCCTCCATCGTCCACTGCGACCACGAAGACACCCACATCAACATCATCGACACCCCGGGCGCCCCCGATTTCACCGGGCAGACCGTCTCGGTGTTCCCCGCCGTCGAAACCGTCGCCGTCGTCATCGATGCACACGCAGGGATCGAGAGCGTCACCCGCCGGATGATGCAGCGCGCCGCACGGCGGAAGCTCTGCCGCATGATCGTCGTCAACAAGATCGACGCGGACAACACCGACCTGGCCGAACTGCTCGAAAACATCCAAACCACGTTCGGCAAGCAGTGCCTGCCCATCAACCTCCCGGCCAACGGCGGGAAAGACGTCATCGACTGCTTCGCGGGCACCGAAGGCGACAGCGACCTGGGACCGGTCGCCGACTTCCACACCGCGATCATCGACCAGGTCGTCGAGGTCGACGAAGAACTCATGGAGCTCTACCTCGAGCAGGGCGAGGTCAAGCCCGAACAGCTCCACGCCCCGTTCGAAAAGGCTTTGCGTGAAGGGCACCTGGTGCCGGTCTGCTTCGTCGCCGCCCACCCGCACGACGCGCCCGACCAGCCCGTCGGCGTCGACGCGCTGCTGGAGGTGCTCGTCAAGCTCGCGCCCAACCCGCTCGAAGGCAACCCCCGCCCGTTTGTGCGTGGCAGCGACTTCGAGCACGAGATCCACGCCGAGCCCGACCCGGATAAACACGTCATCGCCCACGTCTTCAACATCCGCGTCGACCCCTTCGTGGGCAAGCTCGCGGCGATGCGCATCCACCAGGGCACCATCACCGCCGACTCGCAGCTCTTCATTGACGACATCAACGAGGGGGAGCTCAAAAAGCCCATCAAGGTCAACCACCTCTTCAAGCTCCAGGGCAAGGAGCACGCGGAGATCGACCGAGCGATCCCCGGCGACATCGTCGCGATCGCCAAGGCCGAGGACGTCCACTACGACGCGGTCCTGCACGACTCACACGACGAAGACAACCTGCACCTGCGTTCGATCAAGCTCCCCGAGCCGATGTCGGGGCTCGCGGTCTCGCCCAAGAAACGCGGCGACGAACAAAAAATCGCCGACGCCTTCGCCAAGATGCAGGAAGAAGACCCCACCCTCAAGATCACCCGCGATTCCGTCACGCACGAGACCGTGATCCACGGCCTGGGCGAGCTACACCTGCGCATCCTGCTCGAAAAGCTCAAGACCCGCTACCACGTCGAGGTCGAAACGAAACCACCCAAGATCGCTTATCGGGAGACGATCCAGGCCAAGGCCCAGGGCCATCACCGGCATAAAAAGCAGACCGGCGGTGCGGGCCAGTTCGGCGAGGTCTACCTCCGTGTCGAGCCGCTCGAACGCGGCGCGGGCTTTGAGTTCGCCAACGAGACCTTCGGCGGGAGCATCCCCAACAACCTCATCCCCGCGGTCGAGAAGGGGGTACGCAAGGGTTTGGAGCAGGGCTACATCGCCGGCTTCCCGCTGCAGGACATCAAAGTGAGCGTGTACGACGGCAAGTTCCACGCAGTCGACTCGAAGGAGATCGCGTTTATCACGGCCGGCAAACGCGCGTTTTTCGACGCCGTCGGCAAGGCAAGGCCCGCGCTGCTCGAACCGATGGTGCATCTGGAAGTCACTGCGCCTAATCAGTTTATGGGCGACATCACAGGCGACCTCTCGGGCAAACGCGGGCGGATCCAGGGCACCGACGTCCTGCCGGGCGACATGGCGCTGATCGACGCGATCGTGCCGCTCAGCGAAGTGACGAGCTACTCCAGCCAGCTCAAGAGCATGACCGGCGGGCAAGGGACGTTCACGATGGAGCTGAGCCACTACGACCCGATGCCGTCTCATATCCAAGACAAAGTCGCGGCCGAGTACAAGCACGAAGAGGACAACGACTAAGTCTGACGCCGCTGTCGATTGAAGAAAACCCGACCCGCCCGCCGCTGCAGAGTGGCGGGCGGTTTTGTTTGCGTCCATTGTTTCGCGATGCGCGTGCGCATAGGGCGCATGAAAAAACGCGAACATTGCTCAAGTGTTCTCGCTACACGCGCCGATACTTTTTTCAGTTGCCTGATAATTTGGGTTGACTTGGTAAGCAGCCACCCGTTACATTGACACACAGCTCCGTTCTTCGCACTCCTCATAAGGAAACCACTGCCATGGCAAAGAAGAAGACTCGTAAGAAGGCTACGCGTAAGAAGGCCACCAAGAAGAAGGCTACAAAGAAGAAAGCCACTAAAAAGAAGGCTACTCGCAAGAAGGCCACCAAGAAGAAGGCTACGAAGAAGAAAGCCACTAAGAAGAAGGCCACTCGCAAGAAGGCCACCAAGAAGAAGGCTACGAAGAAGAAAGCTACCAAGAAGAAGGCCACTCGCAAGAAGGCCACCAAGAAGAAGGCTACAAAGAAGAAAGCCACCAAGAAGAAGGCCACTCGCAAGAAGGCCACTAAGAAGAAGGC
Source organism: Planctomycetota bacterium (assembly GCA_039193915.1). Classification (GTDB taxonomy): domain Bacteria; phylum Planctomycetota; class Phycisphaerae; order Phycisphaerales; family Phycisphaeraceae; genus JAHQVV01. The sequence continues at coordinate 58,927 of JBCCWH010000007.1, forward strand.
GACCAAGCGTCGCGCTACGAAGAAGAAGAAATAAGACCCGTGTATGTCTCGGCCCCGCCTCGTGGGTGAGGCCGAAGCACAAGCCGCCGCTCCGAATCACTGGCGGCTACGGGACTCGACAACCGCGATCGTACAGCGGAGCTAAACACTGGAAGGACGCCCGGACGCGGGCGTCCTTCTCTTTTGTCAAGACTGTCCACACGCGCCCAAGCCACTGGACTACAACAAAGACAAGAATCCAAAACGAGGGCAAACCAAAAGCAATCACAGCCACACAGGTCAACGCGCCTCGCCATCCACCACTTCTAAGAAACCCGCCGCCGCAGCCGCCCCAAAATCCACCCCCGCAAAGGCCTCGGCCACCCCGGCCAAACCCGCCACCTGCGCCTCACGCGCAGCGCGATCCTTCAACAAGGGCAGCAACGCCTCATACAGCGGCGCCTCCTCGCCAAAGTGCGGCACGAACTCCGGCGACACCCGCCCTGCACCCTGCCACTCACTCACCAGGTTCGGCAGCGCAAACGTCTTCGTATCCACCAGCCAACGCGCCAGCGACTGCCACATCACCTTGTTCACGTTGTAGAACGACACCATCGGCACGCCCCGCGCCGCCACCTGCAGGGTCGACGTACCAGACTTCACGAACACCACATCCGACCACGCCAAGACGTCCTCCGTCCGCCCAGCGACCACCGACAGCCCGGCTGGCCAATCCCCCGCCCGCTTCGCGACCGACTCCAGCGTTGCGCGGTCCGCCTCCGTGCGCAGCGCCACCACACCACGCAGCCCCGCGACATGTTTCGAAAGCCGCACAAACACCTGCTGCATCGTCGCCCAGTTCTTCTCCAACTCACTGCGCCGCGACCCGGGCATCAACGCGAGTTTCACCGAGCCATCGCTCGGCAGCGCCTCCGCCGCACCATCCCCCGACAGGGCCAGATCCCCATCGGGCGCAGCCGAGCCCTCTTCAAACACCGGGTGCCCGACGAACACCCCCTCGACGCCGCGCTCGCCCAACCAGTCCGGCTCAAACGGCAGCAGACACAACACGCGGTCGGACAGCCTCTCCAGCCGACGCACACGCCAAGAGGCCCAGCCCCACACCTGCGGGCAGACCAGGTGCACGACCTTTGCCTTGGGCCGATGCCGTCGCACCATCCGGCAGACCGACCAGTTCGCGGCCGGGCTGTCCACCGGCACCAGCGCCGCGATCTCATTCTTTTTCAGCCACGCGGTCAGCACCTTCAACCGACGCCGATGGTTCTGCACCTCGCTGAGCGCGCCCAGCGCCATCTTCGCGTGCTCGGTGGTGGTTTCAAGCAGTTCGGCCCCCGCCGCCGCCATCTTCGGCCCACCGAACGCGACAAAACGCCACGACGGGTCGCGCTGTTTCAACTCCTCCATCAGCCTGGCCGCAAGGATATCCCCGCTGGGCTCAAACGCGGCAAAAAAGATCGTGCGGGAGGGTGGGGCAGGCGTCATAGTCAAAGAAGTGTACCCCCTATGCCGACTCGCTTATGGAGCAAGTGTCACGGCAACTGGTCACAAAAAAACGCGCCGCATCACGACGCGTCCAACCCATCAATGGCCCCGGAGGGACTCGAACCCTCACTCCCTTGCGGGAAATGGATTTTGAATCCATCGCGTCTGCCAATTCCGCCACAGGGCCGTGGGGATGGATAGGGTAGCGGCGTCGGGCGTCGCGGTCTAGGCGAACCCGTCGGTACGTACGCTCTTTGTAAGTTTCCTAGCGCAGCACGTTGTACTTAAGAATGCACCAGATCGCGCGGACCCCGTCGCGCCAGCCGATCTTCTTGCCCTCGTCGTACGTCCGGCCCGAGTAGCTGATGCCCACCTCGAATATCCGCACATCCTTCATCTTCGCGACCTTCGCGGTGATCTCCGGCTCGAAGCCGAACCGGTTCTCCTCGATCCGGATGTCCTGGATCACTTCGCGCCTGAAGGCCTTGTAACAGGTCTCCATATCGGTCAGGTTCAGGTCGGTGAAGACGTTGGACATCAGCGTCAGGAAGCGGTTGCCCATGGTGTGCCAGAAGTAGAGCACCCGGTGGGCCTGGCCGCCGGCGAAGCGTGAACCGAAGACGACATCGGCCCGGCCGTCGAGGATCGGCTGCAAGAGCTTGGGGTACTCGGCCGGGTCGTACTCCAAGTCGGCGTCCTGGATCAGGACAACATCGCCCTGGGCGGCCGCGAAGCCCGTCCGCAGCGCGGCGCCTTTGCCCTGATTTTTCTCGTGATACAGCACGGTGCAGTCATCATCCGCCTCGTACTTCTTGAGAAGCTCGCGGGTGCCGTCGGTCGAGCAGTCGTCGACGAGCACCAAGCGCTTGTCCACCTCGACGGCTCGGACACGCTCGATGATCTGATCCAGCGTGGCCTCTTCGTTGTAGATCGGGATGACGACGCTGAGTTTCAACAAGACTCCCTTCGCGGAAGAATCCAGTATATCCTCCCGCGATGCCTACGACCGACACCCTGCAACAACTCGACCACGCCCACCTCTGGCACCCGTTCACCCCGATGAAGCAGTGGCGAGAAACGCCGCCCCTCGTCATCGAACGCGGCGACGGGCCCTACCTCTTCGACACCGAAGGCAACCGCTACATCGACGGGACGTCCTCGCTCTGGTGCAACATCCACGGCCACCGCCACCCCAAGATCGACGCGGCCGTGCGCGAGCAGCTCGACAAGGTCGCGCACTCGACGCTGCTGGGCCTGACCAACCCGCCGGCGATCGAGTTCACCGCGAAGCTCGTCGGGCGTGTGAACCGTAACGCCACCGAAGCTGGCCTCAATAAGGTCTTCCTCTCCGACGCGGGCGCGACCGCCGTCGAGGCAGCGTTCAAAATGGCCGTCGGCTACTGGTTTCACCGCGGAAAACCCAAGAAAAACCGCTTCATCGGCCTCGAAGGCGCGTACCACGGCGACACCGTCGGCTCCATGTCCGTCGGCTACAGCCCGCTCTTCCACAAGCCCTTCGTCTCCATGGTCTTCGACATCGACACCTTCCCCGCCCCCGATGCGCTGCGGCCCCCGGATTCAATCGCGCATGAGCAAACCACCCGAAGCCCACGTTCATCGAACGTGGGCACCCCCCGCGCCCCGTGGCCCTCCGAAGACCCACAACGCCAACAACAACTCCGCGACCACTGCATCACCGCCCTCGACCAACACCTTGAACAACACGCCGACCACACCGCCGCCATCGTCATCGAGCCCGTCATGCAGGGCGCGGCCGGGATGGTCTGCCAGCCGCCCGGATTCCTCAAGGCCGTGGGCCGACTTGCGCGCAAGCACGACGTCCTGCTCATCTGCGACGAGGTCGCCGTGGGCTTCGGCCGTACCGGCTCGATGTTCGCCTTCGAAAGCGAACTCGACCCACCAAACGAATCCGATGGGTTCCAAGGCCCCGACATCCTCTGCCTCGCCAAGGGCATCTCCGCCGGCTACCTGCCCCTCGCCGCGACCGTGACCACCGACGCCATCGAAGCCGCCTTCGCCGGCGAGCTCCACGAAAAGAAAACCCTCTTCCACGGCCACACCTACACCGGCAACCCCCTCGCCTGCGCCGCGGGCCTCGCCTCCCTCGAACTCTTCGAACAGCCCACCCACGGCAGCCCCGACCTGCTCACCCACATCAACCAGTCGGCCGAGCTGATCCGCACAAAGCTCGACGCCCTACGCAGCCACCCGCACATCCTCGATATCCGACAACGCGGACTCATGACCGGCATCGAGCTCGGCTCGCTGAACCCCGACGGCAGCGCCGCCCCCTTTGACTTCTCCAAACGCACCGGCTACGCCATCTGCGACTACCTCCGCGAGCACGGCATCATCATCCGCCCCCTCGGCGACGTCCTCGTCCTCATGCCCATCCCCGCCACACCCCACGACGTCCTCGAACAACTCCTCGACCAAGTCGTGCAGACCCTGCGGGATTGGACTTTCTAACCCGCACCGCCACCCCCATGCCCACGGCTTTGCAAAGCAACGCCGTGGGATCCCCCACCACCTACTCACCCCCCTGCCAAAGCGGCACCCCCTACCCCCCCACCGCCCCTCAGCGGCAGGAAACCCCATCTGCAGCCACCCCGCCAGCCACCGTAACTGCTGTCTCAATCATCAATTAGCAATCACCAATCATCCCTCCCCCTGGCACCCCCCTTGCATTCCTGCGTGCCAGCGATGCTCAACGTGCGCCCGCCCATCCCGCCTTCGGACCCCAACGGCCCTACCGGCCGCGCCCGGTTCCGCCTCCTCCTGACCGAGGACCGCGCCCACGCCGAGGAGCACTGGACCCGCCAACTCCCCGCCGTCCTGCGCCCGATGGGCATCGATGCCCTCATCGCCTCCACCGGCCAGCAGGCCCTGGACCTCATCCAGAACGACCCGATCCACGCCGCCGTCATCGACCTCGCGACGCCGAAGTCACCCGCCGACGCCGGCAAGCCAAACGCCGACACCACTCCCGGGGCCGGCGGCGGCCTCTGGCTCATGCAAGTGATCCAGCGCCTCCCGCAAAAGCCTCCCGTCGTCGTCGTCAACTCACGCAGCTATTCCCAGCGCCAGGTCCAACGCCTCCTCAACCAGGCCCTCGAACTCGGCGCGTTCTCCGTCATCAACCGACCCGTCAAACTCGACGCCCTGCTCAACACCTTCCAACGCCTCGTCGAACGCGCCTACAACAACACCTGGCCCGACGGAGCCAACCCGCCACCCCAGTAACACACGCTTACCCTGACCCGACGGAGTTGGGATATGGGGTTTGGGATTTGGCCCAAACCTCTGACCCCCAACTCCCAATCCCTAACCCCCAACTCCCTAAAGGAACCTCACCATGAACATCAAACCCCTCGGCGACAAGATCCTCGTCAAGCGCCTCGAAGCCGAAACCAAGACCGCCTCGGGACTCTACCTCCCCGAATCTGCCAAGGAGAAGCCCCAGGAAGCCAAGGTCATCGCCGTCGGCACCGGCAAGGTCCTCGACAACGGCGAACGCGCCCCCTTCACCGTCAAGAAGGGCGACACCGTCATCCTCTCCAAGTGGGGCGGCACCGAAATCAAGCACAACGACGAAGACCTCATCATGCTCAGCGAAGACGAAGTTTTAGCAGTCGTTTCCTAAACGACTGCTAAAACACGGACGCAACGCGTCCACTTGCGCAGCAAGCCGTTAGCCGCCGCCTGCAAGGCGGCGCGACCCCAGCCACTTCAAACCCCACATACCCAACCACGCTTTATCAAGGAAGCACCCCAATGTCCGCCAAACACATCATCTTCGACAACGACGCACGCCAGGCCATCCTCCGCGGCGTCCAGAAGCTCTCCAAAGCCGTCAAGACCACCCTCGGCCCGTCCGGCCGCGTCGTCATCCTCGAGAAATCCTTCGGCAGCCCGACCGTCACCAAGGACGGCGGCACCGTCGCCAAGGAAATCGAGATCGACGACCCGATCGAAAACATCGGCGCCCAGATGGTCAAGGAAGTCTCGTCGAAGTCCTCCAAGGACGCCGGCGACGGCACCACCACCGCCACCGTCTACGCCGAAGCCATCTTCGCCGAAGGCCTCAAGAACATCACCGCCGGCGCCAACGCCAA